>CAKTIH010000194.1 GCA_934565615.1 uncultured Oscillospiraceae bacterium | reverse complement strand
GCGTCAGCCTGCACGTAACGGACGACGAGGCTGTCGACCGCATTTTGGGCAGCGTGCTTGCGCCGAAGTATCAGGATGAGAAGGAAGACGCGAACCCGGAAAGCTGAAGCGAGTTTGGTTGAAGGAATGGCCTTCCTGTTCAAAAGAAGGGGATACGGCAAATTTTGGACTGTTCCCCAAGCAACAGACAGAAAAATAAGGGGCTATCGTAGAATTTCATAGAATAACGCGGTCTTGCTTCTGATTTCAACGGGAGTAAGACCGTTTTTGAGCGAGATGCGCTCAAAGTTGTAAAAATCAACGTACTCCGCAACGAGCTGCTCTACTTCAGCACGAGTGGTGAAGTGCGAACGATACAAGCATTCTGTTTTTAGTGTGCCGAAGAAATTCTCCATCGCTGCGTTATCATAGGGACAGCCGGGGCTGGACATCGAGGGCGAAACGTGGTATGTTTGCGTCAGGTCGAAGTATGCTTGCGATGTATATTGAGACCCCTGGTCACTGTGGAGGGTAAGTCCGCCAGTGACCTTTTCTCGTTGCAAAGCTTCGCGAATGGTATCTGTAACGAGAGAAGAACACATGTCCGTACCCAGTTTCCACGCAAGAACGACCTTGCCGCACAAATCCAGCACAGCACACATGTATAGCATTTTGCCCGGAATCGCGATGTAGGTGATGTCCGTCACCCAGAATTGGTTGGGCGTTGCCTGTTCAAAGCTTCGGTTCAGAAGATTTGGGTACTTGTGAATGGCTTGCTGGTAGCGGGTATAGGGCCTGCTGCGGCGAATAACCGACAGCAGGTTCATCTTGCGCATTACACGCAAGATCGCCTTGAGATTTACTGATTTCCCGTTTTGGCGCTGGATCCAACGCCGTACACGGCGAATCCCATAGGTCTGTCTGCTCTGTCGCTGGCATGCCGTGATCAGGTCAACCAGCCACTGATCCGTTGTTTCCTTTTGCTGCCGCTCCCTCCACGCATAGTATCCGCTTCGGCTTACCTCAAATACTTTGCACATGGCTTCTATGCTGTATTTTCCGCGAAAGCGCTCAATCACCCGATATTTCAGTTTCACCTCCTTCCAGCTTCGAACAGAAAATTTTGCAACAGCTCCACCTGCATCCGCAACTGTGCAATTTCGTTGTTCCGCTTTGCTTCTTCGCTTGCCGACTCTTTACGCGGGCGTCCCTTGGGGCGTGGAATGTAACCCGCTGCAATCTTCCGCTCCTTCCTTCTCTGCCGTTCCATGAGCTTTCTCAGTTGCTTCTTCTCTAATCCATAGCTGGTGGCTATCTCTGCATATGTTTCCCCATGCTCATGACGAGTTCTCACTACCTCTGCCAGTTCTTCCACCTTTGTGTATTCTCTTGCCATACTTAGACCTCCTGTCGCAGTTTTTATTCTACAACAGGAGGTCTCTTTTTTCTATTGTCCGTTGGACGGGGAACAGTCCAATTGTGCGTGGCTCCCTTTTTTATTTTGCGCAATGGAGGGAAAGAACATGGCTACTACCCGCATCA
>CAKTIH010000193.1 GCA_934565615.1 uncultured Oscillospiraceae bacterium | reverse complement strand
ACGGCGGATGATGTTGTCATCTTTTGATGTGCTTCGATCAATCGAAATTTTTTCGCTTCCGCATTCCGGGCATTTCACTGCGTATCCCTCCACTCATTCGTATGGTGAGCGACGCGGTTGATTTTGCGGTTCTGGTTTTCTATGCGCTCGTTTTCAGAACTTACTCCAAGGGCACACAGTACAAGCGCCATGCCTAAACATCCGAACGACAAAAGCACCCAACCAATCACTTGCGGGATGCTTACGCTTCCCTGAATTGCGTCTCCGCATAAAACCGAAACGCAGCCAAGCGCGATTCCAAACAAGCACAGAATGTTAGCTTTCAGGCTTTTCATTTTTCTTACCTCCAAAGCTAAGAATCCATGCAGATGCCATCACAACCGACGCTGCGATGATTCCCCATGTGGCATTAGCGCCGATCAGCACCATAATATAATGCACCAGCCAGAAGTTTAACAGGAATGCCGCCAAAACTACTGCCAGCGCTATGCTCCACATCAAAACAATTTCTACGAGTGCTTTCATTTTTCTCCTTTCTCTTATGAATGTGTTCCAGCCGGTCTTTCTCCCGACTGTGCCAGCGGATTTCCCGCTGGCCATAGTATTTACCGTTCATCGGGTGGCTCTACCTTTCCCTGACTCAGCAACATGCTGTAATGCCCATAGTTCATTCCAAGCGACTTTGCTTTGTCGTTTATTTGTTTGATGCTGTATCTAGGCGGAGCCGGTCTTTGTCTTTCTGGTAGCTTGTACTGCGAACCAGCAGGAAGGCTCGCTCTTTCGGCTTTCCTTTGACAGTCTTTGTGATACTTCTGGTCTGGTGTCTTCTTCACCATTGCCTTTCCGCACCACGCACAGAGTCCCATTACTCGTTCAGTTTTTCCCTTCCGGCGTCTCCACTCCGCTTGCTGTTCAAGCTGGACGTTGTGTGCACACACGATGCAATACTTCTGGTTTGCGTTTGGGGCTTCAAGAAGCGCTCCGCAGCGGACACAGAATCTATTCATCGCGTCCACCGTCTTTCTTTTTTGCCTCACGGTTGTGCTTCTCGAAGCACTGGTTCAGCATTTTCTCCATCCACAGCACATTGTTCGCTTCGTTCCGGGACACGCCCGCTGCCATCGCCAGCTTCAATCGCCGCTTACGGCTCGGCGCTTTGTAAAAACACGTCACCAGCACTCACCAGCCTTTTTGACAATGAACGCGGGCACTTCCCTGCCGGTAGCCCGGCACAGGCAGACGCACTTGCCAATCCATGTATTCCAGTAGAACGGGTCAGTCATACAGAATGTGTTGGAATGGTTTCGGCTGTCCTCGTCCAGCATCCACAGTGAGATTGCGTTGTCCGCCTTTGACCAATTGATGCTGTATCCATCCAAGCACAACTGCGTCATAATCTGCATCGCAAGATGCTTTGCTTCGGCAATTTCCTCTGCCGTCCACTTGAGCTTATCCGCTTCGTACATCTTAACTAGCTCGTCAATTGTATGCCGAGCTTCATCCGGGTTCTCAAGGTCAACTTTCAAAT
>CAKTIH010000192.1 GCA_934565615.1 uncultured Oscillospiraceae bacterium | reverse complement strand
GTCCGCGAGTCTGTCGGGAAAGGAGCCGTTGGTGTCGAGCTTTATTTTGAAGCCGAGCGCGCGAACCTTTTCGAGAAACGCAGCAATATCGCTGTGCAGCAGCGGCTCTCCCCCGGTCACCGCGACGCCGTCGAGCACGCCGACGCGCTTTTTGAGAAAGCTCAGCACCTGCTCCTCATCCGTGTCGTGCGCCAGTTCCTCAGGCAGCACCAGAGGAGCGTTATGGCAGAACGGGCAGCGGAAGTTGCAGCCGCCGGTGAACACCGTGCATGCAACAAGGCCGGGATAATCCAGCAAAGTCAGCTTCTGCAGACCGGATATAAGCATGCCGCACCCTCCTTTCACATGAGCCTGCGCTTCGTCATCGCGCTTGTATATAATAAGGCCACATGCCGCGCTTGTCAATAGCAAAATCACTATATATTGATTACAAATCTGGAAAACTTGGTTTCAGGCACAAAATATAGTGCCGTCCCGCGCAGAGCGCGCAGGAGACACCGACGGCTATTTTAATGCAAGGGACGCAATTTTTCAAGGGCAAAACAGGTAAATCGTGCAAAGTTGTAATAACTGACCATTTACGACGGCTGAAACTGTGCACTATATAGAATTTCGGACACTTGCGTGAAAAGCGCCATAGTGCTATAATTTGTTTTTGTGTGCTATTATGTATTATAGTAGAAAATAATGGAAAAACCGTATAGCGAAAAATGAAAGGACGTGAAACCATGTGCGGCATAGTAGGTTACGTTGGAAAAGAGCAGGCCGCTCCGATCCTTCTGGACGGGCTTGAAAGGCTCGAATACCGCGGGTATGATTCTGCCGGGCTCGCCGTTCTCGGCGGCAAGCGCGGCTTACAGGTAAAGAAATCCAAGGGGCGTCTGAGCGTACTCAAGGCGCTGACGGATAACGGGCGCAGCCTCACCGGAACGCTCGGCATCGGTCACACGCGCTGGGCGACGCATGGCGAACCGAACGATATAAACTCCCACCCGCATCTGAGCGAGGGCAGGAACATCGCCGTCGTGCATAACGGCATCATCGAAAACTATGTTGAGATAAAGGAATTTCTTATCTCTCAGGGTATGCACTTCAGCTCCGAGACCGACACCGAAGTCGTCGCGCAGCTGCTCGAGTATTTCTACGACAGCTGCGGGGACTTTATGGCCTCGGTCTACCGCGTGCTTGACCGCATTGAGGGCGCATACGCGCTGGGCATCATGTGCAAGGACACGCCCGACAGCTTCGTCGCCGCGCGCAAGGACGCACCGCTGCTGCTCGGCTACGGCGACGGCTGCAGCTTCATTGCCTCCGACGTTACCGCGCTCATCAAGCATACGCGCGACGTGGCATATATGAACGACGGCGAGGTCGCCCTCGTCTCCGCCGACGGCATCCAGGTCTTTGACGAATACGGCCAGCCCGTCGAGAAGGAGCACAGCTATGTCGACCGGGACGTCAGCGCAGCCGAAAAGGGCGGCTATCCGCACTTCATGTTCAAGGAGATCATGGAGCAGCCCGAAGCGGTTCGCAAGACCATATCTCCCCGCATTAAAAACAA
>CAKTIH010000191.1 GCA_934565615.1 uncultured Oscillospiraceae bacterium | reverse complement strand
GCAAGCCGGATGTTCACAAGATCAAACAGCTCGCCGATTTCCTGCACACGTCTGGCGACGTGCTTCTGGAAACCGGTATAGACGACAGCGCTAATTATGTGGAGGGTTCTCCGCTCCGGGGCAACTCCGCCACAGCCCCCGACAACATCCTGCCGATGCCCGCGACCTATACGGTACCGCTGCTCGGAGTGATCGCCTGCGGCGAGCCGATCCTTGCGGCGGAGAACATAGAGGATAACGTCGAGGTTCCGGAGCATATCCATGCTGACTTCGCGCTGCGCTGCAAGGGCGACAGCATGATAAACGCCCGCATCCATGACGGGGATATCGTCTACATACGCCAGCAGCCCGCCGTGAACAACGGAGAGATCGCCGCCGTGCTGATCGGGGACGAGGCGACGCTCAAGCGCGTGTACGTGTATGAGGATCACGTCGTGCTCCAGCCGGAAAACCCAGCCTATGAACCGCTCGTGTACTTCAAGGACGCGATGCAGGCCGTTCGCATTTTAGGCAAGGCCGTTGGCTTCACGAGTCTGCTGCCGTAAATAAAAAAAAACACCCTCCACCGTCTCGCACACGGTGGGGGATGCAACATATTAAGGGGGATAACATGAGAACGTATCAGAGAAATTCGAAGCCGCAACCGAACCGCGAAACTGACAGCTCAGAAAGCCGGTCAAATCGCCCGGAATGGCTCGATAAGATTGGGCCCTTCATGGGGCTTCTGTTTGTGGCCGTCGCTTTTGTCGCATATGAGCAGCCGGAGCTTTTAACAGCCGGGCAAATCTCAACGTTCTTCGGCTATGTTCTTTGCGCGCTGTTTATGGTTGGGCTGATTTTCGGCATCGGGTATGCAAGCGGCATCACTGCTACAGACTATTCAGCTGGCGGAAAAGAACCAACCGCTTGGGTCGCCGTCGTCCGATGCCTCATCATTACTGCGGTATTTGTGTTCATTCTATATAAGCTGTCATAGTGAGCAAAGGAGGTGACGTGCTTGAACAATGATTTTTTCGACCGTACCCCGGCCGAGAAATGGGAGCTGATCAAGGAGACATTCTGGCGTATCTTCGCGCCGCGCGCCTACGCAAATCTCTACAGCCATTATCAGGCTCTGCGCAACAGCATTGACGAAATGGAAGAGGAGGCGCGCTGCGATGTGGTTGACGCCGAGAATGAAGTCCGCCGCCTGCAACGCGAGAACCGCGAATTGCAGCAGCGAATCGACGAATTGACCGCGCAGCTTCAGGCCTTGAAAGAATAAAAAAAGAGCCGCACCCGTCTCGCACACGGATGCGGCCCAGCCGATTGAATACAAAGGAGATCACACACACTCGCATTGGCTCCAATAGGCGTCTTCATTGTATCAGTTCGGCCGAGCTTTTACAAGGAGGATTTTTCAAATGTCAAAACTCTACACCAAAACCATCACAACACCAACCGGAAAACGGAAGTACATCCGCGCGGCAACAAAGGAGGAATTGGAGCGAAAATATCAGCAGGCAAAGCTCGAGATCGGCGCGGGCGTAGACATCACTGACGCCACGACTTTCGGCGAGTTCGCCCAGCTTTGGTTTAACACCTATAAGCGGCCGAACCTGCGCGAGAACAGTAAGGAGGACTGTCTCTACATCCTGAACAATCATATCCTGCCGCCCCTCTCGGCCATGCGTATGCGCGACATCAAGCCCGTGCATATCCGTGGGGTCATGTCAAACCTCGCCGGGTACAGCCGCTCTGTGC
>CAKTIH010000190.1 GCA_934565615.1 uncultured Oscillospiraceae bacterium | reverse complement strand
CTACGACAAGGTAAACCTGCTGCTGGCCAAACAGGCGGAGCAGGAAAAGAGCCGCAAAGAACCGGAGAAAACCGAAGAATAACGAACAAGCCCACCGCGTCGAACACGATGCGGTGGACTTGCTATATCTATAAAAAGCTCTTGCCAAAAGCTTCGGAATAGTGGATAATATCGGTAAAGAAACGAGGTTGAGTATATAATGGGCATAAAGCTTATCGCATTTGATCTTGACGGGACTTTCCTTGACCCGAACAAGAATATCCCCCCGGACAATATAAGGGCGCTGGAAGAGGCCGCCGCAAAGGGCGTCGTCATAGTCCCGGCGACAGGGCGGATAGTAGGCGGCGTCCCGCAGCAGATACGCGAACTGCCGTTTATCCGCTACTATGTCACGGCAAACGGAGCGTTTGTCTATGACGCGGTGGAGGACAAGGCCGTCGCGCGCGCGGAGATACCGCTTGAGGAGGCGCTCAGTCTCCTGCGCTATGAGGACGGGCTGGGCATTCCCTATGACTGCTATCAGGACGGCTGGGGCTATATGTCCGCCGGTATGCAGGCGCGCGCACGGGACTTCGTACCCGACCCCGGCATCCTGGAGCTTGTCCTCACGCTGCGCAGGAGAGTGCCGGAGCTGAAGGAGTTTCTGCGCCAGAAGGGCGGGAGCGTTCAGAAGCTTCAGTTCTATTTCACCGATATGCAGGAGCGGGCGCGCCAGCTCGAGGAGCTGCCGGGCATGTTCCCCAGCATGGCGTTCACGACGTCTGTGCCCTTCAATATCGAAGTCAACAGCTCCGCCGCGACCAAAGGTCAGGGACTCGCCGCGCTGTGCAGGCGGCTGGACATCAGACCTGAGGAGGTCCTTGCCTTCGGCGATGACCGCAACGATGCAGACATGATCCGCTTTGCGGGCATCGGCGTTGCGATGGAGAACGCCATTGAGGAGCTGCGCGCCGCTGCCGACTGGGTGGCGGTCTCGAATGCCGAAGCCGGAGTCGCGCGCGGGATAGAACGCTTTGTTTTGGGAGAGTGAATTGAAATGACATTCAGTCTATGGCGTCTGCTGCTGTGTGTGCTTATGGGCTATCTCATCGGCTGCATAAGCCCGTCCTACCTTATCGGACGCAAGAAGGGCTACGATGTGCGCACCTCCGGTTCCTGCAACGCCGGGGCGTCGAACACCGTCATCATGGCGGGCAAGGCCGCGGGCATATTCGTCGCGCTGTTTGATATACTCAAGGCTACGGCCGCATGCAAGCTCGGCGCGGTGCTCCTGCCGGAGCTGGAATACGCGTGGCAGATAACCGGCGTGTCCTGTGTCGTCGGGCACATGTTCCCGGTGTTTCTGGGCTTTCGCGGCGGCAAGGGCTTTGCCTGTCTCGGCGGCGTGGTGCTTGCGCACAGCGCCAAGGTCTTCCTGCTGATGCTCGCCATCGCCGTGCTGATAGGCTTCGTGTCGAACTATATCGCCATCTCGACCGTCTCCATGTCGGTGATCTGGCCTGTGTACTACGGCACGACGACCGGCAATTGGGCGGGCGCTGCGATCCTTGCGATCCCCTTTGTGCCGATCTTCATAAAGCACACTGAGAACTTCCGCCGCATCAGCCGCGGCGAGGAGCTGAGATTGAGCTACCTGTGGAAGAAGGACACAGAGCTTGAACGCATAGGCCGCGAGGACTAAGGCGGCGTAAATCGAAAACGCTCAGACTTCATCATGAAGTCTGAGCGTTTCAGTCTGTCAAAGAACAGCGTATTACATCAAGCGGGAACAGCACATTTTAAGCAACTGTTGAAAAAACGAGCAAAA
>CAKTIH010000189.1 GCA_934565615.1 uncultured Oscillospiraceae bacterium | reverse complement strand
CCCTTATACTGCGCAGCAGTCTCCCGGCGGGAGAGGCTCTCGATATCGTAGCCCACATCGAGTATGATCTGGTCGGTCACAAGGCGCTTTTCAACCAGCTCGAGCACGAGCTGCTCCGTCATCTCGCGGACGATTATCCGCGCCTTATCGAAGGTGTACGGGCACTGGAGCACCTGCCCCGAGCCGAGACTGCTGCTGCCGGGGCGGTACGCCTTAATGTCCGCGATCGTACATGGCTCATAGCCCCATGCGTGGTCTATCAGCAGCCCAGCGTTCATGCCGAAGAGCTTATAGAGCGAGTCCTCATCGTATTCCGCGCGCAGGGCAACGTCGCCCATCGTGTACATTCCGTGCGCTTCGAGCTTTTTTGCATATCCCCTGCCGACGCGCCAGAAATCCGTCAGCGGCCTGTGCTCCCAAAGTTGCTCCCGGTAGCTTTGCTCCGTAAGCTCCGCGATGCGCACGCCATCTTTGTCCGGTTCGATGTGCTTTGCGACTATATCCATCGCGATCTTGCTGAGATAAAGATTCGTCCCTATCCCCGCCGTTGCCGTAATACCCGTGCTGCGCAGCACGTCAAGAATGATCCGCTGCGTAAGCTCGCGCGCGGTCAGCCCATAGGTCTTGAGATACGCCGTCAGGTCGATGAACACCTCGTCTATCGAATAGACATGCACATCCTCCGGAGCGACATACTTCATGTATATATCGTATATTTTCGTACTCATTTCTATATAGTGCGACATCTGGGGCTTCGCCACTATATAGTCCAGTTCGAGCGCGCTGTTCTTTTTAAGCTCCGGGTCGTTATACGACTTCCCCGTGAACGCCCCGCCCGGCGCTCTCCTGCGGCGCGCAGTGTTTATCTCTCCCACACGCTGCACGACCTCAAACAGCCTTGCCCTGCCTGAGATGCCGTAGCTCTTGAGCGACGGCGTCACAGCAAGGCATATCGTCTTTTCCGTGCGCGAGGAGTCCGCCACGACAAGGTTTGTCGTAAGCGGATTCAGCCCGCGCTCCACACACTCCACCGACGCAAAGAAGGACTTCAGGTCGATGGAAACATAGCTGCGTTCCATTTCTCCGCGCTCCTCAAATCGCCTTTATCACGTGCCGCGCGACGCCCTGCACCGTAAAGCTGTCGACAAGCTCAGCCTTGCCGGGGTAGACCTTCTCGTTCATATATTCAAGCACATAGCGGCCGCGCAACGCGTCAAAGCCGGCATAGCGCTTGAGCGTGTTCTGTCCGCTGCTGTCGAGCGCGACGACGATGTCCCCGACATTTGCTTCATTCTGCGCCGTGATGACCACAAGGTCGCCCTCATCTATGCCCGCATCGTGCATAGAGTCTCCCTTCGCGCGCAGCAGATACATGCTCCCACCGCCGAATACGGAGGTCGGCAGGTTCACGTATTCCTCAACATTTTCCTCCTCGCCTTCGGGGCTGCCGCAGCGTATCGACCCGACTATCGGCGCGGAGACATAGCCCGTGGTGCATTTGGCAATGGCTGGAGAGGCGGCGACGCGCCCGCTGTATTCGAGCATTCCCCTGCTGTCCATATCCACAAGGTAGCGCTGCACCGTCGCGCGCGGAATCCCCGTGGCTTCCGATATGCTCCTTATCGACGGGGACGAAAGGTGCTCTCTGTAATAGCTCTCGACATAGCCGCGTATCGCCTTCATCAGCTCTGGGTCCCTGCTTCTCATTTACCGCACCTCCGTTTTTAATGAGACAGTGTGTCTCATTAAGGTCATTATACACTTCCGCACATAAAAAATCAAGAGCGGATCATGTAAATGATCCGCTCTTGATCAGTCTGTCAAAGAAGTCTCGCCAATGTGCGAGC
>CAKTIH010000188.1 GCA_934565615.1 uncultured Oscillospiraceae bacterium | reverse complement strand
GTTCGAGACCCAGTCTGCTCCTGAGTACAGACCGGGTTCCTCGACAGACTGAAGCGCCTGCCCATAACGGGCAGGCGCTTGATTTTTATTCTTTTGGCAATTGCCTTTTCTTCGGCGGGGTTATGAATATCGCAATAATGGTACACAAGGCAAAGAAGCCGAGTCCTATGCTCCACACATATGTATAGCTGCCGAAGGCGTCATAGAGAAGTCCGAACAGCACAGAAAAGCCTGCGGAGATACCGCTGCCGATCAGAGAATACCACGCGATTATATTTGCCGAATCCTCGCTGCCGAAAAAGTCGACCAGCATATCCACGGGCGCGACTATCACTATACCGTAACCGAGCCCCGCGAGGACAAGCGCGATGCCGACCGTCTCCGGGGAATAGAGCCGCATCATGAGCATGCCGATACCGCCGGCAACGCACCCGAGCGCGACCGGCAGCTTTGCCGGCATCCTGTCGGAAAGAAAGCCCATTGCAAGCCTGCCAGCAACGCTGATGATCGCAAAGGAGCCTATCATTCGCGCCGCTTCCGCCTGCCTCATACCGCAGTCGGAAAGGTACTGCACACCCGTATTGCACACGGCAAACATCGTAAACTGAGAGAGCGCGAGTATGAGCATGACAAGATAAAAGCGGCTGTTTCTCATTGCCTCGCGGCATGTCCAAGACTCCGTGCTGCGGAAGCTCATTGACTTTTCATCGATTTTTTGCAGCTCGGCAGAGTCAGCATCAGGAGCCTCGCGCAGAAAAAGCCAGCATAGAACAAAGCTCAGCGCACAGGCTGCCGCAAGGTAGACCCATATAAACTTCCAGCCGTACAGCGAATTGAGCCTTTCAAAAAATGGTGTGAACAGATAGCCTCCAAGTCCGCCCGCGACGAAATAGATCGACATGGCAAGTCCCCTATGGCGGTAAAACCATTTTGAGATGCACATCTGGGAACAGTAGGAGCCTCCATAGCGAAGGAAAATGCTGACCGGTACCATCCATATAATGTAATACAGCACTGTACTTTTCCCACTCAGCAGTGCAAGCGCCAGAAATCCAAGAGCGCCAACGGCAAGACCGAGAAGCATGGAGCGCTTTATACCGCAGCGGCTGACAAATTTCCCGTGGGCGGGCGCAATAAGCGCAAACACAAAATTGTGCATGGTATACGCGCCCGTTACAGCAGTCATTGTGACTCCCATCGAGACGCTCATTCCCTCGGCAGCGATACCGAAGGAGTAGTAGAACGGCACGACGCACACGAGACTTACTATCCATATAACAAGCAGGTTGACCCAGCCGTAGAAAATTTTGTTGTTCTTCATAACACTCGTATCGGCATCCCCGCAAAATGCGGAGATGCCGATTTTCTTATTTCTTGAGGACTCTCCTGTAGTTGCGGCCGATGTTGTCCCACAGCTCGATGGGGTCCTTTGCGGCAACGCTCGTGCCGAGACCGCCGCGGTAGGTCCATGTGCCCAGACGGTCAACGCCCATCTGCTCGTACATGTCAACGACGCGGTCTATCTGGCTGAAGTCGTCGGGTCTCTCGCTGTAGCCCATGAGCCAGCGCTCGGATTCCTTGCCGTACTTCTTAGCGATGTTGACGGTGCGCTCGGTGATCTGCCTGAAGAAGCTCTCGGGCAGCCCCCACTTGATGATGGTGGTGGAGAACACGTCGAAGTAAGGGCAGGCAGCGACCATTTCCCAGTTGTCATAGCCGCGCAGCTCGGTGACATAGTAGCTCTGGAGCGTCGCATGGACGCAGCAGGTTATCTCCAGCTTGGGGTTATACTCCTTGAGCGCCTTGGAGCAGTCGGCAAGCGTCTTGAGCGCCTCTCTCCAGCGGACCTGCTTGA
>CAKTIH010000187.1 GCA_934565615.1 uncultured Oscillospiraceae bacterium | reverse complement strand
TTGCCCCGAGTGAGATGATAATGCAGCTCGACGCAAGCCATGTAAAGACAGCCTTCATCCAAGTGGAGAACCCTGATTGGGGCGCGCAGCTCTTTTCCCATTACGCCGGCGCTCTCAGCTTCTTCAGCTTTGAGGGCAGCGGTGAGCGGGACTCCTCCTTTATCAGGCTCATCTCCGCTTATCCGGATTCGGATGATTTTGACGTCAGGCTCCGGGATGACGACCCCGCCTGTCATATGCACACCAGCGGAACTACCGGCCACGCAAAGACGGTCGTCTACACGCACGGCGGCATGCTCGACAAAATGTCCGCCGTAAAGGACCTGTACGGCTACCGTCCGGGGGACAAGCTGCAGTTCATCTCACAGCTTTTCCACTCCGCCGCGATAGGCGCGTGGCTCTGCTTCTGTACCTGCGGCACGCTCGTTCTGATGAGCTCCTTTTCTACGGAGCAGTACATGCAGAGCCTGCAGCGCGAGCACATCAACGCCATAAGCGTCGTGCCGACGATACTGAAATGGATACTGGACGAGCTGGATAAAAAGCCGTATGACCTCAGTTCGCTGCACACCATCCGTTATTCTACCTGCCCTGTGTCGCCCGCTCTGCTGGAGCGCGCGCTGAAGCGGCTCGACTGCGAGTTTTATCAGTCCTACGGAATGACGGAGATGGGCAGCATGGTGTCCATCCTCTTCCCTGCCGATCATCTCGACCGCGGCCTGTCGCACCTTAACACGGTCGGCCGCGCCATCCCCGGCACGGAGATACGCATCACCGGCGATGACGGAAAGCCATGTCCGCCGGGGACCGTAGGCGAGATATGTATCCGCGGTCAGGGCGCCATGCAGGAGTATTACGGTCAGCCGGAGCTTACCCGCGCCCATATCCGGGACGGCTGGTATCTCAGCGGCGACATGGGCTATCTTGATGAGCGAGGGTACCTCACCCTTTCCGGAAGGAAAGACGATCTTATCATCTCCGGCGGAGAGAACATTTATCCGTCAGAGATATCAAACGTGCTCATGCAGATAGATGAAATATCCGAATGCTGCGTGTTCGGCGTTCCAGACGAGATATGGGGGGAACATGTCAAGGCCTGCGTCGTGCTTGCTCCCGGCAGTACGCTTACGAAGGAAGCCCTCTTTGATTATTGCCGCCGCCATATTCCGCATTTCAAGGCCCCGAAAGAAATCGAAATACTTCCCAGTCTGCCTAAAAACGCCACCGGCAAGGTGGAATTGGCCGTGCTGAAGCACGGTACCGTCGCGTGAGCACACTGACCCGACACGGCTTATGGCCGCGATCTTTTAAGTAAAACAAAAACTGTATGGAGGAAAAACAATGAAAACAAAACTCACAGAACTCTTTGGCATCAAGTACCCGATCGTACAGAGCGGTATGCAGTGGCTCGCTGTGCCGCAGCTCGCCTCCGCCGTCTGCAATGCCGGCGGCATCGGCACCATCAACGTGACCAGTTGGCCCACGCTTGAGGAGTTCGGCGGCGCGCTTGAAGAGATGAACGCTCTCACCGGCGGCAAGCCGTTTATCGTCAACATATCTCTGGCCCCGACTCAGCGTCTGGACGCGGAGGAAATAAGAAAGACCATAAGGCTCTGCGGCGAAAAGCACGTCGCGGCTATTGAAACCTCGGCAGACGATCCCAGAGAGTTTATTGCCGACATCAAGGGCGCGGGCATGATCCATATGCACAAGTGCCCGAACTACAAGGTATCCATGAGCATGGAGCGCAAGGGGCTCGACGCTGTAATAATCGCCGGATATGAGGTCGGCGGTCACCCCTCCGCCGACGGCGTGGGGACCTTCGTCATCGCACGCCGCTGCGCGGCTGACATGAGCATCCCCGTCATCGCGGCCGGCGGCGTCTCCGACGGTCACGGTCTTGCCGCGGCGCTCGCTCTCGGCGCGTCGGGCGTAGCTATGGG
>CAKTIH010000186.1 GCA_934565615.1 uncultured Oscillospiraceae bacterium | reverse complement strand
GGATAAGGCGATAGCGGACTTTTTGCATATATCCATCGTAGCCGTCCAGTCCGCCGCGGAGCAGCTTCTCTTCATTGAGGAGCCGCTTAACCAAGACATAAGGGATGAACGCCAGCGGTATCAGGCCGACATACGAGCCAATAATAAGCGGCATTGAGAGGAAGAGCCAGATGATCACGGCATACATGGGATGGCGGACAATGCCGTACATTCCCGTGCTCACGACCTTTTGCCCTGCCTGAAGCTCAACGCTGCAGGAGAGATATTCGTTCTCGCGCAGAAGCTCCGCAAAGCCGACATACGCCAAAAGGAACACGGCGCAGCCGACTGTACTCAGCCACACGGGAACTGCCGACCAGCCGAAGCGGAAGTCAAGCGCGCACAGCAGGAAGCTTGCGGCAAAGATGAGCGACGAGAACGCAAGGACACGCCGCTGCCCCGGTTCGGTTTCCTTCGTGTTCAGGCGCTTTGCAAGCAGTTCGGGCTTTGCGATAAGCAGGACAAGCCCAAGGACAAAAGTCGGGATGAAGAACACGCAGAGCAGCCGCCATGCGCCGGGATAATCAAGCGTCCCAGCGGGCAGGAAAAGGAACAGCCCCATGGTCAGCGCTCCGCTGAGGAGCTTCACGATGCCTTGAACGGCAAGTCTTTTCCGCATATCGAACACCTCCCGATATCACAGCTCGACACTTGCAGGGGACGCGGGGTCGTGCGAGAACAGCATCGCCCTGCATTTTGCATCACGCCGCAGAGTCTGTAAGAACTCCAATGATTTTGCCTGTAATCCGCGGTCAAAGCCGTAGCCGGGAATGACCGAATCGCGCAGGTTATCTTCGCAGAAGGCGACGTCCGAGGCAAGAACGGCATAGTCTCCCCAGTATATCCCCGTGCCGACGGCCTTGAAGCGGTTGGTCGGCTCGCGTGTCACGAGCGTTGTGAATATGCCGTCGGTATGGCCGGGGGTGTAGATGCACAGGACGCTCTCATCGCCGAACAGGTCGAATCCCCGCCCAACCGGGCCAAGGACGCTCGCGCGGTAATGGATGCGCTCTATATCGTCCGCATATGGCATCCATGTGTCCCAGACCTGACGCATTTTATAGACCATACGGCAGGAATAAAAATACTCAAGCTCGGAGCACGCGATGCGCCCCGCGCGCCCGGCAAAGTCCCTCAGTGCGCAGGTATGGTCAACATCCAGATGCGACAGGAGCACAAGATCAATGTCCTCCGGGCGCAGCCCCATGTCCTCAAGCCGCTCGGCAGCGGTCTCGCCCTTGCCGATCTTCGGCTCATAGAATTTCAGCAGCCGCGGCGGCAGCAACTTCCGGCAGTCCGACGACCATCCGGTATCGAGCAGGATGCGCCCATGCTTCGGGTGCTCGATGAGATAGGCGTTCACCGGAAGCTCGATGCGCTCACGGAGCAGTCCCCTGTCCGCGATGTATCTTTCACGCGGGAGCACACGCATAGTGCCGCAGCGCAGGGTATGGATAACGATATTGCCGCTCACCTTTCCCGCTCCTTTCGCACTGTTATAATATTATTTTAATACCCTTAGTCATAAGAATCAAGCCCAAGGCAACGATCAGTACTGTGCTGCATTTCACGAGATACTTATTGTACTTCTTCGGAATGAATACGCCGAAGAGCCCGAATGCCAGCATGAATACGGAGGTGCCCGAGCCGAAAGCAAGCATCGCGGCGGTGCCGCTCTTCCATGACCCGGACGAGGCCGCGAACATCCACATGGAGCTTAACGCGCCGCAGGGCATGAGTCCGGTCAGCAGGCCTACCGCAAGCGCCTTACCCTTGAAGCGGCAGGGCTTTGCGGGTACGGGACTCAATCGGCGCAGTATCGGAACACCCCACATTCTGAGTCCGATGAGCACGACGAGCAGGCCGCAGACGGTGAAGAGCATGCTTTTAAGCTCCGCATCATAGCTGAATATTCTCCCTATCGCGCCGAACAGCGCGCCCATGATGGTATAGCCCATGAGC
>CAKTIH010000185.1 GCA_934565615.1 uncultured Oscillospiraceae bacterium | reverse complement strand
TGTCAGGTCTATCGTCGCGAGAGTGATCTTATTCATGCCTGCGAGCAGCGAAGAGTCTCCCGCAAGCGTCACGGACGCAGGATCGATGGTGATCTTTGTATTCGCTCTGGTTGCGCCCGCGCCCTCAATGATGTTCACATCGAGGTTTACCTCCTTGAGCGTCAGCAGCGGCAGCGTCGCGGTGACGACGTCCGTCGAGAAGCTGATGCCGGTCGTGGGGCACGGCTCGTTATTTGCATCCATCAGCGTGAAGCCTGTCTCCACAGAATAGGTGCTGTCGACATTCTCCTTGCCGAAAGTGACCCATGCGTATTCTACGTCCTTCAGATAGGCTTCGGAGCCGGTTATCGTGATCGTCGACGGCTCAAAAACAGGCATCTCTGCCGTGTAGCCCTCGGCAAGCGAGCCGTCAAAGCTGCCGCGCACCTGAATGGATTTCGAGGTCTGCGCCGAGACCATGAAGTTTATCGTCTCTGGCGTCCGGCGGCTCTCGGAGAGCTTGCTCGTATCCGTACCGTCGGGGTAAACTATCGTATACTGCTGCGAGGTATACGCCGCGCGTGAAAGCTTGCTGACGTCTACCTGCGCGACGAGCTGATCCGAGCTGAGCGAGCCGATGATACGCCGCGGCCCGACGACCTCGACCGTTACAGTGCTCGTGTCCATATCGGTCACGACGAGGTTCTTTGAATCCCTCAGGATATCCTCGCCCACAAGCTCGACCTTGACGCCCCTGAACGTGGTCTTGGACTCGTCCGTCTCGACGCTCGTGACATACACCCATATAGCAAGAGACGCCAGCAGCGACACGATCATCCAGAACGCCTTGCTGTTATAAATTTTCTTCATCCTGCTTCTCGTCGACATTGGCATTTACCTTAAAGAAATTTCTGATATTGTCCATAAAGCTGTGCTTTTCCGTGCTGTCCTCCTCGCGGATAAGCTCGCTCCTGAGGAGCTTGTCAAGCGCCTCGCCGTTCAGGTGACGCTTCAGCATCCCATCCATCGCGACGGAGATCGCACCCGTCTCCTCGGAGACGACAATTATCACCGCGTCGGACTCCTCGCTCAGACCAATACCCGCGCGGTGGCGCATGCCGAGATCCTTGCTGAGATTCGTCCTCTGCGTGAGAGGGAGCACACAGCCTGCCGCCTCAATGCGCCCGTCGCGGATTATCACAGCGCCGTCATGCAGCGGAGCCTTGTTGAAAAACATATTCTTCAACAGCTCCGCCGTCGTGTCGGCGTTTATAACGGTACCGGTGCTGATGATGGAGTTTAACGCGACGCCGCGCTCAAAGATGATGAGCGCGCCGGTCTTGGAGGCCGACATATCGCAGCAGGCCTGAACCGTCTGCGATATTGCAGAGTCCATGACCGTGCCGCTGGAGCTGCGGCCTGAGGCAAAGCCGCTGCCCATGCGCTCGAGCAGCCTTCTCAGTTCCGGCTGGAACAGGATGAGCAGGGCGATCAGGCCAAGCTCTGCTGTCTTGCGCAGCAGAAAATTTATCATCGTCAGGCTGAAGATATCCGAACCCCACAGCGCAAGCAGAAAGACCACAAGCCCCTTTGCGAGATTATTAGAGTTCGTTCTCCTGACGAAGCCTATTGCTTTGTAGATCAGATAAGCAACGATTATTATATCAAGGAAGTCTGATATGCCCATCGTTGAAAGATAGTTCACAGACCTGCTCAATCCATTGCTGAATACTTCCATATATGCTTCCCCATACAGATGTGCTGAACACGGCTTATATAATGTATCACTGTATTATAAAGCAAATTCTAAAAAAAGGCAACAACAATAAGCATTTCACTGTAACAATTCTCTTAAGACAACGCAGCTTTTTTTCACGCACGCCTCGTCCGTGAACGGTGAGAAGCTCGCTCTTATCGTCCCGGTTTCCAGCGTTCCGGCGCTCCTGTGCGCATACGGCGCGCAGTGCAGCCCGCTGCGCACGCATATGCCGCGCTCGGAGAGCTGCTGCGCAAGAGTCTCGCAG
>CAKTIH010000184.1 GCA_934565615.1 uncultured Oscillospiraceae bacterium | reverse complement strand
CGGCCCACTTCCGGGGTCAAGTCAAGCCCTTGGGCAAAGGGCAGCAGCCCCAGCAGGTCAGACACAAGATGTTGTGCCGTCTGGCCCATATCCTCGGTCAGATATTGGCTGTCGGTGCGGGGATAGGTCAGCAGTTTCTTTTCGTAAAGCTGCTGGGCATAATCAAGGGTCTGCTTCGCCGTAAATCCGAACAGGCGGTTTGCCTCCCGCTGCAAGGTGGTCAGGTCATAGAGCTTGGGCGGCTGTTCCGTCTTTTTCTCACGTTTGACAGAAGCACAGACTGCATTTGCACCTGTGCATTTTTCTTTGAGAGAATTTGCGGCTTCAGCCTCCGAAATACGCTTACTGTCCGCTTTCAGGCTGCCGGACTGGATGCCGACCGTGTAACACTTTTCTTTCTGGAAGCGCAGGATTTTTGCATCCCGGTCCACTAGCATTTTCAGTGTCGGGGTCTGCACACGGCCCACGGTCAGGGTCTTGTGATACAGCACCGAAAACAGCCGCGTGGCGTTGATGCCCACCAGCCAATCCGCTTTTGCACGGCAGAGAGCCGATTGGTACAGAGCATCATAGTCCGAATCCGAGCGCAGATTTGCAAAGCCCTCCCGGATGGCGGCATCCTCCATGCTGGAAATCCAGAGCCGCTTCACAGGTTTTGTGCAGTCGGCCATTTGGTAGACAAGGCGGAAAATCAGTTCTCCCTCCCGGCCTGCATCAGTTGCGGCGGTCACGCTGTCCACGTCCGGGCGGTTGAGCAGAGAGCGCACAATTTCAAACTGCTGTTTCTTTTCGTCCGGGACGATGAACTGCCACGGCTGGGGCAGGATGGGCAAATCCTCATACCGCCACTTGCAGTATTTTTCATCGTACTGGCCTGCCTCGGCAAAGGACACAAGGTGCCCGATGCACCAGCTGACCAGATACCCGCTGCCCTGCCAGTAGCCGTTTTGCTTTTCAGCGGCCCCGATCACGGCGGCGATGCTACGGGCCACACTGGGCTTTTCGGCAATCACCAGCTGAAAGCTCATGTTTCGTCCTCCTGTCCATCCTCCGAATGAATCTCGATTTCAGCCGGTTCCTCGTCTGCATCCTCGTCCTCGCCGAAGTCGTACTCATCCAGATCATCGTGCCCGGTGGTATCGGTCTTGGGCTTGCGGAACTTGAAATAATAGAGTGCTGCGCCGCCGCCCGCCAGAGCCAGCACCAGCAGGATCATCAGACTGCCCATGTTGGACTTCGGCTTTTCCTCCGGCGTTTCAGTGTCAGTTTTCACTGCTTCCGGGGCCGTACAGTTGCGCAGGCTCTTTTCACACAAGGGGCAGTTTTCGTTGACGTTCCCTGCCTCACATTTCACCGTGCAGGTGCAGATTTCGGCTTCCTGCGGTTCTTCATCCAGCAGGGCCAGCAAGTCGGCATCGTCCACTTGATTCAGGAAGTGAACGGATGTTTCTTTGTCCTCATTGGCGCGGTCAATCAGGATGTAAAAATAATTCCCGGCCTTGGTGGTCACGGTGATAAGCTGCTTGTCGCCGTAAAAATCATCCACCAGTGTTGCATTGCCTTTGGGCGTGATGGGCATACCCTCCGGCTCCATGCCGCCCGTAGTCGGTTCTTCCTCAATCTCCGGCAGAGGTTCCGGGGCAGGGTCAGAGCCGCTTGCAAAAGCGGGCATGGAGAACGAGCAGAGGCAGAGCAGGATAGCCAGCAGCCCGGCTGCAAAACGGCGGTTCCAATCAGGTTTCATCGGCGGCATCCTCCTGTTTGTGGTACGGGGTGACGGTAGGAGCGGCGTTCAGCGCACCGCTGCGCAGGAAGGCCGCAAACTCGTCCGGCTTCATATTCATGCTGCGCACCAGCTGAATGATTTGAAGATTTTCCTGTTCGGTCTTTTCGGCTTCCAGTTCTTTCAACTGCTGCTGGTATTCGCTGATTTTTTCTTTGAGCCGTTCAATGTCGCGCTCAATGCGGGAAAGTCTTTTTGCCATACAAAATCCTTTCTGGCGTC
>CAKTIH010000183.1 GCA_934565615.1 uncultured Oscillospiraceae bacterium | reverse complement strand
GGCGTGGGCACCACGCCGCCCACGCCTCTACTGCTATTTTTTGCTAAGCTCTACCCCAACTATTGACATAGAACCGACGGCTTTGTACCTCAAGGCGCAGGGCAACGAAGTGGACGTCGTGGACTTTGCGCCGATGTTCCCGCTCTTCGCAGGCATGGATATGCGCTACATGATGGAAGCCGCTCTTGAGACCCGTCACTGCCTGCGCTATGCCGATGGCAAGCTCTATATTGAGGGCGTCAAGGATGGCGCACAGCAGGCGCTCGACGCGGACATGGTCATTATCTCTGCGGGAGTCAAGCCGAATGACGATCTCTACACCGCCCTGCGCGCCGCGGGACACCCGAGCGTCTGGAAGGTCGGCGACGCGAACATCTGCGATAAGATAGTCAAGGCTGTGCAGAACGGCAGCAAATATGCCGTTGGGCTGAACTGAGCACAGCAAATAAAAACCGTCCCTTTGGGCATAAAATCAGACCTCATTCCTATCGCAAATTTACGAAAAAGGGATGAGGTCTGACGTTTTTGTATAAGGATAGCAAAAAGCCCCGAAAACCAAGGTTTTCAGGGCTTCTGGAGCTGCTACCCAGATTCCCCTAAAGGGACTAGGAAAGCCAAAGGATTTCCGCCGCGCTCTGGGGACCTCTTTTATTAAATTCAGGATGAGGCCCCCAGTTCGAGTTGACTGCTCAACGCAAAAAAGCTCCTGCATCTTTCAATGCAAGAGCTTTTCTGGAGCTGCTACCCAGATTCGAACTGGGGACCTCATCCTTACCAAGGATGCGCTCTACCTGCTGAGCTATAGCAGCAAATTATATGCCCCTTTATAAGGGGCATATAGCGTGGCGACCGAGAAGGGACTTGAACCCTCGACCTCCGGCGTGACAGGCCGGCGTTCTAACCGACTGAACTACTCGGCCACGGCTTGGTTATAATACCAAACGAAGGCGGTTTTGTCAATAGTTTTCGTCAAAAAAATTTTATTTTTTTGCAATGGTGTCTGCGGACTTTTTATCGCCCTGCGCAAAGGGCACTCAGCCGCCGTCAAAACGGCTGAGTGCCCTTGAACTTTATCGCCCGCTTTTACTTGATATCAAGCTCGATCGGCTCGTCTATCGTATCGGAAACATACTTGCCGTTCTTTTTCCGCTGCTTGACGCACTCGGTCAGCAGATATTCTATCTGCCCGTTTATCGAGCGGAAGTCGTCCTCTGCCCATGCGGCGATCGCGTCATACAGCTTCGGCGACAGGCGCAGCGGCACCTGCTTCTTTGCGTTCTCCGCCATCAGTACAGACTTCCGGAGTTGACGACGGGCTGCGCGTCGCGGTTGCCGCAGAGCACGACCAGCAGGTTCGAGACCATCGCCGCCTTGCGCTCCTCGTCAAGCTCGACCATGCCGCTCTGATTGAGCCGCTCAAGCGCCATCTCCACCATACCGACCGCGCCGTCGACGATCATCTTGCGCGCGTCGATTATGGCCGAGGCCTGCTGGCGCTGGAGCATGACCGCCGCGATCTCAGGCGCGTAGGCAAGATAGGTGATGCGCGCTTCGATGACCTCAAGTCCGGCGTCCGCGACCTTGGACTGTATCTCGTCGCGTATGCGCTGGGCGACGGTCTCGCTCGATCCGCGCAGGCTGCCTTCGTCAGCCTGACCGTCGCCGGTCGTGTCGATGCCGGGAGCGACGTCATAGGGGTAGATACGCACGATGTTTCTCAAAGCGCTGTCGCACTGGAGGGAGAGGTACTCCTTATAGTTATCGACATTGAACGCGGCCTTTGCCGTGTCCACAACGCGCCACATGACCGCGATGCCGATCTCGACGGGGTTGCCGAGGCAGTCGTTTATCTTCTGGCGCGCGTTCGAGAGCGTCATGACCTTGAGGGACATCTTCTTGCCCGTGGCCTCGTTCGATACGGTCACGGGGTTCACGCCGCTGAGAGCCGCGTTGAGCACGGCTTTCCCGCTGCCGCTGTCAACATCCGCGCTCTGGCTGAGCTTGGTGTTGGCCGCAGGATTCACACCGACGCAGAAGG
>CAKTIH010000182.1 GCA_934565615.1 uncultured Oscillospiraceae bacterium | reverse complement strand
GCCGGTTCCGTCGTCCAAAACGAACTTTAAGAGCTTTTTGGACTTCTTCACGGCTTCGCATTCCTTAACCTTCACGGCACGGAAATCGCTCTTGGAGAAGGTGTCAAAATCCACCTGATCCTGGAACAGTGGCTCGATCTGAACATTGGAAAAATCGATTTTTTCCTCCACGACCGGAGCCGCCTGAGCAGCCTCCGCAGGAGCCGAAACTTCCTTGGAAACCTTCTTGTCGGAGTCCAAAGGTTTCATTGTCGGGAACAGAATAACATCTCTGATGGAGCTGCATCCCGTGAGCAGCATCACGCAGCGGTCGATACCGATGCCGAGACCGCCCGTAGGAGGCATGCCGTACTCAAGCGCGTTGATATAATCCTCGTCCATCATGCCGGCCTCATCGTCGCCCTTGGCGCGCATTTCGACCTGCTTCTGGAAGCGCTGCTTCTGATCGATAGGATCGTTGAGTTCGGAGAACGCATTGCCCATTTCGCTTGCGCAGATAAAGAGCTCGAAACGCTCGGTAAGGCGCGGGAACTTCGGGCTGCGCTTTGCAAGCGGGGAAACGTCTACCGGGTGCATGGTAATAAAGGTCGGCTGGATGAGCTTCTCTTCGACCTTCTGGTCGAAGCACTCATACAGAGCGTGACCCCAAGTCGGCTCGACCTTCTCCATATCAACGCCGATAGCCTTCGCAGCAGCGACCGCTTCTTCATCGCTTTCGATTGCCATGAAGTCGACGCCGAGATATTCCTTGACGGCTTCGGCCATAGTCATGCGCTTGAAGCCGGGCGCGAGACTGACGCTCTGCCCCTGCCACTGGACGTCATAAGTGCCGAGAATTTCCATCGCAGCGCCTGACAGCAGATCCTCAAACAGATCCATCATGTCATTAAAGTCAGCGTATGCCTCGTACAGCTCGACCGTCGTGAACTCCGGGTTATGCTTTGTATCCATACCTTCGTTGCGGAAGATACGGCCGATCTCATATACGCGCTCAATACCGCCCACGATAAGGCGCTTGAGGTTGAGCTCAGTCGCGATACGCAGGTACATGTCTATATCAAGGGTGTTGTGGTGCGTGATGAAAGGACGCGCGGTAGCACCGCCGGAGATCGTATTGAGAACAGGCGTCTCGACCTCCATGTAGCCGCGGTTATCGAGGAAGCGGCGGACATAGCTCACGAACTTTGAGCGGATGACAAAGTTGCGGCGGCTGTCGTCATTGACTATAAGGTCAACATAGCGCTGGCGGTACTTGAGCTCCGTGTTGGTCATGCCGTGGAACTTCTCCGGCAGCGGGCGCAGAGACTTCGATAGGAGCTCAACGCTCTGCACATGAACCGATATCTCCTCGGTCTTTGTCTTGAACACGTAGCCGGAAACTCCGATAATGTCGCCGATATCATACTTGCGGAAGTCCGCAAACTCCTGCGCACTGACAGCGTCGGCGCGGATGTAGAGCTGTATCTGTCCCCTATCGTCCTTTATATGGCAGAAGATGGCCTTGCCCATGCCGCGCTTGGACATGATACGCCCCGCGACGGAAATAGTCTTGTCAGCAAATGCGTCGTAATCGGCCTTGATCTCCTCCGACCACGCCGTTCTTGTAAACTTGGTTTTGGTAAAGGGATCCCTGCCCTCCTGCTGGAGAGCCGCCAGCTTATCGCGGCGTATCTGCAAAATCTCGGACAGCTCCTGCTCCGGTGCGGGCTGTCTGGTGTTCTCTTCACTCATGCCTTACCCCTTGCCTTTAATTATTCTCTACGGAAATTATCTCAAACTTTATGTCGCCCGCAGGAGCGTTTACAACGACGGTCTCACCCGCCTTGTGTCCGTGCAGTCCACGGCCGAGAGGAGAGTCATCGGATATGCGTCCCTCTCTGGGGTTTGCCTCCTGAGAGCCGACTATCTCATAAGTCTCCTCAAAGTCCTCCTCGATATCACGCACCTTCACAATGCTGCCGAGGGTGATTGCATCCTTCGGGGTGTTCTCGTCCATATTGTCGACGATCTCAGCGTTCTCGATGAGAACTTTCAGCTCAGCTATCTTGGAAT
>CAKTIH010000181.1 GCA_934565615.1 uncultured Oscillospiraceae bacterium | reverse complement strand
GCTCGTCGAGCCGGCCACGGCAAGGCAGCTCACGAATATGATGAACTACATCGTCGTCGACCACTATGACGGCGATGTGAACTTCCCCGGTCTGAAGCTCTGCGCCAAGACCGGCACCGCCGAGCTTGGCGACGGGGATTCTCACTCGTGGTTTGTCGGCTTCCTCGCAGACGATGAGCACCCATACGCCTTTGTAACGCTCGTCGAGCGCGGCGGCTACGGCATCACCGTCGCCGGTACAATCACCAACGGCTTCCTGCAATGGGCAGTTGAAAATATAGAGTAATCTAATACAGATATAAGGAACACAGAAATGATAGATATATCCGTAAGCTCGCTGGTTAAATCCTTCGAGCTTGGCAAAAACATATTGGATGGGCTGTCCTTCACCGTAAACAGCGGTGAGCGCGTCGGCATCCTCGGCCACAACGGCTGCGGCAAGACCACTCTCTTCCGCATCCTCGTCGGGGAGATAGGCTATGACGAAGGCGAAGTCGCGATAGCTCCGTCGAAGCGCCTCGGCCTTATCTCGCAGATACCCGTTTACCCCGAAGGCTGGACGGTCGAGCAGGTGCTGCGCGATGCGCACCGGCATATCTACTCTGTCGCCGCGCGCATGAACGAGCTTGAAGCGCAGATGGAGCACGACCAGTCAGCAGAGCTGCTGACGCAATACGATAAGCTTCAGGCGGACTTTGCCCGCCTCGGCGGGTACGAGATGGACGTCGAGCGCAGCCGCGTTGCAAACGGTTTGGATATCCCCCCGGCAATGCTTGCCCAGCCCTTTGATTCTCTCTCCGGCGGCGAAAAGACCCGCGTGAACCTCGCGCGCCTCATCCTTGAGGATACCGACATCCTCCTGCTGGACGAGCCTACGAACCACCTCGACCTGCACGCGACGGAGTGGCTGGAGGACTATCTCCTGCGCTTCAAGGGTACGGTGCTCGCCATCAGCCACGACAGGTATTTTCTTGACCGCGTCGTCGAACGCTCTATCGAGATCGTTGACGGCAAGGCTGAGTTTTACTCCGGCAACTATAGCTTCTACGTTGAGGAGCGGCAGCGCCGCTTTGAGGAGAAGCTGAAGAAATACGAGAAGGATCAGGCAAAGATAGAGCAGCTTGAACGCGCCGCGGCGCAGATGCACCTCTGGGCCTTCATGGGTAATGACAAGCTGCACAAGCGTGCCTTCTCTATGGAAAAGCGCATCGAAAAGCTCAGCCATACCGAGCGCCCGACCGAGCAGAAGAAGCTCACCGTCAAGTTCAAAGAGCGCAGCTTCGAGGGCGACGAGGTCCTTGTCATGGACGGTATTTCGAAGAGCTACGGCGAAAAGAAGCTCTTCTCCGATCTTGACCTGTCCGTCACCGGCGGGGAGCGCATCGCCCTCATCGGTGATAACGGCACAGGCAAATCTACCCTCGTGAAGCTCATCATGAATCAGGAAAAGCCCGACTCGGGCTATCTCTACCTCGGCCCCGCCATACGCACGGCGTATCTCCCGCAGCTCGTCAGCTTCACGGACGAGAGCCGCAGCGCGCTTGACACGATGCTCTATGACTGCCGCTGCCTGCCGCAGCAGGCGCACGACCGTCTCGCGGCCTTCGGCTTTCGCGGCGAGGATGTGCTGACCCCGGTCGGCGCGCTCTCCGGCGGTGAGAAGAGCCGCCTGCGCCTGTGCATGCTCATGGGCGGGGATATAAACTTCCTCATCCTTGACGAGCCTACGAACCATCTCGACATCGCCAGCCGCGAATGGATGGAGGACGCTCTCTCGGACTATGAGCAGACGCTGCTCTTCGTCTCGCACGACCGTTATTTTATAGAGAAGTTCGCCACGCGCATCTGGGCGCTTGCCGACGGAAAGATAACCGACTTCCGCGGCGGCTAGCGGGACTACTGCGACTGGCGCGAGCGTCAGGCGGTGTTCGCGCAGAACGACCGGCAGCGCGAGCGCGAGCAGGAAAAGGCTCTTGAGAAGGAAAAGAAGTCCCGCCCGCCGCGTCCAAAGAACAACGAAAAATCCATCGCCAAGCTCGAAAAGGAGATCGCCAAGCTCGAAGCGCAGTCGGCGGACCTTGACCGTCAAGCCGAGGAATTTTCCTCCGACTACCAGAAGCTTATGGACATCCAGCAGCAGAAGGATGCGCTCGATGAAGAGCTCCTCACGCTGTACGAACGCTGGGAGGAGCTGAACGCATGAGCTTTCTCAAACAGATGCCGCACTGGCTGCTTGCCGATATCATTCTGCTCATCCTCGCGCTGTTCTTCAAGTTCGCCATGCGCGGCTATGGGTATATTGCCTTTGCGCTTATCTACGCCGCGGCGCTCGTCACGCTCTGCCGCTTTGCGCCCGACGCGCTGTGGAAAACCGCCGTGATCGTCACGACCGTGGGGCTCATGTATTTCTGCGCCGTCGAGGGGCTCATCATCGGCAGCGCGCGCACGGACAGGAAC
>CAKTIH010000180.1 GCA_934565615.1 uncultured Oscillospiraceae bacterium | reverse complement strand
GTCTTTGCCGGGGAGAAGCCGCAGATCATCATCTTGTGGGTGAAGAAGTCCTGAAGGCTGTAGGAGCCGACGGTGTCCTCGCTCTTCTGCTCAATGAGGTCGTCATGTATCGGCAGGAGCTCCGGGGTGACGGGGCAGTCAAGCACGTCATAGAGCGCGGCTTTGAGGACCTTGTCCTCGGTCTTGCCGGCGATGTAGCTGACGTTTGCGCGCACCTGGGTCTTGGTCAGACCGAGGTTCACGTCGTACATGCTGGTATGGTCGCCGTTATAGGTGCACCAGCCGTCGACAAACTCGCTGAGATCCTCGGTGCCGACGTCAAGGCCGTTGACCTTGTTGGCGATGTCCATGAGCACCTGCGTGCGCTCGCGCGCCTGCGCGTTCTCAAAGGCGATGGAGTAATCGTCATGAGCGTGGCCGATATCGTCAAAGTGCTGATAGACGGACTTGCCGATGTCGATAACGCGGACCTCCGCGCCGATCTGCTCGGCGACGACGATGGCGTTGGACTTGGTGCGGGAGGAGGTGCCGAAGCAGGGCAGAGTGCAGGCGATGACGTTCGTGCTCGGAAGCCCCATCTTCTTCACGGCCATTGCGCTGACCATGACGGCAAGAGTGGAGTCCACACCGCCGGAGATACCGACGACGCAGTGATCGAGCCCCGCGTACTCCATGCGCTTTACAAGACCGGAGACCTGGATATCAAGCATACGCTCACAGTAGGTGGGCAGGTCCTCTGCCTTTTCGGGCAGGTGCGGGTGCTTCTGGTAAGTGCGGGTGAGGGCGGTGTCCTCAAGCTCGCCGCCCCACGGGCAGACGTAATGCGGATAATCGCACACGTCGAAGCCGCCCTTTGCGCGGCGGAGGTTTATCATGTGCTCAATGTCTATCTCGCTGACGGCAAGGCTGTTTTCCTTCTCGTCAGAGACGAGGATGACGCCGTTTTCGGCGACCATGCACAGGCCGGAATAGACGTTCTCGGTAGTGCTCTCGCCCTTGCCGGGCGCGGCCATGACGATGCCGCAGCGCAGCTTCTTGGACTCATAGCGCAGGTTAAGCTCCGCTTCATCGGTGGAGGTGACGGTCTCGGGGAAGGAGGCCATCTGCGCGATGACAGTCGCGCCCGAGAGCGCGTGGCGCAGGGCGGGGGAGGTGACGGCGTCCATATCAGCGCCGAGCTCCACCGCGACCTTCAGGTCGGGCATAGAGGCGTGCTCAAACAGCACGTCCGAGGACAGGAAGCTGTCATACTCACCGACGGTGACATCGAGCGCTTCATCGTCGTCATAGCTCTGGAAGTGGGAGCCTTCGACATTCTCTCTGGGAACAAGACCCAGCAGCTCACCGTCACATATAGCGGCGGCGCAGCTATAGATGCGGGAGCCGGCGGCATAGGGAAGGCCGACGAAAACGAGCATATCAGTGCCGTCGGTCGCGGCGATGACCTTTGCGAGCGCGGCCTTTGCCCCGTCAAGGATGACGCGGTGGGCGATAAGATCAAAGCAGGAGCAGCCGGTGAGCGTAAGCTCCGGGAAAACAAGGATCTTGACACCCTTGGCCTTGGCGGCCGCGATGCACTCAATAACGCGCTGGGCGTTATACTCCGCATCCGCGACCTTGATGACAGGGGACGCGGCGGCGGCTTTAATGAAACCGTATTTCACTATATATTCACCTGATTTCAGAATTTGATACGCTCGGAGATATACGCCTTGACCTCACTGATGGGGATGCGCACCTGCTCCATGCTGTCGCGCTCACGGACGGTGACGCAGTGGTCGGCTTCGTCGGTCTCGGTGCCGACGGTGTTGAAGTCGAAGGTGATGCAGAACGGGGTGCCGATCTCATCCTCGCGGCGGTAGCGCTTGCCGATGGAGCCGGTCTCATCATAGTCGCACATGAAGTCCTTACTCAGCTCGTTGTAAAGCTCCATTGCGGGGCCTGTGAGGATCTCCTTCTTGCTCAGCGGCAGGATCGCGCACTTGAACGGAGCGAGAGCGGGATGCAGATGCAGCACGGTGCGGATATCGTCATTGCCCTTCTTGTCCTGGCCGACGACCTGCTCGTCGTAAGCGTCGCACAGGACGGAGAGAACGGTACGCTCGACGCCGAGGGACGGCTCGATAACGTAGGGGATATAGTGCTCGTTCTTCTCCTGGTCGTAATAGGTCAGGTCCTGACCGGAGACGGTCTGGTGCTGGGTCAGGTCATAGTCGGTGCGGTCGGCAACGCCCCAGAGTTCGCCCCAGCCGAAGGGGAAGAGGAACTCAAAGTCGGTAGTGGCCTTGGAGTAGAAGCAGAGCTCCTCGGGGTCGTGGTCGCGCAGGCGGAGGTTCTCATCCTTCAGGCCGATGGAGAGCAGGAAGTTATGGCAGAAGCTGCGCCAATAGTCGAACCACTCAAGGTCGGTGCCCGGCTTGCAGAAGAACTCAAGCTCCATCTGCTCGAACTCGCGCACGCGGAAGATGAAGTTGCCCGGCGTGATCTCGTTGCGGAAGGACTTGCCGAT
>CAKTIH010000179.1 GCA_934565615.1 uncultured Oscillospiraceae bacterium | reverse complement strand
CCCCTGCCCCGAACACATCTTGTAAATGATGTGGCAGCAGGCGTCCTGTATAGCGCGTGCGGGGATGATGTCCCCGGCGCGGACAAGGGCGTATATACGCTCGTACAGCTCCGGCATGGCAGCGTAGGTGCCGCCGATGCCGCCGATCGCGCCCGCCGCGAGCCCTGAGAGGAGCTGCTCATCCGGGCCGTTGAAGACTATCGCGCCCTCGTCGCGCCACATCTCAATGTCCTGTATCGGCATGGAGGAGTTCTTCACGCCGATCACGTTCGGCACGGAGAGCATCGTGCGCAGCAGGGAGCTGTTCAGCCCCGTGCCGGCAAGCTGCGGGATGTTATAGATAATGAAATCCGTATTCGGCGCGGCGGAGGCGATGTCGCTCCAATACTTTGCTACCGCGCGGTCAGGCAGATGGAAGTATATAGGCGGGATGGCGGCGATGCAGTCCGCGCCCGCGCTCTCGGCATGGGCGGCAAGCTCCATGCTGTCGCGCGTGTTGTTGCAGGCAACATGCGCGATGACCGTGATGCGTCCCGCGGCCTGTTCGATGACCGCCTCAAGCACGGCCTTGCGCTCGGCCACGGACTGATAGATACACTCGCCGGATGACCCGCCGACGTACACGCCCGTCACCTTTTTGCCTATCAGATACTCCGTAAACGCGCGCACGCGCTCGGGCGACACCTCGCCCGCGTCGTCATAGCAGGCGTAGAACGCCGGGATAATGCCCTGATATTTCGTAAGGTCTATTGCTTTCATTGTACACTCCTTGTATTTGCCCCTGTCTCAGCCCTTGACTGCGCCCATTGTGATGCCTCTCGTGAAATACTTCTGGAAGATGAGAAACACGATGATGATCGGCACGGCGGCAAAGGCTGCGCCCGCCATGATGAGGCCGAAGTCCGTCGAGTTTTCCGCCTGCATCTTCGCGATGCCCAGGGAAATGGTCAGGTTCTTCGTGCTTGAGAGCATGATGAGCTGCATGAAATAGTCGTTCCAAGAGTTAATAAACGTGAAGATCGCAAGCGCGCCGACACCGGGCTTTATCATGGGGAAAACTATCTGGTTGAAGGTCTTGAGTTCGCCCGCGCCGTCTATCCTCGCCGCCTCAAGTATCTCGCCGGGGATGCTCTCGGCGAACTGCTTAATGAGGAACACGCCGAACGGCCAGCCGACGATCGGATAAATGACCGCGCTGAGCGTGTTATAGAGCTTGAGCGAGGACATCTCGCGGATGAGCGGGATAAGGATGACCTGCTTTGGCAGCGCCATCGCGCAGACGATGAGCGTGAAGATGAGCGTTCGCCCGACGAAGCGCTTCTTCGCCAGCGCGTATCCCGCAAGCGCCGAGGTCACGCAGGTGAGGAGCATCGCCGCGACCGCCATCCACACGGTGTTGAGCATCCAGCGGATCGCACCGGGCACGGTCGGCCCGACGGAGAACGCCACGGGGTTGCCGTCCGGAGAGAAATATTGGCTGAACGGGACATAGAATTCCCACAGCGGGGCCTTGAGCTTGCTCATGAGCGTCTGGTAATTCTTCATTGTCCACTCGCTCGGCCACCAGACGGGCGTGACGGAGTTTACCTCCTTGGCCGTCTTGAACGAGCCTGTGATTATCCAATAGAGCGGGAAGGTGAAGAGCAGCGCAAGGATGATGATTATCACAAGGGTGATGATGCGGTTCGCTTTTGATTTACCCTGCATGTGTTCTTCCCCCCTAATCCGACTGCCCCAGCTTGAACTGGATGGCAGAGAGCACCGCGATGATAACCATGAGCACAACGCCCATTGCGTTGCCGTACCCGTAGCGGTAGAGCTTGAACGCGGTGTAATAGATATAGTACATTATCGTATCCGTGCTGTGCGTCGGCCCGCCGGAGGTGAGCAGCTGGATAAGCGCAAAGCACTGGAAGGAATTGATCGTGGTGATGATGAGTATGTAGAGCGTGGTGGGCATGATCTGCGCCCACTTGATCTTCCAGAACACCTGACGGCGGTTCGCGCCGTCGACCTGTGCTGCCTCGACGAGCGTATGGTCGACATTGCCGAGCGCCGAGACGTAGAGCACTATCGGCTGGCCGACAGAGGTCGTGAAGAGAATGAGGATGATGCACCAGAGCGCAAAGCGCGCGTCGCCCAGCCAGTTAATGTTCTGGTCGATGATGCCAGTGCTCTTGAGAAGATAGTTGAAAACGCCGTAGCGGTTATTGTACATCCACTTCCACACGACCGTTACCGCGACGGAGCCGGTGACGACGGGCAGATAGAAGATGCAGCGGAAAGCCGAGGTCAGCGCGGGCTTCATGTCATATATCGCGGTGGCGACCCAGAGCGAGAACGCGCACACCGTTGGCACGGCGACAACGACGATGACGACGGTGTTCTTCAGCGCGCCGAGGAAGAGCTCATCATGGAAAAGCTCCTTATAATTATCCAGCCCGACAAAGACGTCCACGGCATTCTTGCCCATGTTGGAGTCAAAGAAGCTGGTGTAAATGCACATGAACAT
>CAKTIH010000178.1 GCA_934565615.1 uncultured Oscillospiraceae bacterium | reverse complement strand
ACGAAATTTCTTTCCACGGCTCATCGAAGCCCGGAAAGCGGAGCTTCGGACGCTTCTCAAGACCGTTACTTGAGGATACATTTGCCATAATTATTTGCCCTCCACGTCAAAGGGGAAATCAAGTCCCAGCTCATCGAAAAACGGTTTCAGTTGTGCGTCGATGCCCCTAATCTCAGCCTGAATATTGCGGATTTCTGCTGCAACAGCATTGAGATCAATTTCCTCTTCCGGCTCAAAGGTATCAACATAACGAGGAATGTTCAGATTGAAGCCGTTCTCTTCAATCTCCTGCATAGTGGCAACATGGGCGTACTTATCGACATCCACACGATGCTCGTAGGTTTCGACGATCTTATCAATGTCGCACTCACGGAGGATATTCTGATTCTTTCCGGCTTCAAAGTCGTTGGACGCATCAATGAAGAGAATGTTATCCGAGTTGCCGTTACGCTCCCTCTTGAGGACAAGAACACATACCGGAATGCCCGTGCCAAAGAAGAGGTTGGCAGGAAGACCGATAACAGCATCCAGCACATTCAGCTTTTGGATTAGGTGCTTACGGATCACTTCTTCGGCTGCGCCACGGAACAGAACGCCGTGAGGCAGCAGGACAACGGCTCGTCCGTCTTCGTCCATGTGGTAAACCATGTGCTGCACAAAAGCAAAGTCAGCCTTACTCTTTGGGGCAAGTTTGCCGTATTCGTTAAAACGCTCGTCCTCCATGAAGTGCATATCGGCAGACCAATTAGCGGAATACGGAGGATTAGCAACCTGAACGCGGAACTTCATATCGCCGAAATAATCATGCTCAAGGGTGTCACCATTAAAGATATTAAAATTGCGGTATGGTATGCCACGCAAAATCATATTCATACGGGCAAGATTATAGGTTGTCGAGGTCAGTTCCTGACCATAGTAATTGCGCACGTTTGCATAGTTTTTGAGACGAAGAAGCAGGGAACCAGAGCCACAGGTTGGGTCTGCCGCATCTTTAACATCTGTCAGGCCGAGGCAGGCCAACCGACAAAGCAGCTCAGCAGGTCCCGATGGCGTATAGAACTCACCAGCTTTTTTCCCGGCAGTTGCTGCAAACTGACCAATGAGGTATTCATAGGCATTGCCGAGAACATCAATTTTGGTATCGTCCATGTCAAAATTGATTTCGTCCAAAGATGCAATTATTTTGGTCATTACCGCACTCCGATCTTTTACGGTATGCCCCAGCTTAGTAGAATCAAGCTGCATATCAGAGAACAGACCATCAAAGTCTTCTTGCGAGTCATTGCCGATAGTAGATTCCATCAGTGCATTGATTGCACCTTGCAAAAATTCAATATCGAAAGAACGGTTTTCCACCATCTTCACCATCTTGCGAAACAGATATCTCGGCTCAATGATATAGCCGAGATCACGCAAGGCTTCTTCGATAACTGCATCCTTATATTCTTCATCAGTCCATGCCGCCTCATAGCTGATGTTGTCATCCTTGAGCAGATTAACCATGTATTTCTCCGTTTTATCAGAGAGGTAATAGTAGAAAATCATTCCTAAAATGTAATTCTTGAACTCATAGGCTTCCATGTTGCCACGCAAAGCATTTGCCATAGCCCACAATTTATTGCAAAGCTCCTTCTGATGAGCCTGAATAGAATTATCCATCTTCTTATCCCCTTACTGATATTTTTCTGTATGCTGCCTGATGAAATCAACGATTCTATTAACCAGGGAACGCTTTTTGAGCAATGGCATTGGCTTATTAAGCCGGTCTCTGATGCTGCCCGCATCCATTGTACCAGAGAATTCATACTCAGAAATAATTTCAGTCAGCATAGAAGCATCAATATCCTCTGTCTTCGCAAAAGCAACAATCTCTTGACGTTTTGCTTCATTTTCAAAATCGTTATAGGACGCGTCGATTTCATCAGCACTTTCAAGACCAACAACAACCCTATCCAAAAACGCCTGCAATATTTCAACCTTACGAAGCAACTGAGGATTGTCCGTTCTGCTCAATTCATCCTTAATGTGCTTAATATCATAGTCTTTCTGCTTGGCATCATCAAAATGAATATTGCGTATCAGATTCATAATGTAAGCAACATTGATTCGATCACTTTCCATCAACTCAATGCAGAAATCTACATCATTCAAAACGGAAACAACTTCACGATTTGCTTTCTGTCTGGAATAAAGCATCAGGTATTTGCTCTTGTAATCCTGATATTCCTGCTCAGGCATGATGAGTGCATCCTGATCAAAGCTGAACTCAATAAATGTCTGTAAGGACTGAAGATATTTTGTCAGTTCCCGGAAGATAACAATAAATTCCTTCTGATCATCCTCGTTCTGCATGGCATCAACAGATTCCGGGAAAAGTGCAACTTCTTTGAGCTTCATGACCATCTCATTGAATTTCTCTACAAAATACTGGTAATCTGGAACAACAATGCCTGAGGTGTCCTGACTCTTGGAGAAAAGCGTCAAGGCATCGTCTGTCCGCTTCTTAAGATTGCGATAGCAAATAATAATGCCAAATGGCTTTGTTTCTTTTTCAACTCTGTTTGTGCGGGAGTACGCTTGCAGCAAATCGTGATACTTCAAGTCTTTATCTACATAAAGAACAGAAAGCTGCTTGCTATCAAATTGTTGTCCGGCAAATTAAACGATGCTCCATCCGGCAGATTATTTTGAACTGATTTGGGGTTCCTACAGTGATGTCCG
>CAKTIH010000177.1 GCA_934565615.1 uncultured Oscillospiraceae bacterium | reverse complement strand
CTTGAGTTTTATATCAAGTCTGAAACCGACGGTCTGTGTATACCGTTTAATGTGGAATCTACGGGTAATTCCCGCATTCCGCTTAAGGTTGTGTATCACGCTGATAAGGCGCGACCCGACGGATATATGAAGGTTCAGATTCCGCTTTCGTATCTGTATGCTATGGGGCTTGATTTAAGTAAAATCCAATATATACAGATTCGCGGTATTCAAGAGGTAAACGATGATATTTATCTTTCCGCCTTCCGTTTCTATTCCAATTTAGCACCCGACGAGCCCGATCCTGTTGTTGAACCCGAGAAAATCGTAAGTTATTCCTTCCAAATAGATGGAAGGCTGTTTAAAGGCACCGTTGATCATAAAAATCTTACACTCACCGTTCCGTACAGAACCTATCTGTGGGAACTGTTGGCAGGCTTAAAATTTGACGCGCTTGATATGAGCGTTATCGTTAAGGATGCGGACGGACGTTCACAAACCGAAGATGTGATTCTGACTGCGGATATGACATTAACCCTTATGCAGGACGGATATATTGTAGACGAATACAAAATTGTAATAATCGGCGAGCCTTACGATAATCCGTTAAACGTTTCGCAAGAAGGCAATACGAATCTCAGCAATAACAAAAATCTAAATTCCAATTCGGACGGTAACTCCGCTGATGATGAAACCGAAACACAAACGGTTATTATCAAAAAGAAGCGTCTTGTAAAGAAACCGGGGACTTCGGCAGAGGAAGGCTTTAACTTTGTTCCGATAGTTATTGCGGTTTGTACAGTTGTTGCGGTTGCCGCCGTGATACTTGTTATTTTAGTTATTAATAAAAAGAAGAAAAATCAGAATAGGAGTGGTTTGAAATGAAAATTTTAAGAAAAACCTTTGCAGTAGTATCGGTGCTTGCAATTGTTGCAGGCTGCGTCGGATGTAAGAAAAAACCGTCGGATGATACAAGCAGCGAATACTGGGTTTACGAATCTGAGGTTGTTACCGTTGGAAAGGATAAGGACAATTCCTCCGTGGCTGATAACACCTCTTCGTCAGGTACGGTTTCGGGCAATTCTTCGACTACTCCGTCAGGCTCTATTGCAGGTCAGAATTTGAAAAGCAAATATAAAAACCTCAAGGGCAGAAAGATTACGGTTGTAGGCTGGTGGGACGCGACACAGGCGGGAACCGAGGAGGATAAGCTGATTTTAGAGGTAGAAAAGCTCTTTAACTGCAATATGGTAGAGAAAAAGCTTACCGACTATAAGCCGCTTTATACCTCAATACTGTCGGGTAATCCTATATGCGACCTTTTTGTACCGAGAGACACCGATACTCTCTCGCTTGCAAATAAGAATATGCTTACTGCGCTTGATACTCTTTCTACCTTTGACAGTAAAGACAGCATCTGGAATCCCGCGGCAATAGCAGAGTCCACCCTAAACGGTCATATTTACGGTATGACCGCGCAGGCTTCCCGCCGTGATATGCTTGTATACAACAAGGATATGTTTACAAAGAACGGTTGGACAGATCTTTATTCCTTAAGCCGGCAGGGAAAGCTTACCTGGGATTCAATTTATGATGTTATAACAAAGGCGGCTAAGGTCGACGCGGGCGGAAACGTTCTGCGCTACGGCTTAGCTCCGAAATATGATTTAGGCGGTATTGCGGAGCTTCTTATTAATATGAACGGAGTAGCTATTATCAGCCGTGAAGGCGACACAAAGACGCTTAAAAACACGCTTACCAGTGCTCCTGCGGTAAACGCTTTGCAGACGCTGAGAAAATGGAACACCGAAAACGGATATATGTATGACTGCACCAAATATTCCTGGACAGAGGGCGTGAATGTCTTCAAGGAAGGCAAGGCGGCAATGGCAATCGTAGACGAAAGCCAGATGTCCACACTTAAAACCGCAAACTTTACCGTCGGTGCTGTCGTTTTCCCGCACGGACCCGACACAACAAAGCAGACCGTTTCCTACACTTCCTCAGCAACAGTTATGCCTGCGGGAGTAAAGAATCCTGAGGACGTAATTCTCTTCTGGTCGGTAAGAGAGGCATACAATGTTCAGCACAGAAAGCAGTCCATATTTGATACATTAAGCGACCCGAGCGTTAAAGCAACCTATGACGCTGTAAAAAAGCACCTGTGGAATACAGAGTATACCCGCGATTTTGCCATTGCTTGTGATATAGATACAGAGGACTTCCGCAGGGTTGCGGCGGGCAGCAAGACTCCGCAGGAGGCTATTCATTCGCTTCAGAATGTTATTAACGGTAAAATCAAGGATTTCTGGAAATAAACGCGGAGGAAATGCAATGAATAAATATTTAAAGCTTACTGCTTCATTTTTAAGCTTAATCCTATTATTCTCACTCTGCGGCTGCGGTGATGAGCGGCAGACTGCCTCTAAATCGAAAAAAAATACGTCTTCAAATATTAGTTCCTCATCGGAAAGCAGCGGGGAGGATACTTCCTCTGACGAGGAGATATCTTCCGCACAGAGTACACAGCAGATAAGCTCGGATATATCCTATACGCCGAGTGACACAGCGAGCTCTGACGTTACTTCGGTTGAGTTTAAAGCTATGACGGCGGCTCAGGGAGTGAATTATCTGATGTTAAGACCTAAGCAGAATCATCCCGGCGTTGCCGAAATGGACGCGACATATGAGTTTATCTTAACCGATAAGCTGGGCAACAATACTCTTGACGGAAATTATACGCTTAGCACAAACGACAGCTCCGTAAAGATAAACGGAAATAAGATTACTGTTCCGTGGGCGCTTCGCAAATCGGGCAAGGCACTTACCGTGACG
>CAKTIH010000176.1 GCA_934565615.1 uncultured Oscillospiraceae bacterium | reverse complement strand
TTATCCCCCCGCCGGTTCTCTTTTTCCCCATTATACCAAAAAACTCGCACATTGGCGAGACTTCTTTGACAAGCTGACAGCGGCAGCGCATTTGCGCTGCCGCTGCATTATGGAGTTCTTATCAGGGCTTTCTGCCGCTGCAGAAGTAGAACACGGTGAGAAGCCCCGGCCCGCAGTGCGCGCCGATGACGACGCCGAGGTTGCTGATGGTGATCTCGCCCATGTCGGGGAAAGCCGCACGGACTTCGTCGCGCACGTGCTCGGCGTCACTAAGGCAGTCGGCATGGAGAATGTGCATCTCAAGCCCCTTGGCATCGACCTGCTTGAGGTCGTCCGTGACGCCGCGCAGTATCTCCGCGAGCGCCGCCTTTCTGCCACGCACCTTCTTTGCCACGTCGAGCGTGCCGCCGTCAGGCACGTACAGTACGGGCTTTACCGACAGGAGCGACCCGACCAGCGCCGAGGCGTTCGACACGCGGCCGCCGGCCTTGAGATAGTTGAGGTCGTCCACGGTGAAGCGGTGGGCGATCTTCAGCTTGTTCTCCTCGCCCCATTTGATGACCTCGTCATAGCTCATGCCCGCTTCCATGCGCTTTACCATGCTCTCGACCAGAAGGCCGAGACCGCCGGAGATGCAGAGCGTGTCCATCACATAGAGCTTGCGGTCAGGGTGCTCCTTGCGCGCCATCTCTGCGCCGATGAGCGCCTTCTCATAGGAGACGGACATCTTCTTTGACATGTCGAGGAAGATGACGTCCTTGCCGGAATCGAGCAGGGAATTGAAGAAGTCGCAGTATATATACTCGTTTATCATCGAGGTCTTGAGCAGATCCCCGTTATTGCGCATGCCCTTATACACCGCGTCGCGCGACTCCTCGCGGCAGTCGTCCTCGTACAGCTTGTCGCCGATAGTGTAGCTGTAGCTGATAAAGGGGATGCTGTGCGCGTCAAGATAGTCCCTCGTGAGATCAGAGGTGGAAGATGTGGCGATGATATAGTCTGACATAGTACCAATCCTTTCCAGTCTGTGTTTGCAGATTTGCTTTGAAGAAATACTTCAAAAATTAGTATAAAAAATTTCGCGCCGGATGTCAATTCAAATATTTTTGACACACGCCTAAAATCCTTGTGCAATATTGACTTGATAAACGGAAGCTGATATAATCCATGCCATAAAGTTCTTCCGGAGACGGAGCACGGCACAGGTTGAGCCTGTGCCGTTTTTATTAAGGCGATGTGATTTCATGGAGGTTTACGTATGGCGGACAGGCTTGGAGAGTTGAAAACGGTACACGTGAGCGCGTCCGCGGACTATGACGTTGTCATCGGCGCGGGATTGCTCGGTAAGCTCGATGAGTTCGTCCGCCCGTTCTGCGCGGGGAAAAAGGTCGTGCTCGTTTCGGATGACGAGGTCTTCCCGCGCTACGGCTCAGCCGCTGCCGTCGCGTTTGAGCGGGCGGGGGCCGAGGTGTTCACCTTCGTTTTCAAAAGCGGCGAAGCCTCAAAGTCCTTTGCGACCTATGAGGAGCTTACGGAGTTTATCTGCCGCTGCCGCCTCAGCCGAAGCGATATCGCCGCCGCGCTCGGCGGCGGGGTCACGGGCGATCTGACGGGCTTTGCCGCGGCCACCTACCGGCGCGGCATGAGCTATATCCAGCTGCCGACGACGCTGCTTGCGGCGGTGGATTCCTCCGTCGGCGGCAAGACGGCGATAAACCTGCGCGCGGGGAAGAATCAGCTCGGTTGCTTCCATCAGCCCGCCGCGGTGATCTGCGATACGGACACCTTCTCCACGCTGCCCGAACGCGAGGTGCGCAGCGGGAGCGCGGAGATAATCAAGTACGGCGTGATAGGGGACGAGGGCTTTTTCGAGTCGCTCGGCGCGGAGCCGATATCTGCGCGCTATGAGGCGGTAGTGGAGCGCTGCGTCTCGATGAAGCGGGACTTCGTTAAGCGCGACGAGTTTGACCGCGGTGACAGGCGGTACCTGAACTTCGGGCACACCATCGGCCACGCCGCGGAGCGGTGCAGCGGGTATACGCTCCCGCACGGCTACGCTGTCGCGATGGGCATGGCCGCGATAAGCCGCGCCGCGGAGAGCTTCGGCATAAGCGAGAAGGGTACGGCGGAGCGGATAGAGAAAATGCTCAAGCGCTATGGCCTGCCGACAGAGATAAACTTTGCACGGGATGATATGCTCGATGCGATGCTGTTAGACAAGAAGTCTGACGGGAGCAGCGTCGCGCTGATAGTCCCGGAGCGGATAGGCAGCTGCCGGATAGAGAACGCCGGGGCAGCAGAGCTTTGCGAATGGCTGAAAGCGGGCGGAATAAAATGACTAAGCTTATCGAACCCGGCGCGCGCCGCGGAGAAGTCCGCGCGACTGCGTCAAAATCCCAGGCGCACAGGTACCTTATCTGCGCTGCGCTGACAGGGCACACGGTGCGGGTGGAAAACGCGGGAAGCTCGCAGGATATCCGCGCGACACTGGCGTGTCTGAGCGCGCTGCTCTACGCGGATGGCGGCACGCGCCGCCTTGACTGCGGCGAGAGCGGCACGACGCTGCGCTTCATGCTGCCGCTTACGGGCGCACTCGGCGCTGACGCTGAGTTTATGCTGCGCGGGCATTTGCCGGAGCGGCCTATAGAGCCGCTCGCGCGGGAGCTGTGCGCGCATGGGATGAATATAGAGCACCGCGGAAATATCCTGCGCTGCTCCGGAGCGCTGCGTCCGGGAGTTTTCACGCTGCCGGGGAATGTGTCGTCACAGTTCATATCAGGGCTGCTGATGGCGCTGCCGATGCTCCCGGGGGACAGCACACTGAACATA
>CAKTIH010000175.1 GCA_934565615.1 uncultured Oscillospiraceae bacterium | reverse complement strand
AGGGCAAGGACGAGCTGATGCAGAGGCTCGCGTACAACGGGACGATGCAGAGGGAGCTTGCGATGTACCAGCAGTATGCGCTGGCGCTGACGCAGAAATACGAACCGGACAAGGCCGGGGCGCTGATGGAGAGCATCACGGGGCGCGCCGCCGTCGGAAAGACCGCGAAGAAGGCCGCAAAGCCCCTTAAGGGCAAGGAGAGCGGCAGGATGGAGCGGGCGCGCAGCAACGCCTACAGCGCGGCGCTGCCCGGAGGCGGACGATGACAAGGGTATGCTATTACAGAAGTGAATACCGGCTGCGCGCCGAGGGGCACGCGGGAGCCGGTGAAAAGGGGCGCGACCTTATATGCGCGGCGGAGAGCATACTGATGATGGCGCTGGAAAGGCACGTATCGCAGCGGCCCGAGATGAGGGCGGAGATCCTGAGAAAGCCGGGGGCGGAGGAGATACGCTGCCGCCCGGATCGAGGCTGCGAGGGGGCGTGCAGGGAGAGCTTCGACACGGTATACGCGGGCTTTGCGCTGCTGGCGGGGGAGTACCCGGAGCACGTGAGCGCGCGGGAGATATGAGGCGGACGACAGGAGGAAGATGATGGACAGAGAAGAAACCGTCGAAAAAGAGCAGGCCGGCGAGGAGAGAACGAGGACACAGGTGCTCCATGCGGAGGGAACCGGCACAAACTATGAGAGCACGATGGAGACGCTGCGGCAGGCGGAGCAGGAGCTGCCGTCGTTCAGCGGCAGCTACGACGATGAGATAGGCAGGATCTACGACAGGATAATCAACCGAGAGGGCTTCCGCTACGACATGAACAGCGACCCGCTGTACATGTCATACAGGGACAGGTACGCGCGCGAGGGCAGGCTCGCGATGAAAGACACGATGGGTCAGGCGGCGGCGCTCACGGGCGGTTACGGCTCAAGCTATTCGCAGGCGGTGGGTCAGGAGCAGTACGGAGCGTATCTGGAAAAGCTCGGAAACGTTATGCCGCAGCTCTATTCCGCGGCCTACAGCCGCTATAAGAGCGAGGGAGACGCGCTGAGCGAGAAGTACGCGATGGCGGTAAAGCGCGGAGAGAGCGAGTATAACAGGTACCGCGACAGGCTCAGCGACGCGAAGGCGCAGCAGGAGCTGGGCTATAAGCTCGAACAGCAGGACTACGAGCGGCAGCAGAAGGCGTTCCAGACGCTGATGAGCCTGATATCATCGACGGGCTATGAGGCGAATGCGGACGACCTGAAGCAGAGCGGCATGTCACAGGCGCAGGCCGACGCGATCAGAAATGAGTTCCTGAGAAAGAACGGGATGCTCGGCACAGGCGGCGTATCGTCAGGCGGCGGTGGCGGCGTATGGTACGGCGGAGGCGCATCAAGTAAGAGCAAGAGCACAGCCGCGTCCGAGAGCAAGGAGCAGACAAAGCTTGCAGCGAACGCGAAGGGGAGCGGAAGCGGCAGCGGTAAGCACAGGAGAGATGACAAATAGCCCTTAACAGGAAGCTCTGAATTTGAGCAGAGCTTCCTTGTTCCCCGCCGCGGAGGGGATATTTTTTAAGGAGAAGGACACAGGCAATGAAGGAAAACAGCATGAGCGAGGCAATGGAAGAAAAGACCGGGGCGGCGGCTCCGGAAACGGGCGTAAAGGCTGCCGACGCCGGGCAGGAGGGCATGCAGGGGACGGAGAAGCAGGAGAGGAGCAAGCCGGGCTGGGACGAGCTGATGGCAGACCCTGAGTACAAAAGCTGCTTTGACAGCAGGGTGCAGGAGATAGTACGCCGCCGACTGCGAGACAGGCACGGGAGCGAGGAGCTGCTCGGCAGGCTCAAACCGGTGCTGGAGGCGCTGGGGGAGAAATACGGACTTGAGAGCACCGCACCGGAGGATATCGACGCGCAGGCACTCTCTGAGCTGATACGCACGCCGACGGGCTTCGGCAGCGGCGAGGAGATAAGGCGGCACCTTGAGGAGCTTGCGTATCAGGAGGCGGCGCTGAAGGAGAGCTTCCCGGAGTTCAGCCTTGAGCGGGAGATGGAGGACCCGGAGTTTCTGAGGCTAACCGCGCCGCACACGGGGCTAACGCTCGCGGACGCGTACTACGCGCTGCACAGAGATGAGATCGGAGCGATGGCGGCAAGGCGCAGCCTTGAGGCGCTCACGCGCGCGGTGAGCTATGGCGGCGCAAGGCCGAGGGAGATCGCCGGGAACATGGCGGCGAGCAGCATGACGGCCGACCCGAGGAGCATGACCAGGGATGAGCGCGAGGCGCTCAAGAAGCGCATCTACGAAGCAAAAGCACAGGGCATTAAATTGCCCTATGGCGGATGAAAGAAGAAGGAGTAAATATGAGAAATTTTAAGTTTGATTTGCAGTTTTTTGCGGACGCGGGGACTGTCGTGAACGCGACGGGCGGCTACGTCAATTCCGGCACGGGCGAGGTGACGGGCTTCACCGACGGCAAGACTCTGAGTCCCGAGCTCAAGGCCTTTTATGACACGGAGCTGCTGGAGAACGCACGCACGGAGATGTTCTATGCGCAGTTTGCAAAGCGCCAGCCGCTGCCGGCAAACCACCACGGCAGCGTCGAGTGGCGCAAGTGGAACACCTTTGACCGCGCGGCAAAGCTCAAGGAGGGCGTCATACCCACCGGACAGAAGTTCGGCGTGACTACGGTGACGGGCGCTGTCGACCAGTACGGCACCTACACCTCAATAACCGACAAGCTGGAGCTGCGCGCTTATGACGACGTCATACTCGGCGCGACCGAAGAGATGGGCGCGTCGGCAGCCGAGACTCAGGAGAAGCTCATACGCGACGCGCTGCTCATGGGCACAAATGTGCTCTACTGCGACAACATCGACAGGG
>CAKTIH010000174.1 GCA_934565615.1 uncultured Oscillospiraceae bacterium | reverse complement strand
GCCATGTTCGATTTGCTCACGCCGTCAGCTGCACCGGAGGCGAGTACTCCGTTATCGGCATAGAGGCAGGAAATAACGACGAGAGCCGTCATGGTGAGGACGACAAAGGTATCGATGAACAGACCGATCATGGCGACTACGCCCTGATCGTGCGGCTTCTTCACGTTTGCCATAGCGTGCGCATGCGGGGTGGAACCCATACCGGCTTCGTTAGAGAACAGGCCGCGCTTGACGCCCTGGCTGATAGCGGTCTTGAGGGCGTAGCCGAGGCTGCCGCCGATGATGGCGTTGGGTTCGAACGCGTACTTGAAGATCATGCCGAAGGTCTCAGGAATGAACCTGATGCGCATAATGAGGACGGCAAGGCCGCCGAGAATATAGAGCACCGCCATGACGGGGACGAGCTTCTCCGTGACGAATGCGATGCGCTGAATGCCGCCGAGGAAGATAAGCCCGGCGATGACCGTGACGGCAATGCCAATCACCCATGTGGGGATGCCGAGCGCGTTTGAGAAGGTCTCGCCGATGGAATTTGACTGCACCATGCTGCCCATGAAGCCGAGTGCCAGAGTTATGGCCACGGCAAAGAAGCCCGCGAGGAACTTGCCGAAGCCGTTCGGGAATGCTTTGTTGATGTAGTAGACTGGGCCGCCGTGGACTGTGCCGTCAGCTTTGACGGTCTTTGTCTCCTGCGCAAGGACTGCCTCGGAATAGATAGTCGCCATGCCGAAGAATGCGATGATCCACATCCAGAAGATCGCGCCGGGGCCGCCGGTAAGGATAGCGCCGCTCGCGCCGATTATGTTTCCGGTGCCGACCTGCGCCGCAACGGCTGTAGCGAGCGCCTGGAACGAGCTGAGTCCGCTCTCCTGCTTCCCACCGTGCAGGCTTATCTTGCCGAACACGCTGCGCATACCTTCACCGAAGCATCGCACCTGCACGAACCGCGTCTTTATACTGAAGAATATACCGGTGCCGACAAGCAGGATCACCAGTATGTAATCCGAAAGATAGAAGTTAATTTTCTGAACAATGCTTAAAACTGCCTGCATGTTTCCTTCCCCCGATAACAAAAATTCCCGCCCCTGTGTCGGAAACTCCGAACAAGGCGGGACAACTGCAAGCAAGGCAAAGCTGTGTTCCACTCTGTCCTTTGGCCTGAGAGATTCGGTCTGACGACCTTGCACCTTCGGCACTCAAATAAATGAGATTCTCCAGAGTTCCTCCACTTCCAGTCTCGCATTCCGGAATACGATTCTGAAAGCTTCAATGGCTATTTAATTGAAGCAATGACAATATAGCACAGCTTATCTGTAATTGCAAGCCCTTTCTTCATAATTTGTTCAAAGTCCGCAAATTCCTTATCATGTTCAGTACAAACACAGTTTGACTTCAACAATACTTGAAGTTAATTTGATATTCGGTTGTCAAATTCCCGGTTAAATACTAAAAAAGAGGGGGCGGCATGTATGAACAAAGAGACCATAAAAGGCAGTATCTGGAAAAACTGCATCACCATACCGAATATGCTTTCTGTGTTTCGGCTTATTCTTATTCCGTTTTTCGTCTACGCCTACTGCGTAGAACAGAACTTCTGGAAAACCGCGGCGCTGCTCGCGCTGTCCGGGATATCCGACACGGCCGACGGATATATCGCGCGCCGCTTCAATATGGTAAGCGACCTCGGCAAGATCATTGACCCTGTGGCAGATAAGCTCACTCAGGCGGCAATGCTGCTGTGCCTGCTCACGCGCTATCCGCTTATGCTGCTGCCGCTCCTGCTCCTCACGTTCAAGGAGGTATCGACGGGGATAATGAGCCTTATCGTCATCAGAAAGACCGGGCTTGTTATGAGCGCCGATTGGCACGGCAAGGTCACGACCGGGCTTCTGTACGCAATGATGCTGACGCATATCATCTGGTACCGCATCCCGGTGTCGGTTTCAAATGCGATGATCGCTGTCTGCACGGCAATGATGCTGCTGTCGTTCGTGCTGTACATTATCAGGAACGCAAAGGCGCTGAAAGCCGGAGCGGGCTTCACGCACGGAAACGACGTACCATTAGCTTCAATGAGAGAAATAAAAGCGGAGAAATAAGACATGACTTGGCAGATACTATATAACCCCAAGGCCGGCAACGGGCGCGGCAAGGAAGGCGCGGAAAAGCTGAAAGACATTCTGCACAACGGTGAACTTACGTTTACCGACATGACTGACATCACCGATACCGCGGCATTTCAGCGCTCGCTGGGCGCGGATGATAAGCTTGTCATCTGCGGCGGCGACGGAACTCTGAACCGATTCATAAACGACTTTGACCCGTCCTGCATGTCAAACGAAATATACTACTACGCCACCGGAAGCGGCAACGATTTTCTGCGTGATATCGCCGGTGCGTCAGCTGACGCCCCGGTACTCATAAACGACTACATAAAAGATCTGCCGACTGTTACCGTGCAGGGAAAGACATATAAGTTCTTAAACGGCATCGGCTACGGCATAGACGGCTACTGCTGCGAGGTCGGCGACCGTCTGCGCGAACAGGGCGACAGTAAGATAAATTATACCGGCATCGCGATAAAGGGTCTGCTGTTCCACTATAAGCCGCGCGACGCCGTCATTACCGTCGACGGTATAAACTGCCCATACAAAAAGGTGTGGCTCGCGCCGACGATGAACGGCCGCTATTACGGCGGCGGCATGATGCCGACTCCGAACCAGAACCGTCTTGGGCTCAACAGGTCTCTGTCTGTCATGGTATTTTTCGGATCGAGCAAGCTGAAAACGCTGGCTATCTTCCCCTCCATCTTCAAGGGTGAGCATATAAACCGCCGGCACAATATCAAGGTGCTGTGCGGGCATGAGA
>CAKTIH010000173.1 GCA_934565615.1 uncultured Oscillospiraceae bacterium | reverse complement strand
AAGGCGTGGGCACCACGCCGCCCACGCCTCTACTGCTTTTTTTTGCTAAGCTCTACCCCAACTATTGACATAGAACCCTTTTTAATATAAGCATACAAAAAATAAAAATCGCTGCGAACTGATGTTCGCAGCGATATGGCAGCGGGAGAAGGATTTGAACCCTCGCATACGGAGTCAGAGTCCGCTGTGCTACCACTACACAATCCCGCTAAACGCAAGGGTTATTATACCTTTTTTTACAGATTTGTCAAGAGCAAATTTCAAGATTCCCCATGTTTTTTTGATACCGCGGTGTCGATGCTCCCGCCGAACACCACGAAACGGTCATACAGAAACTCCGTGGCAAAGTTCAGCAGCATGGAAACGGCAAGCACAACATACTCGTTCCAGCCCATACCGGTGAGCTTGTCCCCGCCCCAAGTGGACAGCGGCGTGAACACAAGATAATACGCCGCGACCTTGAGCATCGCGATCGGCACATTGTTGGCCGAACGGAACGTGATCTTGCGGTTAAGCGTAAAATTCCACAGCACCGACAGGATCAGTGCAGTAAGATAGCACACCCAATAATTCCAGCGGAAAACCTCATTCATCAGCGTGAAGCTCAGAAGCTGAATGATCCCGGCGCTGGCGGAAAACAGCGTGAACTTTACCGCGCGCATAAGCTCTCTCTTATCCATAAATACCTCCGTGCGGGAGCCGCAATGTTTCAAATTTTTGAAGTAATTGCAGTATACTCCCGCTTGGGCATTTAGTCAAGCGAATAATATAAACTCAGTCTTTCTTATTACATATAAACGGCAGGAACAGATATACCGGCAGGCCGAGCGCAAATATGAACACATAGCGCATGCCGTAGGCCGCCGGGGCGGCGATCATGATGCACAGCCAGTTTGCAAGCGCGGGCACATACGCGATCCATGCGCCGCGGCGGCGCTTTATTATTGCCAGAAGCATGAAGCCGGTAATGACCCAGAGGAGCGTTCCGCTGCCTATCGCGCCTTTTATGTTTTCTATCGGCTCAGCGATCGAAACGCCGAATATCTGTTCAAACACATCCCGCATTCTGATGCCGTACAGATCTGCGCCGTTGACGGTCTCCGGGATGAAGTCAATATAGCCATACCCGTCCTGCACTCCGGGCTTCCAGTAGCCGTGCGTCTCCATGAGATAAGCGCGCACATAGGTGACGGGGTTCTTGATCCCCATGCTTATCCATGTTTTTATGAACTCGGCCTTTGTCTGCTCAAGAAAATCCTCGTCAAAGAAGTAGTTCCATTTTATCTGGTCGACAAGGCAGGGCGCATAATTTTCCTTCCACCACCATTGCAGCATGAGCTGATAAGCATACTCCTCATCGGCCTCGGACATGTTCCCGTCATAATAAATGACCGCGCCCATCTGCTGTATCGGTATGCCGACGCTCTCGACGAACTCCTGCTCTATGCCCCATGCCCTGTACCCGATGCTCGTGACCGCAAAATAGAGCGCAATGATGCCCGCAAACGACGCGGTTATCAGCTTACGGTGATTTTTGAGCGCTATCGCCAGCGCCGCCGCAGCCACGATGACTACATATATGCCGTTGTTCCTAAAAAACGCCGCGCCGAGAGCCGTAAGCAGCATGCGGATAAGCCCGCGCCGGTCGACGCTCCCGCTCCGCAGGGCGGTATAAAGCTGTATCGACAGCAGAAGCAGCAGCGCCGAATAGAGCGGGTCCTTCCACAGTGCGATCGCATATGACGCGAAAAGCGGCTCCAGTGCATAGTAGGCTATAGTCGCCGCCATATACACTCTGTGCGCCCCGTTCTCCCGCAGGAAGCCCACCGCGCGGCAGATGACCAGCGCCATAAGCGCCGACTGCGCCACCGAGTAGCAGCATATGCCTATATTGTAGTCGGAGAAAAGCTCGCCGATCTTCAGAAATATACCGAGAAACAGTGTATAGGCAGCCGGGTGATGGTTGTTGTTGGGATGCCCTACCTCTATCATCTGCTCTATTGACAAGAAGGAGTCGCCCTGAACACTGCCGGGATAAAAGCTCAGCAGATACGGCGTCCATGCCAGCAGCAGGAGCACAAACACAAATATCAGCAGCCTTTTATTCTTGCTGCCGCTGCCCGCCGGGGACTCCAGCCTATCGATTATAATGCTCAGCAGCGCCATCGCGGCATAACACAGCACGAATGCAGCAAGCAGCCACAGTACATCCCCTGCCGAAGGCGCGGTCATATAGTTCTCGGTCGGGTAGCCTTTGATCCCGCCGGTGTATACGATATGCCGTCCCAGTACATATACCGCGGCAAACACCGCAGAAAACAGCGCCGCGATGATTCCTTCCCTTTTCCCCCAGCCAAGGGCTTTTCTCAGCTTATCCATACGCATTTATCCTTTACCGCGTTATACGACCTGAAAAATATAGAACTTCAGATAATCCGTCTCCGGAACATTCCAGAGTATCGGGTGATCGGGTGCCTGCTGGCGCGCCTCGATCTGCCGCAGCTCGACATTCGCGTCCTGCGCCGCAGAGCGCAGCATCTTCACAAACAGCTCCGACGGCATGAAATGGCTGCACGAAGCCGTCGCGAAATATCCTCCGCGCGGCAGCGCCTTGAGTGCGCGCAGGTTTATCTCCTTATAGCCCTTCTCGGCGCGGACGACAGTCTTGCGCGACTTTGTGAACGCCGGCGGGTCAAGGATGATGAAGTCATACTCGCCCTTCTTCACTTCCGGCAGAAGGTCGAACACATCCGCCGCGACGAAGTCCATCCTGTCCTCAAGTCCGTTTCTGCGCGCGTTCTCACGCGCCATCGCAACGGCGCTCTCCGATACGTCCACTGCCGTCACGTGCTCCGCGCCGCCAAGCGC
>CAKTIH010000172.1 GCA_934565615.1 uncultured Oscillospiraceae bacterium | reverse complement strand
CTGCTACTACTATCCTATCTGGGTTCCCGGCATCATGGAGGGCATACTCTCCAACCGCGAACAATGCGACCGCTATCCCGACCTTGGCTACTGCTTTGAGGAATACACCCGCCGCCGTCTCGCGATGGTCGCCCCTGTCTTCAACTCCGGCAAGACCGGCATGTGCTTTATGCGTGTCATGCCTGTCATGAGCGCCATTGAGAACAATAGCCGCACCGCCTCCTACGACGAGATAAGCACGCTCATTGAGAACGCTACGGCTATCTCCGTCGGCCCCTGCTCCTGCCGCCGCGCGCGCCGCCTTATGGGCGAGGGCTGCGGCCATCTCGAAGAGGACATGTGCATGTACCTCAACGACAATGCCATCACCTACAGCAAGTCCGGCGCACACCGCCTTATCAGCAAGGAGGAGGCCTACGAGGTCCTCCGCCGCGCCGAGGACAACGGCCTTGTCCACGAGATAAACCAGACCCCCGGCTTCGAGGAATCGACCGCAATATGCAACTGCTGCGGCTGCTCCTGCTTTGCCCTGCGCATCGCCGAAATGTTCCGCGCAAAGAACGCGATCCGCTCGAACTTCGCCGCGAAGATCGATAAGGAAAAGTGCGTCGCCTGCGGCCAGTGCGTTGAGAACTGCCAGACCAACGCCATCAAGCTCGGCCAGAAAAACTGCATCAATAATCCCACCGTCTCCGACGCGTACAACTCCGATGTCTCCGTCCCCTGGGACAGCAAGACCTACAACATCGACTACCGCACCAACCGCAGCGACGTTATGGAGAGCGGCACTGCTCCCTGCAAGGCTGTCTGCCCGGCGCATATCCCCGTTCAGGGCTACATAAAGCTCGCCTCTATGGGGCGCTACACTGAGGCTCTTGAGCTCATAAAGAAAGAGAACCCCTTCCCTGCCGTCTGCGGCCGTATATGCAACAAGGCATGTGAACAGGCCTGTACCCGCGGCATTGTCGACGCCTCCGTCGCGATAGACGATATCAAGAAGTTCATCGCAGATAAGGATCTTGACGCTTCCACGCGCTTCGTGCCGAAGATGCTCAACCAGATCGGCAGACCCTACACAGAGAAGATAGCCGTTATCGGCGCGGGGCCCGCGGGTCTTAGCTGCGCGTACTATCTCGCGGTCAAGGGCTATCCCGTCACCGTGTTTGAAAAAGAGGACAAGCTCGGCGGCATGCTCACTCTCGGCATCCCCGGCTTCCGTCTCGATAAGGCCGTTGTGAACGCGGAGATAGACATTCTCCGTGAGCTCGGCGTCGAGTTCAAAACCGGCGTTGAGGTCGGCAAGGATGTCACTCTGCCGCAGCTTCGTGCAGAGGGCTACAAGGCTTTCTACCTCGGCATCGGCGCATCCAAGGGCGTAAAGCTCGGCGTTCCCGGCGAGGAACTTGCGGGCGTGTTCACCGGTATTGACTTCCTGCGTGACGTTAACCTTGAAAAGCCCGTCAGCATCGGCAAGCGCGTCGCGGTAGTCGGCGGCGGCAATGTCGCGATAGACGTCGCGCGCACGGCGCTGCGTCTCGGCGCGGAGGATGTGACCATCGTCTACCGCCGCGGCAGGGACGAAATGCCCGCGGCAGCCGACGAGATAGCCGAGGCCGAGGAAGAGGGCGTAAAGTTCATGTACCTCGCCGCCCCGGTCGAGGTTCTCGGCAGCAGCAAGGTCAGCGGCATGAAGGTCGAAGTCATGGAGCTTGGCGAAGCCGACGCGAAGGGACGCCGCAAGCCCGTCGGCACCGGCAAATTCGAGACGCTGGAGCTTGACGCGGTCATCTCCGCTATCGGCCAGAAGATCGACCTCGGCGGTATCTCCGCCGGTACCGGCATCCAGCTCAGCAGCAAGGGCGTTGTCATGGTTGACGCGCTCAGCTATCAGACCGGCGAGTCTGATGTGTTCGCGGGCGGCGATGTCGTGACCGGCCCGAAGTTCGCCATCGACGCGATCGCCGCCGGTAAGGAAGCCTCGATCTCCATCCACCGCTACGTGCATCCCGGCCAGACCCAGCACCTCGGGCGCGACCACCGCGACTACAAGCCGCTCGACGCAAAGACGGTCGCCGTCTCCATCGGCAGCTTTGACACCGCGCCGCGCCAGAAGGCCGCCTGCGGCTGCGCTGCGGAAGCGCGCAAGACCTTCAAGGATCTGCGCGGCGACCTCACCGAGGAGCAGATCAAGAAGGAAGTCAAGCGCTGCCTCGGCTGCGGCTGCGCGGTCATCGACGAGGATCTGTGCGTTGGCTGCGGTATATGCACCACCAAGTGCAAGTTCGACGCGATTCACCTTGAAAAGACGCTCGACAACCGCAACAAGCCCTATTATCAGACGCTCATGGTCGCTGTCGGCAACGCTCCCGCGACGCTCGGCAGGCTTGCCAAGAAAAAGCTTGGGATATAAAACATGCACGAGATAGGTATTGTCCGCAGCATGTGCAAGACCGTGCTCGACTACATGAAAGAAAATGACGTCAAAGCGGTCAGCGAAATCGTCTGCGAGGTCGGCGAGCTGTCGCTCGTCATCCCGCAGTACGTTGAGGAGCTGTTCCCGCCCGTCGTCGAGGGGACACCGCTTGAGGGCGTAAAGCTCATTCTTGAGACTGTCCCCGGCATGGCCGAGTGCGACGATTGCGACGAGATCTTCAATGTCATTGAGCATGAGGGCTATTGTCCGAACTGCGGAAGCTTTGAAAAAACTGTGCTCACGGGTAAGGATTTCACGATAAAAGAGATCCACATCCCCGAGCAAAGCCAAAACGCATAACTGATTTATCCGGCAGGAAATTCCTGCCGGATATTTTTTTTGGCTGTAAACTAAAAGTTGGGGTACCTGGATAGCTCCGGGTACTCCAACTTTTAGCATGTTGAAAAAATAAGAGTA
>CAKTIH010000171.1 GCA_934565615.1 uncultured Oscillospiraceae bacterium | reverse complement strand
GGTATGAACACTACCGCAAACAAGATCACCATTTTCCGCATCATCCTTATCCCGGTATTCATGGTTCTCGCGTACCAGAACCTTTTCGGCTGGGCGCTCGCGGTGTATATCATCGCCTGTCTCTCCGATGTTGCCGACGGCTACATAGCGCGCCACTATAATCAGGTCTCGAACTTCGGCAAATTCATGGACCCGCTGGCCGATAAAATGCTCGTGCTCGCGGCAATGTGCATCTTCATTGAGCGCGGCCAGATGCCCGCATGGTGCGTCGCTATCGTGCTGTTCCGTGAGTTTGCGGTGTCTGGGCTGCGTCTGCTCGCCGTCGAGCAGGGGCGCGTCATCGCCGCGGCCATCTCCGGCAAGCTCAAGACCGGCTGCACAATGGTCGGCCTCGGCGCAATGCTGGTGTTCTCTCAGTACCCGGCTGTAAACATCGTCTGCACCGCGATCATCGTCGTTACCACGCTTTATTCCGGCATAGAGTACTTCTGCGTCAACCGTGACGTATTCAAAAACGCTGATTAACAAGCAGCAATTAGCAATTATAAGGAGCAATTATTATGAAATTATATAATTCCGCTACCAGAACCAAGGACGAGTTTGTCCCCAACCATCCCGACATAGTCAAGATGTACACCTGCGGCCCCACGGTCTATCACTTTGCCCACATCGGCAACCTCCGCTCCTACATCATGGAGGATATTCTCGAAAAGTACCTGCGCTACCTCGGCTACAATGTCAAGCGTGTCATGAACATAACCGATGTTGGCCACCTGACCTCCGACGCCGATGAGGGCGAGGACAAGATGCTCAAGGGCGCAAAGCGCGAGCACAAGAGCGTCATGGAGATCGCAAAGTTCTATACCGACGCTTTCTTCTCCGACTGCCAGAAGCTCAACATCAAGCGCCCCGACGTCGTTGAGCCCGCGACCAACTGCATTGACGACTATATCCGCATCATCACCAAGCTCCTTGACACCGGCTATGCCTACCTTGCCGGCGGCAATGTGTACTTCGATACCTCCAAGCTCGAGCGCTACTACGTTTTCAACGACTTCAATCAGGACGATCTCGCTGTCGGCGTGCGTGAGGGCGTCGATGAGGACACCAACAAGCGCAACAAAAACGACTTTGTCCTCTGGTTCACCAAGTCAAAGTTCGAGGATCAGGCGCTGAAATGGGACTCCCCCTGGGGCGTCGGCTATCCCGGCTGGCACATTGAGTGCTCCGGTATTTCCATGAAGCACCTCGGCGAGGACCTCGATATCCACTGCGGCGGCATCGATAACGCCTTCCCCCACCACACTAATGAAATTGCCCAGTCCGAGTCCTATCTCGGCCATCATTGGTGCAATTTCTGGATGCATGTTCACCACCTGAACACCAGTCACGGCAAGATGAGCAAGTCCAGCGGCGAGTTTCTCACCGTCTCCCTGCTTCAGGAAAAGGGCTATGATCCCCTCGCCTACCGTCTCTTCTGCCTCCAGAGCCACTACCGCAACAACCTCGTCTTTACCTGGGAAAACCTTGACAACGCGCAGGCCGCGTTCAACAAGCTCATAAACCGCATCGCCGCGCTCAAGCCCGGCGACGGCGAAGTTGACGCCGGCGCTATGGCCGCTATGAAGGAGAAGTTCTGCGCCGCGATGGACAACGACCTCAATACCTCCCTCGCCGTCACCGCACTGTATGACGTGCTCAAGTATAAGACCAACGACGCGACCAAGCTCGCCACCATTGCGGACTTTGACCGTGTGCTGAGCTTGAGCCTTATCGAGAAAGCCGACGCGAGACGCGAGGAGCTGAAGAAGCAGAACGTCGCCGCCGGTACCTTCACCATCGTCTCCGAGTCCGGCGAGGCCGACGCCGAGGTCGAGGCCAAGATCCAGGCTCGTCAGGACGCGAAGAAGGCCAAGAACTACGCCGAAGCCGACCGCATCCGCGATGAACTCAAGGCTTCCGGTATTGAGCTTACCGACATTCCCCACGGCGTAACGTGGAAGCGCATCTGATATTATCGTAAAAAATGGCGCGCCTGCCGTGCTCTGCTGTCACGGCGGCGCGCCGTAAAAATATGAGGTGAATTCATGAAAACCACGATCATCTGCTTCAGCCCCACCGGCGGCGTTGAGAAGGTCGCCCAGCTCATTGCAAACGAGCTGAAAGTCGCAGCCCCTTACGATTACACCACCCGCGGCTATGAGGTCAGCTTTTCCTCCGATGACCTTGTGTTCTTCTGCTTCCCTGTCTACGGCGGCAGGATCCCCACACCGATGTATGACCGCATGAGCTATGTCCACGGCAACGGCGCAAAGGCCGTGCTCGTGGCCGTCTACGGCAACCGCGCCGTGGAGGATGCTCTGCTTGAGATGAGCGACCTGTGTCTCAACCGCGGCTTCAAGGTGGTCGGCGGTGCAGAGATGATCGCCCCGCACTCTATCGATAAGCGCTTCGGCGCCGGCCGTCCCGACGCGTCCGATATTGCGGCGCTCAATAAGTTCCTCGCTTCCCTCATGGCAAAGCAGGAGCTTACCCCTGTCGCCATGCCCGGCAAGCGCCCGTACAAGGAGTATAAGGGCATCCCCGTGTACCCGACCTCAAGCTCCAAGTGCTCCGGCTGCGGCACCTGCGCGCAGGAGTGCCCGACCGAGGCCATCGATCCGGGCGACCCGCAGCACACCGACAAGACCAAGTGCATCAGCTGCATGCGCTGCGTGAGTATGTGCCCGTTCTCCCAGCGCCGCGTCCCCAAGGCGATGCAGCTTGCCGCCTCCGCCGCGCTCATCAAAATGTGCGCCGGGCGCAAGGAACCGAAGTTCTATCTGTGATTCTATGACATGAAAAATGCAGAGAGCAAAAGCTCTCTGCGCAGTCTGTCGAGGAACCCGGTCTGTACTCAGGAGCAGACTGGGTCTCGAACATATATGAGCGAAAAAACAGCAAAGC
>CAKTIH010000170.1 GCA_934565615.1 uncultured Oscillospiraceae bacterium | reverse complement strand
CAGAAAATGCCTCGGCTGGCGCTCACCTGCCGAAGTGTTCCATAATTTAGGTGTTGCACTTGCTTGACTTTCTGCCCGGTAGTGAATGACGTGCCGGGGGCACGTCAGAGCCGCGACCCGGCTCGCCCGCAGGCGAGGAGTCCCGTACGGGTCACCACGTCGTCGCAAGCTTCGTATCGCTTGCGACGACTTTTTATGCTTTGCATCAAAAGTCATCTCGCGCTCGCTCCGCTGCTCCTCCTCTCCAAATCGAACCCGCTTTGCTGGGCTTCGATTTGGCTTTTTGTCAGTCCACCAAAGGTGGGCTGATTTGTTTTGCATATCTTCCACGGGGCTCGAACACTTTTCCTTCCAAACCAAAACGCTGGTGCAGCGGTCTGCTGCACCAGCGTTTAAACTGGTCGCTATTTATTTACCGGAAAGAGATCATTCAAATTCAATCGTGCCGGTGGGCTTCGGGGTGAAGTCGTACAGGACGCGGTTCACACCCGGTACCTCGTGGGTGATGCGGTGCACAAGGTGGCACATGAGATCGAACGGGATGTTCTCGACGGTGGCGCTCATGGCGTCGGTGGTGTTCACGGCGCGGATGATGACAGACCACTCAAAGGCGCGCTGGCCGTTCTTTACGCCGGTGGACTTGAAGTCGGGGACGACGGTGAAATACTGCCAGACCTTGCCCTCAAGGCCGTGCTTTGCAAACTCCTCGCGGAGGATCGCGTCGGACTCGCGGACGGCTTCAAGACGGTCGCGCGTGATCGCGCCGGGGCAGCGGACGCCGAGGCCGGGGCCGGGGAACGGCTGACGGAACACCATGCCGTCGGGCAGACCGAGCTGCTTGCCGACGATACGCACTTCGTCCTTGAAGAGGATCTTCACCGGCTCGACGAGCTTGAACTGCATGTCCTCCGGGAGACCGCCTGCGTTGTGGTGCGCTTTGATGCCGCGCTCGCTTTCGAGAATATCGGGCCAAATGGTGCCCTGCGCGAGAAACTCTATGCCGTCAAGCTTGCGTGCTTCCTCGGCAAAGACCTCAATGAACTCATTGCCGATGATTTTGCGCTTCTGCTCGGGATCGGTGACACCGGCGAGCTTATCAAGGAAGCGGTCGGTCGCATCGACATAGATGAGGTTCGCGTTCATCTGGTTGCGGAAAACCTCGATGACCTGCTCGGGCTCACCCTTGCGCAGGAGACCGTGGTTGACGTGGACGCAGACGAGCTGCTGGCCGATGGCCTTGATGAGCAGCGCTGCAACAACGGAGGAGTCAACACCGCCGGAGAGGGCGAGGAGGACTTTCTTATTGCCTATCTGCTCGCGCAGCTCCTTGAGCTGTTCGTCGATAAAGATCTGCGCCTGCTCGGGTGAGGTGATCCTTTCCATAGAATCGGGACGTCTGTCAAGACTCATAATTTACCTCCAGGGTATATCTATATTTGAAATATCACTGAAAGCATATCATATTCCCGCGCGTTTGAAAAGTTTTATTTACCATCAGTTGATGGTAAGCTTGCCGTAGACATCGTCGCCGACGGGTTCGAGCCATTCGTTGGAGCTCTCGACTCCGGGGACCTCAACTGCGAGATGGCTGAACCAGCTGTCGGGCGCGGCGCCGTGCCAGTGCTTGACGCCGGCAGGGATGTTGATCACATCGCCCGGCTTCATTTCAACGGCGTCCTTACCCTCTTCCTGATAATATCCGCGGCCTGCGACGCAGACAAGAATCTGTCCGCCGCCCTGCTTGGCGTGGTGGATATGCCAGTTGTTGCGGCAGCCCGGCTCAAAGGTCACGTTGAAAATGCCGACCTGCGAGGTGGAGACAGGGGCAAGATAGCTGTTGCCGATGAAGTATTTAGCAAAGGCGGTGTTGGGCTGACCAATAGGGAACACCATAGACTTCGCGTGCGCGCGCATCCCCTCGTCCTCATATGGCAGATCGCCCTCGCCCGGCGCCCAAACCTCCTTCGCGAGGTTAAAGACCGCCCAGCCCTTCGGCCAGCCGGCGTAGAACGCGGCGTGGGTGATGATCGCGGCGATCTCCTTTTGCGTGACGCCGTGCGCCTTCGCGTTCTGGAGATGGAACTTGAGGGAAGAATCGGTGATGCCCTGCGCCATGAGCGCGACGACCGTGATGATGCTGCGCGTCTTTACGTCGATATCCTGATTGTTCCAGTTCTCGCCGAAGAGAACATCGTCATTGTAGTGTGCAAACTCCGGTGCAAACTCGCCGAGAGCGTTCCTGCCTGCCGTCTGTACTATCTTCGCCATTGTTATTGACCTCCTGATATTACAGTTTATTTCCAAGTTCGTATGCATTGCGCATCACGTCGGCGTGCTTGGGCGCGGCGTTCACTCCGCCTATCCCGCCGCCGGTGACGATGCCCTTGAGGTACGCCTTTTCAAAGCAGTCCACCCAGCCGAGCAGACCGTTATATGCCTTGTCGAAGGTGGTCGGCTCGTCCTCCTCCGCCGTCGCGATCATATAGATATCCCGGAATTTGTAATCCGACGGGAACAGCGGGTTCATGCGGTCGAGCAGCGTTTTAAGCTGTCCGCACATTTCGTAGTAATAGATCGGCGTTGCAAAGACTATGACCTCGGCGTTGTACACGGCGGCCATGATATCCGCCGCGTCATCCTTGAGGACGCATTTTCCGGTCTCCTGACAGCTCAAACAGCCGATGCAGAACTTCAGCTCCTTGCCTTTTAGGGAAATGAACTGCACATCGTGCCCGGCGTCCTTCGCGCCGCGCTCGCACTCCTTGGCAAGACACTCGGAATTGCTCCCGCGCGCAGGCTGGAGGAGATGATCAGAACCTTTTTCGACATAGCGCTCAGTCCTTTCGTGAGAGATTTATATAATACTGAACTTAAAATAGAACGGGAGCAGACTGCAAAGACTATCAATGCTTTGGACGTCTGGACCCTTTCCTGCTGCGCTTGGAGGTCAGCACAATAGCCATGATGACCGCAGCGATTATCGCCATGATGCTTACCACGGCAGCAGCGATAAGCGCACCGGCGCTTGCCTCCTTAACGGG
>CAKTIH010000169.1 GCA_934565615.1 uncultured Oscillospiraceae bacterium | reverse complement strand
CTCATCATGGATGTATTTGAAGAACGTGATACCCACGGGCAGCACCGCGCGGCAGGAGCTCGCCTTCACGCTGCTGCTCTGCGAGCGGCTCCTCGGTGGGCGCGGCGCGTTCCGTGTCCACGGCGGCGGCTTTGCCGGTACGGTGCAGGCCTTCGTCCCGGAGGACATGCTCGATGATTTCCGCACCGGTATAGACTCCGTGCTCGGCGCGGGGAGCTGCCGCGTGCTCTCGATACGGCGCACGGGCGGATGCCTGATCGAGAAAATGTGAAACAGCATCTTATATAAAAACGGTGCAGCCATCCGAAAAGGACGGCTGCACCGTTTTTAGTTAAGAACAGTAATTATTTCGCGCCGGGCTTGCCGAGCATGCGGAACATGTTTTTCTTGTATTCCTCAACGCCGGGCTGGTTGAAGGGATTGACGCGGGACATATACCCCGAGATCGCGCAGGCCATCTCGAAGAAGCAGACGAGCGCTGCAAAGCCCTCCTCATCGCGGCGCTGCACCTCAATGACGATGTTCGGCACACCGCCGGTGATGTGCGCTTCCTTGACCGCGTCCGCCGCGACAAGGCTTATCTCGCTGAGCTTGCGCCCTGCGAGGTAGTTGAGAGAGTCGGCGTTGTCCTCCTCAAACGGGAATACGAGGCTGCTGCGGCTCTCGGTAAAGCGCACGACGGATTCCATCAGTGTGCGCGGGCCGTCCTGAATGAACTGCCCCATGGAGTGCAGGTCAGCGTTGAACTCGACGGAGGCGGGGAAGATGCCCTTGCCGTTCTTGCCCTCGCTCTCGCCGTAGAGCTGCTTCCACCATTCTGCCATGAAGCGGAAGCTCGGCTCGTAGCAGGCCAGCAGCTCAATGCTGTAGCCCTTGCCGTAGAGCAGCTGCCGCACCGCGGCGTACTGCCATGCGGGGTTCTCGGGAGAGCGCAGGTCGAGCGCCTCCATCTCCGCGATGGCCGCGTCTATCACGCGGCGCACGTCGATACCCGCGACCGCCATCGGCAGCAGACCGACCGCGGACAGGACGCTGAAGCGTCCGCCGACGTCGTCAGGCACAACGAAGCTCTCCCAGCCGTGCTGCTCTGCAAGGCCGTGGAGCACACCCTTGTGCTCGTCGGTGGTGGCGAATATATGCTCGTCCGCCTTGTCGCCGTACTTCTTCGCGAGTATCTCGCGGAAGATACGGAAGGAGACTGCGGGCTCAAGCGTCGTGCCGGACTTGGAGATGACGTTCACGTCAAAGTCCATGTCGCCGAGCGCGGCGATCGTGTCGCATATCGTGTCGGTGGAAAGGGTGTTGCCCATGAAAAAGACCTTCGGGTCGTCCTTGCCGGGCATGGGTTTCAGCAGCTCTATCGCGCCGCGCGCGCCGAGGTAGGAGCCGCCTATGCCGATGACGACCAGCGCCTTTGAGCGGCTGCGTATCTTCTCCGCGGCGGCGACTATGCGCTCAAGCTCAGTCTCCTTTATGCGGCGGGGCAGCTCCACCCAGCCGGTGAAATCATTGCCGAGACCGCTTTTGTCTGCAAGCGTCTTGTGCGCGAGCGCGGCAAGCTCATAATCGGGGCCTGCTGCGGTAAAGAATCCGGCAGCGCCGGTGAGATCAACTTTAACCATAATAGCCTCCTGACGGTATGTATATTATAGTGGTACAGCTTTGAAAATTTGGGAAACGGTTTCCCTGCAAACACTATTATATACTATCTTCCGCAGATTTCAACTGTATATTTCTCCTGCATGCCCCGCGGAATATCAGCCGCGTCAGCGGCCCCGCGGCAAAGAGGTTCCACAGCAACGCCATCGGGAAGTTCTTTAGCACCGTCCCGACCCATATTGCCGGCAGCTGCGCGATCGGCGCGCCGCCGAGGCAGATGTTGAACAGTATGCTGGCGACAAGGCTCATCGTCGGGCACATTATCAGCACCGTGCATCCGGATATCATCAGCGTTATAAAGAACGGGTTATCCTTCTCCGGGCGGACGATGCGCGCGGCGAGCATGTGCCCTACGCGGTTGCCCCAGAGGTTTGAGAAAATGAAAACGAATATCCACATAAATGCCGCTTCCCTGAGAGCATCGGGGAAGACGGCATTTGTCATGTTGCTCAGCCCACCGGGCATGGCGTTATAGCCCATCTTGAAGGCCACATTGTATACCTCCATGCCGAGCGCCATCAGCACCGACATGAGTATTCCGATGAATATCTTTTCTCCCTTTGTATTCGGCATCTCACTTCACCTCGTTCTTCTGTGCCTGTCTCAGGGAATATGACAGGGACGACGGGTCATGTCTGCCCCAGAAGACGTACATCAGCACGGAGATGATGTTTGCCGCCGAGAGCACGAGGAACATGTTCTCATAGCCCGCTGCCGTGATGAGCCACCCGGCAATGCCGCCGCCGAGGCCTATGCCGATGTCGTATGCGCAGAGGAACGTGGAGTTAGCCGAGCCGCGCTCTGCGGGTGAGGATGAGTGAACCGCCATCGACTGCAAGGCCGGTTCAAGCCCGCCGAAGCCGTAGCCCGCAAGGATCGCCGCGAGTATGAACGTCACATTGTTCGGCGCGAGCGAGAGCAGCAGAAATGCCGCGAACATCGCCGCGTTGCAGGAGTAGACGAACATGCCCTCGCCCTTTCTGTCGGCGTACTTGCCGAGGGTGAAGCGGACTATCAGTAGCATGACCGCCATTATCGCGAAGAACAGCCCGCCGGAGGGGAGCGCCTTTTCGGCGGCGTATTTTGCAAGGAAGTTTTCAAGCGCGCCGAAGGTCAGCATGAACACCAGCGCGATCGCCGAAGCCGGTACAGCCGACTTTGAAAACAGCGCCTTGACATTCAGCGGGTGCGGCGTCGCCTCAACAGGCTTGAGCCTGAGCAGCAGGAACAGGATGACCGCTATGACTATCGAGCCCGCAGCGCAGAGGAAGAGCACCGTGTAGCTGAAGCTGTTCATCAGGTAAAGGCCGAGCGCCGGGGCGCAGGAGGTCGCAAGCGCCGTCGCCATGCCGAAATAGCCCATGCCCTCGGCAAAGCGGCTCTGCGGTAGTGCGTCAGAGG
>CAKTIH010000168.1 GCA_934565615.1 uncultured Oscillospiraceae bacterium | reverse complement strand
GCCGTTCGGAGTGGTGAGCGTGCAGATCGAAGCGGATGTTGACGACAGCGGTACAGTCACCGGCATCGCGAACGCCCCGCGGCATAAGCCGATGGAAATTAAGGGAGAGCTTGCACAATAATATGATCTGTTCTACGTAAGGAGAATGAATCCATGTCAAATAAACCCAAACAGGATCACAGCTTTATGACGCAGCTTGCCACGTTCATCGTGGATAAGCGGAACCTGTTCTTCCTGCTCATTGTTGTGTCGCTCATATTCTCGGCCTTTTCGCGCAATTGGGTCGAGGTCGAAAACGACCTTACTACATTTCTGCCGGACGACGCGGAGACGAAGCTTGCGCTGGACGTGATGGAGAACCAGTTCACGACCTACGACACGGCCGATGTCATGGTAGCAAACATCAGCTATGACGAGGCGGAGAAGCTCAATGACACGCTCTCGGATATAAAGGGCGTGCAGAGCGTTGCCTTTGGCAGGACGACGGATCATTATAACCACGCCTCGGCGCTCTACACCGTGACCTTTGATTATGACGAGAATAATGACGAATGCCTTACGGCGCTTGACGAGGTTAAGGCAGCGCTCAAAGAATATGATCTGTTCGTGTCGACGGAGCTTGGCAACACGCTTCAAGAGACTATCGACGCCGAGGTCAGTGTCATCATGGTGTATGTCGCAGTCATCGTCGTCGTTGTGCTGCTGCTCACCTCGCAGACCTACGGCGAGGTGCCGGTGCTGCTGCTGACCTTCGTGACGGCGATGCTGCTCAATCAGGGCAGCAACTTCCTGCTCGGTAAGATATCCTTCGTTTCAAACTCGGTCACGAGCATATTGCAGCTTGCCCTCTCGCTGGACTACGCGGTCATCCTCTGCAACCACTTCAAGGAGCAGCACGAGACGCTGCCCATCCGCGAAGCGGCCATAATGGCGCTGGCGCATTCGATACCGGAGATCAGCACAAGCTCTCTCACGACGGTCGGCGGACTTGCGGCGATGCTGTTCATGCAGTTCAAGGTCGGACCTGACATGGGCATCTGCCTTATAAAGGCGATACTATACGCGCTTTTCAGCGTGTTCATCCTCATGCCGGGGCTGCTGGTGCTGTTCGGGCCGCTCATAGAAAAGACGCGGCACAAGGACTTTATACCGAAGATATCCTTCGTCGGCAAAATAGACTATGCGACGCGGCACGTTGTGCCGCTGGTGTTCATCGCCGTCGCGCTGCTGGGGCTGCATTTCTCCAATAAGTGTCCCTACGCCTACGGCTACAGCTCACTCACAACTCCGAAGCTCAATGAAAGCCAGATTGCGGACAACATGGTGGCAGACAATTTCACCTCCTCCAATATGCTTGCACTCGTCGTCCCGGCAGGCGACTATGAGAAAGAGGCAAAGCTTCTTGAGGAGCTTGAGAGCTACGACGAGATAGACTACACGATGGGGCTTGCAAACGTCGAGGCAATGGACGGCTATATGCTCGCAGACGCCCTCACACCGCGCCAGTTCTCGTAGCTGTCTGGGCTTGACTATGAGGTTGCACAGCTCGTGTACGCGGCCTACGCTGCAGAGGACGAGGATTACAGCAAGCTCATGGGCAATATCGCGTCCTACAAGGTGCCGCTCATTGATATGTTCCTCTTCGTCTGCGACCAGGTAGACGAGGGCTATGTGACGCTCGACGCGGAGCAGACAGATATGCTCATGGACGCGAAGGCGCAGATGCAGAGCGCAAAGGCGCAGCTCAGCGGCGAGGATTACAGCCGTATGCTGCTCTACCTCACGCTGCCGGAAAGCGGTGACGAGACCTATTCCTTTATCGACACCATCCGCAGCATCGCACAGGAGTATTACCCCGACGGCAATGTCTATGTCGCAGGCAATTCCACAAACGAATATGACTTCAAGAAGTCCTTCGCGACGGACAACATGGTTGTCAGCATAGTGTCACTGCTGATAGTTCTGCTGGTGCTGCTGTTCACATTCATGTCTGTCGGCATGCCGCTGATGCTGATACTGGTCATTCAGGGCAGTATCTGGATCAACTTCTCAATACCGTACTTTACGGGAACGGGGCTTTTCTTCATGAGCTACCTTGTTGTCAGTTCCATCCAGATGGGCGCGAACATTGACTATGCCATAGTCATCGCGACGCGGTATCAGGAACTCAAGGACAAGATGGATCACAAACAGGCGATAATCGAGACGCTGAACTTCGCGTTCCCGACCGTGCTGACCTCCGGCACGATACTCACCGTTGCCGGAACGCTGATAGGCCAGATGACATCCGAGGCCGCAATAGTCGGAATCGGCCAGAGCCTTGGCCGCGGCACAATAATCTCAATGTTCCTCGTCCTCTTCGTCCTGCCGCAGATCCTGCTCATGGGCGGCGACCTTGCGGATAAGACCACGTTTGCGGTGCCGAAAGTGCTGAAGAAAAAGGATACGAGCGGCAGAGTGCTCATTGACGGCATAGTCAGCGGTGAGATAAACGGCACTGTCCACGGCGTGATGCGCGCGTCTGTCGACGGCGATGTGCGGTTGAAAGTGCTGTCAGGCTCGGTTGCGGATGAATACAGCGAAAGCGCTGCGGAAAGCGAGGAGGCGGATAAGAATGAATAAAACCATAAGGCGCATGCTCTCCGTGCTGCTTGCCGCCGCGGTCATGCTCTCTTTTGCGAGCCCGGCCTTTGCCGACGGCGCGGTACATATAAAGACCGCAGACGACCTCGTTTCCCTCGCGCAGAGCTGTACGCTCGACACATGGTCACAGGGCGTGAAGGTCGAACTCGACGCGGATATATCGCTCGACGGTGTGGACTTCACGCCCATACCGAGCTTCGGCGGGGACTTCGACGGAAACGGACACACGATAAGCGGTCTGAACATTTCCGGGAAACATTCCCGCGCGGGGCTGTTTGCCGAAATTCAGGAGGGCGGCTCGGTCAGTAACCTGAACGTCACCGGTACGGTGGATATAAGCGGCAGCAGCGAGGCCGCAGGCGGTATCACCGGGGTGAACGCGGGAAAGATAAGCTCCTATACCTTTACCGGCAGCGTGAATGTCGGCGCGATCGCTGGGCAGAACATGCT
>CAKTIH010000167.1 GCA_934565615.1 uncultured Oscillospiraceae bacterium | reverse complement strand
GGCTGGTACTGACCATAACAATGACGGCCAGAATAACCGCGACGACAAGGATCAAGCCGAATATCATCTGCCATTTTGTGTTCGTTTCAGCACGCTCATAGGAAGCGGTACCCTTGACCGTTCCCGGCGTGGTGCTTGGTGCGCGCCCGCTCTGTGCGACCCTTCGGGTTCCGCAGTTGGGGCAGCGGCTGCGCATGGAAGAAAATGTCGCACCGCAGCGGCGGCATTTTACTTCAGGAATCATGCTCATACAAGTTCCTCCGTTCTATTTTCAATAGAAATGGATACTAAACCACTAATAGATAATACATCTAAATTGCATTTTAGTCAAGGGTTGTCGTGTTCAGAGGGCTGTTTTTGTGCTTTTTTCCGGTGTTTATTCCCCACTTTCGCCCCAATTTTGCCCCTGCGCGCGGGAAAATCCGGGGTCTCGCGGCTAAATTTGAGCAAAACAGTCGGCATTTACCGACGCATTTTAAAGGGCCTTGACAGGAAATACGAAAATGCTATAATTTTTGAGTAAATCCCGAACGTTTACCGGCATCCCGACGCCGGATTGGAGGAGCGCACATGCCAAAAAGCATCACCCGCATCGTTCTCACCGGCGGCCCCGCCGCGGGGAAAACCACGCTCATTAGCCGTATTCTCAAGGAGTTCAGGCAGGAGGACGGCTGGAAGGTCATCACCATACCTGAGACGGCGACGGAGCTTATCTCCGGCTTCGGCATCCGCCCCTTCGGCAATTGCGTCAGTATGGAGGATTTTCAGTATTTTGTCATTGAGGATCAGCTTCACAAGGAGCGTCTCGCCCTGAAGGGCGCGGAGATGGTTCCGGAGGATAAGGTTCTCATTATCTATGACCGTGCCGTGCTTGACGATAAGGCGTATATATCCGACGCACAGTTTACAAAGACCCTTGCCCATTTCGGCAAGACCGAGCAGGAGGTGCTCTCCGGGTATGACGCCGTTCTCCACCTCGTCACCTGCGCAAAGGGCGCGGAGTTTGCGTATAACTACGGCAACGCCGCGCGCTATGAGACGGTCGAGGTCGCGCGCGAGAAGGACGACCTCACCCTGCGCGCGTGGAGCAGCCACCCCGCGGTCTATGTCATTGATAACTCAGTAAACTTTGAGGACAAGATCGACCGCGCCATCGCGCAGATATACCGCATAATCGGTCAGGCTGCGCCCGAGCCGGGCAAGAAGAAGTACCTTGTCGCGATGCCCGACCGCGCCGCGCTTGAGAAGCTCTACGGCGCTGCGCCCGCCGAGATGATGCAGACCTATCTTATTCCCGTCAGGCAGAACACTGAGCGCCGCATCCGCCAGCAGAAGAACGGCAGCGGCTATCTGTACTTCTATACCGAGAAGCGCATCGCCCCGGACGGGACACGCTGGGTCACGGAGAAGCCCATTTCCGAGAAGGAGTATGTGGCCTATCTCATGGAGGCAGACGTCTCGCTGCACAGCGTCATAAAGCAGAAATACAGCTTCACCTACGAGGGGCGGCGCATGGAGCTGGACGTTTATCCCTTCAGCTCCGATAAGGCCATTCTCTTTGCCTACGGCGCGGACACCGGGCGTCTCCCGCCGGAGATAGAGATACTCAGGGACGTGACCGGAGAGGCCGAGTACAAGAACCGTGCCCTCGCCGGGAGCCAGCGTTTGTAAGGCTTGTCCGCCGCGCTATAATTTTTTTGCCGAAGCCTACAAAAAGGGGCTTGACAAATTAGCGAAAGCGCACTATAATCCGCACATATTGAAACGGCAAAGGCGTCGTGCAGTATTGCATGGCATCTTTGCCGATTTTTATTTTTGATCCCGCCGGCGCTGCGCCCCGGGAAGAAAGACGAGGTAAGTTCATGAGCACAGTCACTGAGATTTTCGGCTGCAATGTATTCAACGATTCCGTTATGAGAGAGCGTCTTCCCAAGGACGTGTTCATGCAGGTGCAGCGCTCGATAAACGACGGCAAGCGCCTTGACAGCGCCGCCGCTACTGTCGTCGCGAACGCGATGAAGGATTGGGCCATTGAGAAGGGTGCAACGCACTTCACCCATTGGTTCCAGCCCATGACCGGCATCACCGCCGAGAAGCACGACAGCTTTATTTCCCCTGTCGGCGGCGGCAAGGTCATCATGGAGTTCTCCGGCAAGGAGCTTATAAAGGGCGAGCCGGACGCCTCCAGCTTCCCCTCCGGCGGTCTGCGCGCGACCTTCGAGGCCCGCGGCTACACCGCATGGGACCCGACCTCTTACGCGTTTATAAAGGACGGTGTGCTCTGCATCCCGACCGCCTTCTGCTCCTACGGCGGCGAAGCTCTCGATAAAAAGACCCCGCTGCTGCGTTCGATGGAAGCCATCAACAAGCAGGGTATGCGTGTCCTCAAGCTCTTCGGCAACACCGACGCCACTTCTGTCAGAACGACCGTCGGCCCTGAGCAGGAGTATTTCCTCATCGATAAGTCCATCCTTGAAAAGCGCAAGGACCTGCTCTACACCGGGCGCACACTCTTCGGTGCAAAGCCGCCCAAGGGTCAGGAGCTGGAGGATCATTACTTCGGTGCTATCAAGACCCGCGTGTCCTCCTTCATGAAGGAGCTCAACGATGAGCTGTGGAAGCTCGGCGTGCTCGCAAAGACTGAGCATAATGAGGTCGCCCCCGCTCAGCATGAGCTTGCGCCTATCTTCACCACGACGAACATTGCCGCCGACCATAACCAGCTTACCATGGAGCTCATGCAGAAGATAGCGAAGAAGCACGACATGGTCTGCCTTCTGCACGAAAAGCCCTTTGCCGGCGTAAACGGCAGCGGCAAGCACAACAACTGGTCGATGTGCACCAACACCGGCGTGAACCTCCTCGAGCCTGGCGACACCCCATACGAGAACGCTCAGTTCCTGCTGATGCTCTGCGCGGTCATTCAGGCCGTTGATGATTATCAGGATATGCTCCGTATCTCCGTCGCCTCCGCCGGCAACGACCACCGTCTCGGCGCGAACGAAGCGCCTCCCGCCATCGTCTCCATGTTTGTCGGCGACGAGCTCGGCGCGATCCTCGACGCGATAGAGACCGACACTCCCTACGGCAGCAAGGAGAAGGAGCTTATCAAGGTCGGCGTTCACGTTCTGCCGAAGTTCCCGAAGGAC
>CAKTIH010000166.1 GCA_934565615.1 uncultured Oscillospiraceae bacterium | reverse complement strand
TTATTTTTTCAACATGCTAAAAGTTGGAGCACCCGGAGCTACCCAGGTACCCCAACTTTTAGTTTACAGCCAAATAATAAATCAGTATAAATGAAGCAGGCAAGCCACATTTCGGCTTGCCTGCTTCATTTCACTTTTCCTCCGTCTGCGGCATATCATGCCATGAGGTCTCCCATCAAAGACAGGAGGAATTTTTTTGGAACGCAATAAGAATGAAAGTAATTTCCGTTACGGCACTCTGCCCGGAGCATCCGCACCGCTTGCAATAGCGTATGTGCCCATGCAGACCTCTGCAACGCCGGCGTATGAAGCCGCCGAGGCTCTTTCACGCGGCACGCTTTTCCCGGGACTCGACCTGCCGTTTATGAATATAGTCAACGATACGCAGCCTGTGACCCCGCTCACCGAGCTTATGGCAATAGACTTCGTCACCGACGAACTGGAGCTGTATCTCGATACACATGCCGACGATAAGGAAGCTTTCGGCATGTATCAGACCTTCCTCGCGCTGCGCAAGGAAGCCCGCTGCCGGTACGCCGAGAAGTACGGTCCGGTCGATCAGAGCGATATGCTCGGTGAGAACAGCTATAGCTGGCTCAAGGATCCGTGGCCGTGGGAATATCAGAGCAAAACGGAGGGCTGAGTTATGTTTGTATATGAGAAGAAGCTTCAGTATCCCGTCAGGATCAAGAACCCGAACCCGGCGCTTGCAAAATTTATAATCTCGCAGTACGGCGGCCCGGACGGCGAACTCGGCGCGTCTCTGCGTTATCTTAGCCAGCGCTACTCAATGCCGTACCCTGAACTCAAGGGCCTGCTGACGGACATCGGCACGGAAGAACTCGGGCACCTTGAAATGGTAGGCACTATCGTTCACCAGCTCACCCGCAGCATGACGCCGGACGAAATTAAAAAGGCGGGCTTTGATACCTATTTTGTCGACCACACGGCCGGTGTATATCCGCAGTTTGCTTCAGGTACGCCGTGGAGTGCGGCAACTATGGCCGTGACCGGAGACGTCATTGCCGACCTCAACGAGAACATGGCTGCCGAACAAAAAGCGCGGCTGACCTATGACAACATCCTGCGTCTCAGTGACGACCCGGATGTGAACGACGTCATCCGCTATCTCCGCGAGCGCGAGATAGTCCACTATCAGCGGTTCGGAGAGGGGCTGAGAAAGACGATAGACCGGCTCGACCAGAAAAACGTCTATGCCGTAAACCCGGCATTTGACAAATAAAGCGGTATATTGCACAGCAGCCCCGGCTCCGGATCAGGAGCTGGGGCTGCTGTCAGTTCATTTGTGCTTTATGTACAAAATGCTGCACAGGAAACCTGCGCTGTGCTTTTTGGTATATTCATCAAATTCGGCGCGGTTAATGTAGAGCAGCCTTCCCCACGACGATATCTGCACCCAGCTTTCATCCAGCCCCGTCACGGTCACATAGTGCGCCTTGGTAGAGGAGGACGGGTGATAGTTCCCAGCGATGTCCTTCGTATAAAGCACTGTGCGGTTGTTCTGCCAGAAGAAGGGGAAGTTAGGGCCGACCGCCATGATAACGGGGATGTCATCTGTGAGCATTTTGGCAATTCTTTCCCATATATCGTGATTAAAAAAACGCCATTCGGCGGATAACGGGGGCCTGTTTCGCATAAAATACAGATTCATCCCGGCCATCAGCGTAACTCCGTTTATCCCTGAGTACGGGATAAGAGGGAAGTACCGGCGGCGCAGATGGGTTGTCAGCTTTTCATACTCCTCCCGAGCTATCGTACCCGATAAATCAAGCCTTAAATCTTTGAAGCACTCATACCGGCGGCTCAGATACAGCAGCACATCTGCCGCCGCGATAACTCCGCAGCCGCACTTGCGCATGGTCACGTTCTCGGACCTGCCCTGATCTCCGCCATAGCTTCGGCGGCTGCCGTCAGTGACGCTTATATACAGTTGTTTCAGTGTCAGCATATTATCACCGCCTGCAGTATACTACAAAAACGTCGATGCTTCAACAAAAAGGCTGCCGGTTTTACGCGGCAGCCTTGGAACATTATGGGGACTTTAAGCGTCTTACTTGGCAAGAACTTTCTTAAGGCGGGCATATCTGGGAAGAGAATCGACAAGCGGGAGCTTCGGCTCGCCCTGAATGAGCGGCAGAACGTAGTCGATGAACTCTTTCTTGAGTCCGTTGCCTTCCTCGTTTATCCACTCCTGCGGGACCTTCTTTTCATAGTTTGCAACCGAGGAGAGAGGGAGCAGCACCATCGTGCAGTGGTACTTGCCGTCGATATATTCGCGCTCAAATGCGACCATCTGACCGGTCACACCGGAGACAGCCTGAATAACAGCTTCACGGCCCGCGTTGTACGCTTCGTCGACATCGGTCGCGGAGGCGAGATGCGCGCCGCAGCGCTGCAGAAGGCTCAGCTCAATGCCGCGCACCTTGGCGCCGGTGTGCTGCTTGATGACTTCCGCAAGCATGGAGGCGAGCCCGCCGAGCTGGACATGACCGAAGCCGTCGGTCGCGGAGGTCTTTGCTTCGGAAACGAAGGTGCCATCGGCATAATGAATGCCCTCAGACACAGCGACGAATACCTTGCCGTTCTTCTTATACAGTGCGTCGACGTCCGCGAGGAACTTATCCATATCAAAGTCGCGCTCGGGGAGATAGATAAGGTCGGGGCCGGAGCCGTACTCGGTCGCCAGAGCAGCACTCGCAGCGAGCCAGCCGGCGTGGCGGCCCATGATCTCCACCACGGTGATCATTCCGTTATCGTATACACGCGCGTCCTTATTGATCTCCATGCAGGAGGTCGCGATGTATTTTGCGGCGCTTGCAAAGCCGGGGCAGTGGTCGGTGCCGTAAAGGTCGTTGTCGATGGTCTTGGGAACGCCCATTACGCGGCACTCATATCCAACGGACTCCATATAGCGGCTGATCTTGTTGCAGGTGTCCATGGAGTCGTTGCCGCCGTTATAGAAGAAATAGCGCACATTGTATTTTTTGAATATCTCGAGAATGCGCTTATAGTCCGTGTCGTCAGCCTCCGGATCCGCTATTTTATAGCGGCAGGAGCCAAGCTCCGAGGACGGGGTATGGAGCAGGAGCTTGAGCTCTTCGGGATCCTCTTCATCCATCACGTAGAGCTTATCATCAAGAACGCCCTTGATACCGTGGGAAGCACCGTAGACCTTGGTGATCTCCCCGGCCTCCAGGGC
>CAKTIH010000165.1 GCA_934565615.1 uncultured Oscillospiraceae bacterium | reverse complement strand
TCACTGGCGTCCAATGATCCATCTTTTTGTGTTCAATTATTTTCGTTTTCCTGTCCATTTTTTGTTGTCTAGTGCAAGGGGGAGTCAGAACACCCTCTCCCTGTGCGACTCTTTGGTGACTTTCTGTTCGCACAGAAAGTCACCCTGCGGAGCAACCAGCAGTTGATCGCTGCAAAAGTCCTACTAAGAACACCCGTCCCCTGTGGCGCAAATACACTCTCCACAGTATATCGCTCTCTCTGAACACGCAAAACCGTTGTCTATAGCAAAAACATTGCTCCCATTATTATCAGCAGCTCACTGTCGCCGCTCTCGCGGTACATGAGATAGAGAATGAGCAAGAGGATGATGTCGTCCGTTTCCAGTTCGCCTATCTTATCCGGCAGCAGCCGCCCTATATCTCCAATCCCGTTGAGCAGCCCGCCGGGAGCTGGCTCCGGCGGCTTTGACCTCACCGGCGGTGGCGGCTGCCGCGGTATCTGCTCCCTCGGCGGTGCGCGCCGCTCCTCCCCGCTCTCCGGGAAGCGCTCGACGCGCCCGCTGTTTCCCTGATAGCGGTTAATCACTGCCGTCTCCTCCCATCTCGTCCATAGCTATGCGCGCTATCGACGCAAGCCGGGCAAGCTTGATGGCTTTATCCATCTTGCTCCTGCGCTTTTCGGACAGGTATGGCTTCATCGCCTCCAGCAGCGCGCGCTCCTGCTTTTTCTCCCCTGCGCCCGATGAGAGCGCGCGGCTCAGCCGCGCGAGCATTGCCGGGTCGATGGCACTGTCGCTGCCGCCTAAGCTCTGCATGAGCGAGTCCAGCCCGCCGCCCGCGCTTTTCGTTTTCTCCGTCGGTTCAATGCCGCCGTCACCGCCGCCCATGAGCGACTTTGCCAGCCCCGCGATCTTCTCCATCTGCGCAGGGTCGCCGAGTATGCCGTTTATTTTGTCCTCAAGCTCGCTCACGGCCGTTTCACCTCCTGTTTACCGCGCTGTGCGCCTAATTTTCCATCATCCGGCGCACGCTTTCCGCGAGACGCTTTCCCTCCTGAGTGCTCAGCATGGAGCTGAGCAGACTGCGCAGCGCTTCGCCATCGCCGCTTTTCGCGGCCTGCTCGACGGCGTTTGCGTCGATGAGCTTTGCGAGCTTCGCCCCGTCCTCGGACTCGGCAAGCTGCTTTATCTGCTCGGTCTTGCCGCGGCGCTCAAGCTCCCGGCCAAGCTGTTCAAAATTTTGCATTGCATCTCACCCCTGTTCGTTTTATTATATTCACAGTAAGTGCACATGATAATTGCGAAAGGATCAAATATATGAAAGTCGCCGTTTTTTCCGATACCCATTCAAATAACGAGCTTATGCTCGAAGCCGTCCGCCGCTGCCGCCCCGACGCCGCGATACACCTCGGCGACCACGACCGGGACGCGGTCGAGCTGCGGCACGAGTTCCCGGAACTGCCGGTCTACAGCGTCTGCGGCAACTGTGATCTGATGCCGCTCTCCCCGGAAAAGTACGTTATTCAGCTCGGCCCGGTCAAGACCTTCATCACGCACGGGCATTTGTACAATGTCAATTACGGGCGCGTGGATTCGCTCGTCTACGCCGCGCAGGAAGCGGGCGCGCAGCTTGCCATGTTCGGCCACACGCATCAGGCCTACTATGAGCAGATAGGCGGGGTGCAGGTCTTGAACCCCGGCACCGCGGGGCGCGGCAGGGAGCTGACCTGGGCGCTGGTCGAAATATTCGACAACGGCGCTTTCGCCTGCGAAATACGCAAGCTCTGATATAGGATGCAAAAAACGACTGTCTCCCCGGAAGAGGAGACAGTCGTTCTATCAATAACGAAAAACGAGATGCGCGGAACGCATCTCGTTGTTTCTTTTCAATTAAGCCATCTCGTTGAGCTTGCTTGCCATTGCGGACTTCTTGTGTGCCGCATTGTTCTTGTGCAGCAGACCCTTGCCGGCCGCGCGGTCGACTGTCTTAACAGCAACTTTATAGGCACTGACGGCATTGTCACGGTTGCCTTCGGCAACGGCTGCGTCGAATTTTTTCATCATGGTCTTGAGCTCGGTCTTATCAGCGCGATTCTTGGCTCTGAGTTCCTTGGACTTAACGTCTCTCTTTGCAGAAGATTTAATGTTGGCCATGCTTCAATCGCCACCTCCTCCTATAAAATTGAGTCTACATCGACTCGCGTTTAGAGATTATATCAAAGAAAGCATTGAAAAGCAAGAGGTTTTTCAAAATTTCTCAGCATTTTTCGTATATTTTTTGCCGTGCTTACCTATTGTGGAATTTCCGGGGAAGAATATACAACATCTTGATTATTTTGATTTTTCGCGGAGGTAATTATGACGGCAGGATACAGGACAGACATGGCGGACGAGTCGCGCAGCCTGTGGAACCGGAGCGCGGGAGCAAACACGGAGCTTACCGGCGTCATCGCGCGCGAGGAAAATTTGGGCGGGCTGGACGTGACCGCCGTCGAGATAACCGATGAGGAGGGCGCGCACGCGCTCGGCAAGGCCCCGGGGAAATATTTCTCGCTCGACCTGCCGGCGCACTTTGAACACGGTGCGGAGGGCTTCGCTTCCGCCGTAGGAACGCTCGCAGCGCTGATAGGCAGGTGCGTTCCGGGCGGAACTGAGAGCGTGCTCGTCGCGGCGCTCGGGAACCCCGATATTACGCCCGACGCGATAGGCTCTCTCGCGGCAGGCTCGATACTCGTGACGCGTCACTTAAAGAAAAGCGGCCATCCGGGCTTCGAGGGCTTCTCCTCGCTCGCGCTCTGCCGCCCCGGTGTGCTCGGCACCTCCGGGATAGAGACAGCCTCCCAGGTGTCCGTCCTGTGCCGGGAGCTTTCGCCCGCGCTCGTAATCGCCATAGACGCCCTTGCCGGCACCGAGGCCGACAGGCTTGGCCGCGCGGTGCAGGTATCCGATGCGGGCATATCCCCCGGCTCCGGTGTCGGCAACGACAGGCAGGAGCTGAGCCGCAGCAGCCTCGGCGTGCCGGTGGTGTCGATAGGCATACCGACGGTGATAGATGCGGGGCTCTTCGGCGGCGACGCACTCTCCGGGATGTTCGTCACGCCGCGCAGCATCGACTCCCTCGTCCGCAGCGGCGCGCGTGTCATCGGCTACGCGGTGAACATGGCGATGCACCATCTCAGCATCGCGGACATCGACGCGCTGGTGGGATGATTTGCGATCAAGAGCAATTCTCCTCGTTTTGAAGACGACTGTCTTCAAAACGAATAGAACCGAAAAGAGCCCGTCTTTTACAGACAGGCTCGTTTCGGGTAATTTCAAAAATTAAATTACACAGCGCGGGTGACCTTGCCGC
>CAKTIH010000164.1 GCA_934565615.1 uncultured Oscillospiraceae bacterium | reverse complement strand
ACTCTTATTTTTTCAACATGCTAAAAGTTGGAGCACCCGGAGCTACCCAGGTACCCCAACTTTTAGTTTACAGCCGTAAAATATAGAACCAAAATCAGCGGCATGAGCATTCATGCCGCTGATTTTTTGCGCTTATGCGTTATTTACTTGGTGCCGAAGATGCGGTCACCGGCATCGCCGAGACCGGGGACAATGTAGCCATGGTCGTTGAGGTGATCGTCCAGAGCGGCGACAAAGATGTCAACGTCCGGGTGATCCTCCTGCATGCGCTTGACGCCTTCGGGTGCGCCTATGATGCACATGAGCTTGATATGCTTGACGCCGTCCTGCTTGAGGAAGGTGATCGCAGCGGAGGCGGAGCCGCCGGTCGCGAGCATCGGGTCGACAACGATAACGTCGCGCTCCTCAATGTCGGCGGGCATCTTGAAGTAGTACTTCACGGGCTCTAAAGTCTGAGGATCGCGGAACAGCCCTATATGACCAACCTTGACGTTGGGCATCATGCTGACCATGCCGTCAACCATGCCGAGACCTGCTCTGAGGATGGGGACGATGGCAAGCTTCTTGCCGGAAATACGCTTGCACTTTGCAACGGCGACGGGCGTCTTAACGTCGACCTCTTCAAGCGGGAGATCTCTGGTGGCTTCATAGCACATCAGCATTGCGATCTCCGAAACAAGCTCTCTGAACTCCTTGACGCTGGTGTTTTCATCGCGGAGGATAGACAGCTTGTGCTGAATAAGGGGATGGTCGAACACGCATACTTTGCTCATTTAAGTCGTTCTCCTTTATATTCAATTTAAGAATTGACTGATTGTGAAAGCCGCTCCTGCCGCTCACGCTCCGCCTGCGAGAGACGCAGGTAGACAGGCAGCAGCTCATCGGCATTGCCGGGGGTCTTGTCCGCCGCGGCCATCGCGACGCCCCAGGCGTCCTGCCAGCGCAGGTTATCCGGAGCCATGACGCAGGGAACACCGTGCGCGGTGAAATGCTCATAGCAGAGCGCCGCGCCGTCCCCGACGAGGAACACCGGAGCATTCAGCGCCGTGACCTCTTTTGAAAGCTCGTCGAGCGCAATGGGTCTGTCCTCGGTCATGCGGACGGGACGGCCGTTTTCTATTTTGAAAAGAGCGTTATAGACCTGACTGCGGCGCGCGTCCATGACAGGGCAGATATAACCGCCGGCGGCAAGACCGTGCCACGCCATCGCTTCGAGCGTCGAGACGCCGACGCAGGGCTTCTCCGCTGCCCACGCGAGCCCCTTGACGGTCGACACGCCTATGCGTATGCCGGTAAAGGAACCGGGGCCGTGGGCGACGGCGATAAGGTCAACGTCGCTGAGCTTAAGCTCGGCGTTCTTGAGCATGTCCTCCGCCATTGGCAGGAGCGTGCGGCTGTGGGTCAGCGCGCTGCACTGCATATACTGGCTGAGAAGCTGCCCGTCCTTCACAAGCGCCGCGGAAGCGGGCTTTGCCGAGGATTCAAAAGCGAGTATCAGCATTTTCCATCCTCCTCGATAACGATTTTGCGCTCGGTGTCAGAAAGCTTCGTGATGGTGACCTTTATCTCGTCACCGAAGAATGCGTCCTGCACGTTCTCGCTCCACTCGACGGCGCACACCGCGCCGCGGTTGAGGTAGTCCTCCCAGCCGATGTCGAACAGCTCGTCCGCGCTGGAGAGACGGTACATATCAAAATGGATAAGCTCACGCTCACCGAGGTACTCGTTGACGATAGTGAAGGTCGGGCTGGAGACACGGCAGTCAAGCCCCATGCCGCGCGCCATGCCGCGAACGAAGGCCGTCTTGCCCGCACCAAGGTCGCCGTACATCGCAACGACCGTGCCGCCCTTGAGCGTGCGCGCGAAGGAGGCACCGATATCCTCGGTATCATGTTCGCTGTGTGAAATATATTCCGACATGCGCTCCTCCTTACAGCTTGTTAGAGCTTGTTTTTAACACTGTGATAACAATCCAGGCAGGGGACTGTGATAAAATCATTCCGATAAAATTCCCGGCAGATATTATAACATCGTCGGGGCGTTGCGTAAAGAGCAATTATGTGATAAAATACATCTTACGGCGCTGCGGGCGCTGTGTCAATTTGCTGAAAGGCGGTGACAGATATCACACAGACGAAAAAATATATAAAACAATTCTTCCAGAGAGCGGATATATTTCTGCTCGTAATGTGCATCATATGCGCAATATACGGGATATACTCGATAGATATCGCAGTCACGGGCATGTCGGAGGGCGGCTGGGACATGTCCGCCCCGTCAAAGTACATCGCGGTCCAGACCTTTTCGCTGTTCCTCGGCATCGGCGGCTTCGTGCTTTTTACGGTCATTGATGCAGATATCCTCGGCCAGCAGTGGAAGATACTGTGCGCAGTAAATGTGCTGCTGCTCATCGCGCTTGTCATCTTCGGTCAGGACGACGGCACCGGCAACAAGAGCTGGATACGTTTCGCCGGTATCGGCATACAGCCTTCGGAGGTCATCAAGGTCCTGTACATAGTCGTCGCGGCAAAGCAGATGACGTACCTGAAAGAATACCGGGATATCAATTCCTTCCTGTCGGTGGTGCAGATGGCAGCGCATTTCGGCATTGTGTTCCTGATGATCGTCGGAGTTTCCTCCGACCTCGGAAGCGCGGGCATTCTGCTCGGCGTCTTTCTCGTAATGTTCTATGCGCTGGGCGTGAAGCTCTACTGGTTCGCGATAGGCGGGGCGCTGGTCGCTTCGGCGATACCGCTGCTGTGGAACTACTTCCTGAAGGATTACCAGAAGCAGAGACTTGTCGCCCCTTACGATGCGAGCGTCGACCCCGATGGCTGGGGCATCAGATGGCAGACCACGCAGAGCAAGATGAGCCTTGCGTCGGGGCGTCTCACCGGAGTTGACGATGAGCACAGCACCACGGTCTTTACCGGCAAGCATACCGACTTCATCTTCTCCTGCATCGGCGAGCATTTCGGTATGATCGGCTGCCTTATCGTTGTCACGCTGCTGCTGATAGTCATAATCCATATCCTTCGGGTCGGCCTGCATTCGAGCCGCACCTATGATATGCTGATCTGCTTCGGCGTCGCCGGAGCAATGCTGTTCCAGATGTTCATAAACATCGGCATGTGCATCGGCATCACGCCGGTCATCGGCATCACGCTGCCGTTCTTCAGCTATGGTGGCTCGTCAATGGTGACGATGTTCTGTGCGATGGGACTTGTATCGGGGGTCAAATACAAGCCCAAACCAGAGCATTTCGCGCTTGTGTTCTGACCTTAAAAAGCTCGGTTTCCAAACGGAAACCGAGCTTTTTTATTATATATCGACATTGAAGGTGTCGCGGGCGTAAGC
>CAKTIH010000163.1 GCA_934565615.1 uncultured Oscillospiraceae bacterium | reverse complement strand
GTATGGCGCAGTTTGGCCATTGGACAAAGGAGCCGTTTTCCTCTAATTTCCGTAAAATGCTGACGCTGGAGCAATACCGTGACCAGAAGCTTGCCCAGCTCCATCACGACTACCTGGCGGGCGGGCCTCTGGAGTACATGGCCGCAATTTTTCGTAAGCTGACAGATACTGACGAAGCCGCCATGCAGCTGGCGCTGGAATTCTATGGGCCAATGTACCTACTCTACAGCGTCTACGACGGTGCGCAGGATAAAGATTCCGTTGCTCCTTTGCTGGATGCACATATCGAGCAGTTCATTGCCAAGGTCGAATCCTGTTGCAGAAAGGACAGGGAGACGATATGAAGGAACTTGAAGAGAAAAAACAGTGGGTTTTATGCCCTTGGTGCGGCTCGAAAACGCGGCTGCAAATATTTCGGGAAACTGAATTGAAAGACTTCCCTTTGTTCTGCCCAAAGTGCAGACACGAAAGCATCATCAACGCAAAGAATTTCACGATTGAGACGAAAGAAGCCAGACGCTAAGACGCAGTGCTGATCGCAAAGCCGATCATGCGCTGCGTCTCACTTTTTTGAGAGGAATGTTTCTATGAACGCAATTATTTACACCACCAATACCGGCAGCACAGAGCGTTATGCTAAGCTGCTGGCGCAGAAAACCGGACGAACGGCGTATTCCCTTGCGGAAGCGAAGAAGCGGGTCTTTGCCGGAGCGGAGGTTATCTACCTTGGCTGGATCATGGCAGGCTCTGTCAAGGGCTATGCCGAGGCCGCAAAGCGTTACCAGGTACGCGCCGTCTGCGGTGTCGGCATGGGACAGGCCGGAACGCAAACGGACAGCGTGCGGAAAAAGTCGGCGATCTCTGCTGACATTCCGCTGTTCACCCTGCAAGGGAACTTTGATGTCAAAAAGCTGCACGGCGTCTACCGCCTCATGATGGAGATCATGGTCAAAACCGCAGGCAAGGGCCTTGCCGAAAAGAAAGACCGCACACCGGAGGAGGACGATATGCTGGATATGATGCTCCATGGCGGTGAGCGGGTCAATGCGGAAAATCTAAGCGCTGTTCTCGATTGGTACAATACACAGCGATAAGAATGGGAGGGAATGATGATGTGTCCGAAATGCGGAAAAGAAATGAGAAACGGCTATCTGTTCAGCAGTAAGGATGGCGCGTTCAGCTTTGCAAACGAAGTGCCAAGTGCCTTGGAAAACGCCAAAAACACGGAAGGATTTGTAAAGCTCACCGGGTTGAAGGTCGGCGGCCGCACCAGCGTGGAAGCCTGCTGCTGTGATGCGTGCAGAACGATCATGATCCAGTATTGAGAGGTGCAGTGAGAATGAAACTCTATTTTGGAAATGCCGTTGCTGCGGCGACAACTTTGATGATCCTTGCCCTGCTGGGCTTTATCGGCTGGTCGGTTTTCAACCGTGTAAACATTTCGTGTTGGGGACGGAGAAGTGCCGCAGTGCTGATTTTCGGGCTTGCGGTCTGCTGCTTTGCGGCGGCGCGGGACGGGTTAGATAAAACGATTCAGAATGCCATTGACGGTAGCTGCACACCGGGTCTGTTCCCGCTGGTCAGCATTCCCACCATCGTCGGCTGTGTCGGTGCGCTGCTGATTATCATTGCCGCCATTGCCACGCCGACCGCCAAAACGCAGCACGCGCGCGAGGTTTGGTTCTATGTGATGTCGGGCGGCGCTGTACTGAAAATCGTGACGATGGAGATTGCACGAACGATTCTCTAAAGGAGATGAAATCCCATGATTGGTGGAAACGGTGTGCATGGCCCAGTTACGGATATTCAGATCGTGACCGAGCAAATGCAGAAAATCAAACAGTGGCTGCCCCGTATTCTTTCCGAGAACACCGGAAGAACATTCGATGAGGTTGCTGATGCCACCGAGCGGGATAATTACCTATTCGCAGAGGAAGCGTTGGCGTTCGGACTCATTGACAAAATCATTGATAGAAGATAAGGAGAACCACCATGTCAGAAAAGAAAATCACCATTCGTATGGAAACCAAAGACGATTATAGAGCCGCTGAAAACCTGACCCGCGAGGCCTTCTGGAATGTCTACCGCCCCGGCTGCATGGAGCATTATGTGCTGCACTGCTATCGGGATGACCCTGCCTTCGTGCCGGAGTTGGACTTCATCATGGAGCTGGACGGTGAGCTGATCGGGCAGGTCATCTATGTGCGGTCGGAAATCGACTGCGATGACGGACGAAAGGCGCCGATCATGACCTTCGGCCCCATCGGCATTGCGCCCGCATACAAGCGGAAAGGCTACGGGAAGCAGCTGCTCGACTACTCCATGGAAAAAGCGAAGGAAATGGGCGCGGGGGCGCTTGCTATCACCGGCAATATTGACTTTTATGGAAAGTCCGGCTTCGTCCCGGCCAAAACAAAGGGTATCTGCTATGCCGACGACCCTGAGGCGGATTATTTTCTCATCAAGGAGCTGACGCCCGGCTTTCTGGACGGCATCTCCGGCGCCTACAAAGACCCGGAGGGCTATTTCGTCTGTGAGAAAGACCCGGAGGGCTTTGAACGATTTGAAGCCAGCTTCCCGAAGAAGGAAAAGCGGAAGCTGCCGGGACAGTTATTCTGAACAGGGGGACATCTGTCATGATGGAAAATGCTTTGTCTTTTTTACGCGCGGCAGCGCCGTGGATCTCGACGCCCTGCTGATCGCCTTTCTCTGTGTGCGGCCGACGATCCGCAAGGGGAAAGCGGGAGACGATTGCGCAGAGGAGGGAATGTGCGTTGGTATGTGCCTCGGCCTTATGCTTGGCTCTCTGTCCGACAGCAGCAACAGCGGGCTTGGCGCGTCGCTCGGTATGCTGTTCGGCCTTGCGATCGGCCTTTGTATGCACAAAGAGGGGAGCGAGGAAAGCAGCAATGAGAAATAGGCGCTATCACCGCCTGCACGATGCGCGGACGGCGTATTGGGAGTGTGCATAATGAAACAAACCGTTATTGATCCGAAAACGACGGCCCGCGCTGAGGCGTTCGACCTTTGGATGAACGCACCGAATCCCATGGTGACGTTTTTTAAAACGCTGGATGTTACGCCGCTTGTGAGATTCAGCCGCAAGCACGGGCTGAAATTCAATATGCTTCTCTGCTGGTGCATCGGCAAGACGGCAAGTGAGATCAGAGAGTTTTATCTGCTCCCTGTGGGGTGCGAGCTGCTGCAATATGACAGCATCGCGGTCAATACCATCGTGAAAAACAAAAACGGCGAGGTCAGCTCCTGCGACGTGCCGTTTTCGGACGATCTGGCTCAGTTCAACGCCGACTACCTGCGATTGACGCACGAAGTAGCGGAAAGCTGCCAAAATCACGATCTGACCGACAGTATGGTCATCGGCACCTCCGCCATTGTGGATACCGAGATCGACGGGGCGGTCGGCATGAACAGCGGCATTTTCAACAATCCGTTTCTTATCTGGGGCAAATATCATAAGGGGCCTTTTC
>CAKTIH010000162.1 GCA_934565615.1 uncultured Oscillospiraceae bacterium | reverse complement strand
TTGATAAGGCCGAGGTTGCCCTCTTGGATCAGGTCGAGGAACAGCATCCCGCGGCCGACATAGCGCTTGGCTATCGACACGACCAGACGCAGGTTTGCCTCGGTCATGCGGTGCTTGGCTTCCTCATTGCCTTGGGACATCTGTATCGCAAGCTCTACCTCCTCCTCTGGGGTCAGCAGGGGCACCTTGCCTATTTCCTTGAGGTACATACGCACCGGGTCGTCCGTGGAGAAGCTGTCCATCAGCGCGTCGGTGTCATTTATCTCCTCATCCGTGACCTCCTCAATGCCCGCGAGGTCCTCAACGTCAGGGAGCACATCGTCGATAGGCGGGAGCAGATCGTCAGCGCCGACGTCTATATCGACGCCGTTTTTCTCCAATGTCTCATAGAACTTGTCGACGACCTCGCCGTCAAGGTTCATTTCCTCAAGGCATTCCAGCTCCTTGGCAGTGAGCTTGCCGGCCTTCTTGCCCTTTTCGAGCAGCTCGTTCAGACGCTCCTCAGGAGTCTTGGTATTCTGCTCAGGCGCAGTGTCCTTTTTCTTGGCGGTCTTCTTTTTTGCTCTGGCAGGCTCGGCGGGGATCTCTGCGTTATCCGCCTCCTCCAGCAGCGCATCGGCCATCTTGCTCAGTTCCTGCTCGGTGTAAACATGTTCTTCTGACATAATCTTATCCCTCATATCCTTTTGTTTGTCTTAAATGCTCGGCATAAGCCCGCAAATCGGAGCTGTCGATTTTTTGATTTCTGATCTTTGCTATGTAGTCCTCGGCGCTTTTTCGGCTGCTGCTCAGCCGCTCCGGCCGCTGGAGTATCTTCACCAGCAGGCTCATCTCGTCCGAAGTCAGCGCGTCCGACAGCGTCTCAATGCTGATCGCGCCGCCGCGCCTTATTTTTTCCAGCAGCGCCGAATATATCTGTGCAAGCTCCGGGGAAGAAAATTCCTCTTTTCCCGGCAGTGCGACGGCAGACGCAAGCTCCGGTTCGAGATACAGCACCCGTATCAGTCCCTCCTCGGCGGCGGCCGATTCCGGGTTCGAGTATTTCATCGCCACGGAGTTTGCGACGACGGAGCTCGGCTTTGCTATCTGCCGCGCGTCCGATCGCGCCGCCCGGTTCATCAGGCGCTTGCGCAGCCGCTCGACCTCGGAAGAGACCACGTTCTCCGCGACGCATGCCATCGACGCTATGCGCATCGAGTACACCTGCCGCTCGACCGCGCCCGGCAGCCGCGCCACAAGGTCGGAAGCTTCCTTCAGAAACTCCACCTTCTGCTCGTCCACCGTCAGGTCGTATTTGCTCGTCACCGCGTGCAGGCGGTAGTCTATCTGGTTTTCCGAGCCGTCCAGCAGGTTCCTGAAAGCGTCCGGCCCCTTGGCCTTGATGAACTCGTCCGGGTCCTTCGCGCCCGTGACGCGCAGGACCTTCACCTTCATGTCGAGTTTTTCAAGAATGCCTATCGCGCGCTGCGAGGCCTTTATGCCCGCCCCGTCGTTATCGTAGGCGATGATGACCTCATTCGTGTACCGCGACAGCAGCCGCGCCTGCTCGGGCGTGAGCGAAGTGCCGAGCGAGGCGACTGCGCTGTCAAAGCCCGCCTGATGCAGGCTCACAACGTCTATATTTCCCTCTGATAAAATTATATATCCGCTTTTTGATTTTTTAGCCAGATTCAGGGCGAAAAGGTTCCGGCTTTTGTTGAATACAAGTGTTTCCGGGCTGTTCATGTACTTTGGCTCGCCGTCGCCGAGGATGCGCCCGGAGAAGCCTATGACGTTCCCGCGCACATCTATGACCGGGAACATGAGCCTGTTGCGGAAGGTGTCGTAGTACCCGCCGTTTTTTCCGCGCCGCGCAAGCCCCGCCTCGAAAAGCTCCTGCCCGGTGTAGCCCTTTTTCTCCATCGCGTTTAAGAGCAAGCTCCAATCGTCGGGCGCGGCTCCGAGTCCGAAGCGCTTGACTGTTGCCGGGCGTATCTGCCGCTTGCCTATGTATTCTCTCGCGCTCTCGCCTAAAGGGGTGGAGAGCTGGTCGTAGAAGAAGCGCGCCGCGTCTTTATTCAATGCCAGCATCCGCGCTCGCTTGCGGCTCTCGGCGTCGTTCGTCTCCTCGGGCATCGGCATGTTCGCGCGCTTTGCGAGAAACTCCACGGCCTCGGGATAACTCAGGTTCTCGATGTCCATGATGAAGTTTATCACCCCTCCGCCCTTGCCGCAGCCGAAGCAGTGGTAAAACTGCTTGTCCGGCGACACGGAGAACGACGGTGTTTTTTCACTGTGAAACGGGCACAGGCCGAACATGTTCGAGCCGCTGCGCTTGGTGAGCCTCACGTAATCGGACACGACCGATACTATGTCGTTTCTCTCGATAAGCTCCGATATGAAATTTTCGGGAAACGCCATGAATGCTCACCCCCTAAAAGATAGTAAGCCTCGCAGAGTTTTTGCGGCGTCACTTTACCGTCCACGCGAACGGGATGAATATCTCGCCGAACTTCTCCATCGCGTAGCCGTCAGTCATGCCGGAGATATAGTCACAGGCCGCGCGCTCGACGCCCTCGTTTTCCATGACGCCGCGAAAGTCCTCGGGCATATCCTCAGGGTGCTTGGTGTAGTGGCCGTAAAGCCCCTCGATTATCCCGTATACCTTGCTCTCCTCACCCTTGGCGAGCGGGTTGTGATACACGGCGTCGAACATATATTTATGGAAAAAGTCGTAGACCTCCCGCATGTCCGGGGACATTTTGATGACCCCGTCCGTGCTGTTTGCAATGAGGTCGGAAATGAGCGAATTTATCCTTTCGCTGTTGCGCTCTCCGCAGCGCTCGCGTATGAGCGCCGACACGGCGTCGGGCGCGATTATGCCAGCGCGCATCGCGTCGTCAAGGTCGTGGTTTATGTAGGCGATGCGGTCGCACAGCCGCACGACGGTCGCCTCGCGCGTATCGTCCGGGCTGCCGTAGGTGTGGTGCAGGATGCCCATGCGCGTCTCGTAGCACAGGTTCAGCCCGCGCCCGTCGCGCTCGAGCACGTCCACCACGCGCAGGCTCTGCTCATAGTGCTTGAAGCCGCCGGGATATATGCTGTTCAGCGCCCGCTCGCCCGCATGACCGAAGGGAGTATGACCCAGATCGTGCCCGAGCGAAGCGGCCTCGGCAAGGTCCTCGTTCAGCGCGAGCGCCCGCGTCACCGTGCGGGCAAGGCGGCTGACCTCCAGCGTGTGCGTCAGGCGCGTGCGGTAATGGTCACCCTCGGGCTGGAGGAACACCTGCGTCTTATGCTTCAGGCGGCGGAAGGCCTTGGAGTGCGTGATCCTGTCAACGTCGCGCTGGAAGCAGGTGCGTATATCGCACTCCGGCTCCGGCAGCGCGCGGCCCTGACTGTTCTCTGACAGCACGCCGTATTTGCCGATAAAGTAATGCTCAAGCCGTTCTCTCTCTTCGCGGGGACAGGACATAAAAACACCGCCCTTCGTTTTTTCTTTCGTTACATATATACGACGCGAATTTTTATTTCCCTTTATTTTTTTGAAAAAATTTTTTCCGAGGAAATACGGCAAAAAGCAGAGCGCCTTTTGACGCTCTGCTTTTTGCCGTAAAGGCCTGATTATTTAATGACCAATTACTTGATGCCGTACTTCTTGTTGAACTTATCAACACGGCCGCTGGTGTCGACCAGCTTCTGCTTGCCGGTGTA
>CAKTIH010000161.1 GCA_934565615.1 uncultured Oscillospiraceae bacterium | reverse complement strand
ATTGTAGCTTAGGCATGAGACGGAAAGGAAGCCCAGCCGGATGCTGGGCTTCCAACCAAAACTTATTGTAATAGGATTATAATGATAAAATTGCTAAATAATTGTTAACGATAGCCTTTCAGGAACTTTTCAGAGCTGCGCCATCTTGACGGCGGTGTCAAGGGCGATCTCCATCATCTGGGTGAAGGAGGTCTGGCGCTGCTCGGAGGAGAGAGCCTCGGCGCGGTAGATATGGTCCGAGATCGTGCAGATGCACAGAGCGCGCTTGTGGGCGTAGGCGGCGTTGGCGTAGAGCCCGGCGGCCTCCATCTCGACGGCGAGCGCGCCCATGCGCCGCCAGCCGTCGGCATTGTTCGTGCCCTCGGCGGCATAGAAGGTATCGTTCGAGACGATGTTGCCGACCTTGATGTCAACGCCGTGCTCGTGCGCGGCCTCGACGGCCTTGCTCAGAAGAGTATAGTCAGCGATGGGGGCGAAGGTGCCGGGGCAGTTGAACTGGTTTATATAGTTGGAGTTTGTGCATGCGCCCTGCGCGGCGACGATGTCCATGACCTTTATATCGTCCTGAAGAGCGCCGGCGGAGCCGATGCGGATGATGTTATCGACATCATAGAAATTGAACAGCTCCCAGCTGTAGATGCCGATGGCGGGGATGCCCATGCCGGAGGCCATGACCGTGACGGGGACGCCCTTCCATGTGCCGGTGTGCCCCTGCACGCCGCGGACGTTATTGACAAGCACGGGATCGGTAAGGAAGGTATCGGCGATGAACTTCGCGCGCAGCGGATCGCCGGGCATGAGGACGGTCTTTGCAATCTGGCCTTTTTCGGCTGCAATATGTGGGGTGGGAACAGACATAGTATTACCTCCGTTAAAAAATCTTGTTTTTGCTTTGACACAATTATACAGTGAAAAATGCAAAAGTCAAATTGAAACGCGGAAAGATATATGCTATTATAAAGCAGATAAAGAAATACGGGGAGGGCTATGCCTGTGGATAAGGTTATGGTCATCGGTATCGCCGGGGGCACAGGAAGCGGAAAAACCACGATAACGAAGAAGCTGATCCAGCATTTCGGTGAGGATGTATCCGTCATCCATCACGACAACTATTACAAGGCGCACCATGATATGAGCTACGAGGAGCGCTCAAAGCTCAATTACGACCATCCGGATTCCTTCGACACGGACATGCTCGTCGAGGCGGTGAAGGAACTCAAGCGCGGGCACAGCGTCGTCTGCCCGGTATATGACTACACGGTGCATGACCGCTCGGACAAGACCGTGACCGTGAACCCGGCGAAGGTCGTGATCGTCGAGGGCATACTCATTTTCTCCTGCAAGGAGCTGTGCCGGCAGATGGACATAAAGATATACGTCGACACAGACGCGGATGTGCGTATACTCAGGAGGATCATGCGTGATGTGCGCGACAGGGGACGCAGTCTTGACAGCGTCGTGAACCAGTATCTGAGCACGGTAAAGCCGATGCACGAGCAGTTCGTTGAGCCGAGCAAGCGCAACGCAGACATCATCATCCCCGAGGGCGGGCACAACCTTGTCGCGATGGAAATGGTGATGGAGCGCGTCAGGGCGCATCTTCAGCGCACTTGAGACTAAACACAAAACGGAGAAGATAATGGCAAAGCTGTATTTCAAATTCGGGGCGATGGGCTCATCAAAGTCGGCTCAAGCGCTTATAACGAAGTTCAATTATGAAGAGCTCGGCATGTCGGTGTGGCTCATTAAGCCGAGCATCGACACGCGCGACGGGGCAGACATAGTCCGCAGCCGCATAGGGCTTGAGGCGCGCGCGCAGATAATCACGCCCGAGCAGGACATTACCGAGGAGTACCACAAGGCGGGACGGCACGACGTGATAATCGCCGACGAGGCGCAGTTTCTCACTCCCGCGCAGATAGAGCAGCTGCGCGACCTTGTGGACGACGAGGATCTGCCGGTGCTGTGCTTCGGCCTGCGCACGGATTTCCAGACGCACATGTTCCCCGGCTCGCAGCGGCTCATGGAGCTGAGCGATTCGCTGACGGAGATAAAGACCGTCTGTGCCTGCGGGCGCAAGGCGACGGTCAACGCGAGGCTCGACGGGCAGGGCAGAGTCGTGACGACGGGGGACCAGGTCCTCCTCGGCGGCAACGACAGCTACATCGCCATGTGCCACAAGTGCTGGAAACAGAGAATAAGAGAACAGCGGTAAACGACCGGAAAAGCCGGTTATCAAAGGCTCCCCTTGCAACAAGGGGAGTCTTTCTAACGTAATGAGGTTCTTTAACAAGCTGTTTAACCTGAAGTGGTAAGCTAAAAATGGACACGGAGGGGGTACATTTTGGACAGAGGATGTGCCATAATGTGGACAGGCAAAAGCACATCTCTGGACAAAGGTAGCCCAAATGCGGACAGGAGGCTTATCGTGAAATACACTAAAGAAGAAAGATTAGACATTGGCCGACGGATATATACCGGCGAGATGAGCCGGTATGAAGCCAGCGAAAAATACGACATAAACATTAACACTGCCAGAGATTATATGCGGCTATACCGAGATACCTATGACCTTCCCGCAAAACGGGGAACACCAAGGAACTATGCAGCGGGACAGACTGCCACATCTGCCGCCAGTCTGGAAGAACTCGAATCCATGAGCAAAGAGGAACTGATCCGTGAACTCATTAAAGCAAGGATCAATGAAGCTCGGTTAAAAAAAGGATACGAGGTGAAGGGAGATGGTACGGTAATTCTGTACGGGAAAGAGAATACGAGATAATCTTAGAGCTGTCCGGTGAGTATCCGGTAAAGCTGTTGTGTGAAGTGATGAACATACGGCGAAGCAGCTTTTACGCGTGGAAAAAGAGACTGTCAAATCCGTCTGAACGAGCAAAGAATCTGATCGGCAACATTATGCTGTTTCAGGAATACCATATGAAGTACCCGTCCCATGGCTACCGGTGGCTCAACGCCAAGATTCGCTTGGATACTGGCCTTGTTCTTTCCTCTGCGTATGCTCATAAATGCTGTAAAATAGCCGGGATCAAAAGCGAGGCAAAGCATTACAAGTACAAGAAGCCGGGCGATCCGTGCCGTGTTTTCCCCAATCTGTTTATGACGGAACTGCGTATCGACAGGCCGCTTCAATGTATCGTCAGTGACATGACATCATTCTATGTGAAGGGCATATATTACGAACTGACACTGTACATGGACCTATGGAACAACGAGATCGTCAGCCATGCTCTTTCCTCCAAGCGCGGTGACAGGAGGACTTACATCAGCGGCCTTCAGGATCTGATCGAGCTCAGAAAGCAGTATCCAGAATACAAGATGATCCTGCACTCCGACCAAGGCTCTGTGTATACTTCTAAAGCATTCAATGAGCTTTTACCCTCATACGTTGCGCGCTCTATGTCCCGTGCCGGTACGCCTACGGACAACGCAGCTATGGAGGCGATCAACGGCTGGATCAAGGCCGAACTGTTCATGGACTTCCACGTGACCGGTGAGCGTCCTGTCAAGGATGAGATAGATGATTATATTGCTTTCTTCAATGAGCAGAGGCCGGCCTATTCTCTTAACTATCTGACGCCAGTTCAATTCAGAATGTCTTACGCACCCATCACTGGCGTCCAATGATCCATCTTTTTGTGTTCAATTATTTTCGTTTTCCTGTCCATTTTTTGTTGTCTAGTGCAA
>CAKTIH010000160.1 GCA_934565615.1 uncultured Oscillospiraceae bacterium | reverse complement strand
TCGACCCCGATAAGAAGCCGTTCTCCATCGTTATGCCGCCCCCCAATGTCACCGGTCAGCTCCACATGGGGCATGCCCTTGATGCGACGCTTCAGGATATCCTGACCCGTTATAAGAGAATGCAGGGCTATGCCGCGCTGTGGCTGCCCGGCGTCGACCATGCCGGCATCGCGACCCAGATAAAGGTCGAAGAGGTGCTGCGCAAGGAGGAGGGCAAGACCCGATACGATCTCGGCCGCGACAAGTTCCTTGAGCGCGTCTGGGACTGGAAGCAGAAGTACGGCGACCGCATAGTCGAGCAGCAGAAGAGCATGGGCGTCTCCTGTGACTGGAGCCGCAGCCGCTTTACGATGGACGATGTCTGCGCCAAGGCTGTGCGCGAGACCTTCTGCGACCTCTATGAGAAGGGCCTTATCTACAAGGGCAGCCGCATCATCAACTGGTGCCCGCACTGCCGCACTGCTCTGTCTGACGCCGAGGTCGAGTATAAGGACATCCCCGGCTCCTTCTGGTACATCCGCTATCCGATCGAGAACTCTGACGAGGAGTTCATCATCGCGACGACCCGTCCTGAGACCATGCTTGGCGACACCGGCGTTGCAGTCAACCCCGCGGACGAGAAGTACCAGCACCTTGTCGGCAAGAACGCTATCCTCCCGCTTGTCGGGCGCAAGCTGCCCATCGTCGCGGATGACTATGTCGAGCTCGGCTTCGGTACCGGCGCCGTTAAGATGACCCCCTGCCATGACCCGAACGATTATGAGGTCGGCCTGCGCCATAACCTTGAGCAGATACAGTGCATCGATGAGGACGCGAAGATCATAAACGGCGGCAAGTACAACGGCATGGATCGCTACGAGGCGAGAAAGGCCATCGTCGCCGACCTCGAAGAGCAGGGATACCTTGTCAAGGTCGAGCCGTACAGCCACAATGTCGGCTGCTGCTACCGCTGCGGCACGGTCGTTGAGCCGCTCACGAGCCCGCAGTGGTTTGTCAAGATGGCTCCGCTTGCCAAGGAAGCGATAAACGTCGTCAAGGACGGGCGCATCAAGTTCGTGCCCGAGCGCTTCACAAAAACCTACCTCAACTGGATGGAGAATGTCCATGACTGGTGCATCTCCCGTCAGCTTTGGTGGGGCCATCAGATACCCGCATGGTACTGCGCCGACTGCGGCCACATCACCGTCTCCCGCGAGGATGCGGCCGAGTGCGAGTGCTGCCACAGCAAGAACATCACCCGCGATGAGGACGTGCTCGATACATGGTTCAGCTCCGCGCTCTGGCCGTTCTCCACGATGGGTTGGCCGGAAAAGACCGATGACCTCAACTACTGGTACCCCACGAGCGTCATGGTCACGGGCTACGATATCATCTTCTTCTGGGTCGCGAGAATGATCTTCTCCGGCATGGAGCAGATGAAGGAGGAGCCGTTCAAGACCGTCTTTATTCACGGCCTTGTGCGCGACAGTCAGGGACGCAAGATGTCCAAGTCCCTCGGCAACGGCATCGATCCGCTCGAAATGGTCGAGACCTACGGTGCGGACGCGCTGCGCTTCAACCTCATCACCGGCAACTCTCCCGGAAACGACATGCGCTTCTACGTTGAGAAGTGCGAAGCCATGCGCAACTTCTGCAACAAGCTCTGGAACGCATCGCGCTTTGTGATGATGAACCTCACCATCGACCGCAACGAGCTGCCCGAAAAGCTTGAGATCGAGGATAAGTGGATCCTCTCCAAGCTCAACAGCGTTATCCGTGAGGTCTGCGACAATATGGATAACTACGAGCTGGGCGTCGCCGCCGGCAAGATATACGACTTCATCTGGGACAGCTACTGCGACTGGTATATCGAACTGACCAAGCCCCGTCTCAACGGCGAGGATGAGGAGTCCAAGATATCCGCGCAGAAGGTGCTGCTCTATGTGCTGACCGAGATACTCAAGCTTGTCCACCCGTTCATGCCGTTTATCTCCGAAGAGATATGGCAGGCGCTGCCGCACGAGGGCGAGGCGCTGATGGTCGAGCGCTATCCCGAGTACAGCGAGAAGCTGAGCTTTCCCGAGGACGAGCAGAACTTTGAGATGGTCATGGCTGCTATCAAGGCAGTTCGTGCCCGCCGCAGCGAAATGAACGTGCCCCCGTCCAGGAAGGCGCACCTCATCATCGCCACCGATAAGAAGGCAGCCTTCGAGGCCGGGCGCAGCTATATCTGCAAGCTTGCCTACGCAAGCGATATAAGCGTGCAGGACGCGGCTCCCGAGAGCGCCGACGGCATGGTCTCCGTTGTCACCGACAATGCCCGTATGTTCATGCCGATGGCAGAGCTTGTCGATCTCGAAAAGGAGAAGGCGCGCATCCTTAAGGAGCTTGCCAATGCCGGAAAGCAGCTTGAAGGCCAGATAGCGAAGCTCGCGAACGAGAAGTTCATCTCCCGCGCACCGGAGAACGTCGTCAACATGGAGCGCGACAAGAAGGCAAAGCTCGAAGCGCTTATCGAAAACCTCAAGCTCAGCCTTGAGCACCTCGGCAAATAATCAGCGTTTCACTGACAGACTTCGACCGTAATTGCACATATAAAGTTATACAATGACACCGCATAGCGATATGCGGTGTCATTTTTGTTTAAGGGAGAGAAAGGCAATGAACATAAGCACGGCTTTCAGCGCGGGACGGCTCACGGTGTATCTCACCGGGGAGCTCGATCACCACGCCGCGCGCTGCGCGATACACACCATTGACGAGCTGCTTGACGAATACCTGCCGCGCGACTGCGCATTGGACATGTCGGGGCTGAGCTTCATGGACTCCTCCGGGATCGCGGTGATAATCCGGGTGAGCAGAAGAATGAAGAACCTCGGCGGCAGGGCGTGGATCGAAAACCCTGCGCGCCAGCCGCAGAGGGTGATAGATGCCTCGGGGATAGACCGGCTCGTCCCGGTCGCGCTGGGGCGCTGAGAAGGAGAGGAAAGACGATGAACGAGACAAACTACATAAAGCTTGAGTTTCCGAGCAGGAGCAGCAACGAAGGCTTTGCCCGCGCCGCGGCAGCCGCGTTCGCGGCGCAGCTTGACCCGAACATGGAGGAGCTGGGAGATATCCGCACAGCCGTCTCAGAGGCGGTGACGAATGCCATAGTCCATGCCTACCCCGACACGATAGGCCGCGTCAGCATGCGCCTGCGCATACTCGGCGGCAGCACGCTGGAGATATCTGTGCGCGACTGGGGGCGCGGCATAGAAAACGTCGATAAGGCGATGGAGCCGCTCTACAGTACCGGCGGCGAGGACAGAAGCGGCATGGGCTTTACGATAATGGGCAGCTTCATGGACAAGCTCCGTGTGCGCTCGACCCCCGGCAAGGGCACGACCGTTACCATGCAGAAATACATATGTCCCCGGATGAGCCAGCGATGAGCGGGGATATCTACGACGCGATACGCCTTGCAAAGCAGGGCGACCGTGAAGCAGCGGAGCGGCTGGTTGAGGAGAATTCCGGACTTATCTGGAGCGTCGCGCGCCGGTTTTTCGGGCGCGGCGTCGACCCGGACGACCTGTACCAGCTCGGCTGCGTCGGCTTTCTGAAAGCGATAGACGGTTTTGACGAGGGCTACGGCACGCGCTTTTCCACCTACGCCGTGCCGAAGATATCCGGCGAGATACGCCGCTTCCTGCGCGACGACGGAACGGTCAAGGTGAGCCGCGGCATAAAGGAGCAGGCGGCGCAGCTCCACGCGGCAAGGACAGCCCTTGAGCAGCGCATAGGCC
>CAKTIH010000159.1 GCA_934565615.1 uncultured Oscillospiraceae bacterium | reverse complement strand
TTATAGAGCAGCACCTGCTTTGCACCTTGCGGGTATACGCTCTTGAGAGGCTTCACGGTAACGGCGGGGTCATCCGCAAAGGTGCGCTCAAGCTCCGCGATCGCGGCGGGTTTGTTCTTCTCGATGCCGATGATGAACTCCTCGCTGCCGAGGTACTGCTTGAGAAGCGCGACGCCCTGCTTTATAAGAGCGCTGTGCTCGACCATAGTGCGGTCGTCGCTCGTGATATAGGGTTCGCACTCCGCGCCGTTTATCAGGACGGTCTTGATCTTGTTGCGGCGGACAGCGTCAAGCTTTGCCCAGACGGGGAACGCCGCACCGCCGAGGCCGACGATGCCGCTCTCGCGCACGGCCTGAAGAAAGCTGTCAAGATCATGCACGTCGGGAGCCTTCAGCTCGGGGTCGGCTTCCATCCTGCCGTCGCTCTCGATGCGGATCGCCTGAGTGCGGCCATACGGCTCAATGGCCTTGACAGTGCCGGAAACGCTTGCGTGAACGGGGGAAGAGTTCTTTCCCTCCTCGCGCGCGATAAGCTGGCCGCGGTACACATGCTGCCCGACCTCGACGACCGGCACGGCCGCCTGACCGGAGTGCATGTTCATCGGAAGCAGCACCTCGGCGCTCGGCGTTATCGGCTCTGACGCCATGCCTGAGGTCTGCTTATGGTGGGGCAGCTTAAGGGTAGAAATGTTTTTTCCGAAGCTCATAAGCCTCTTGCCTCCTGTTATCCTTCAATTCGCTATTAGTTTTTCCATCCCGGGGGTGTACCTGATCTCCCCATCCGGGAATATCCACAAAACCTCTGCGCCGAGACTTTCGGCCAAAGCGGCGCTGTCCTCATAGGGCATGCAGAAAAGCGCCGTGGAGAGCGCGTCGGCAAGCGCGCTGTCCTTGATGACGACCGTAAGCGAGCTGTAATAGTCCGCCGGGAAGAGCGTGGCTTCATCGATTATATGATGATAGCGCACGCCGTCAACGGTATAGTAGCGCTCATACGAGCCGGAGGTGACGCAGGACGTATCCGCGAGCAGGAGCTTGACGGCAAACTGCTCGGTATTCGCCGGGTCCTTCACGCCGGTGACCCAGCCGCTGCCGTCGGGCTTTGTGCCGACGATGCGGATATTGCCGCCGACATTGAGCACGTACCCGAAGGCTCCGTCAGCTTCTAACCAACGCGCGGACATCTCGGTCGCGTAGCCCTTGCCGAGCGCGCCGACGTCAATGGACGCGTCCGGGTCGCTTATGCGCACGGTGCAGTTTTCTTCGTCAATCTCAAGCGCAGAAATGTCCGTATGTTTGCCCGCCGCCTGCAGTTCCTCGTCTGTGGGGATGCGGGCAGAGGCGGGATCGTCCCCGGCGGCAGTACGAAGGTCGTGCCAGATGCTGAGCACGGAGCCCATCATGACGTTCATCTTGCCGTCGGTCGTTTCATAAAGCTCCTTCGCGTAAACGAGAAAGTCAATGAGCTTACGGTCGACCTCGATGCTCTCTCCACCAGCGTTCCGGTTGAGCGTACACAGATTATTCTCACCGGAATACTCATGGTATATATCAAAGAGCCGGTGATATTCCCCCAAAATGCCAGAAGCCCCGGCAGAGCGTCTGTCAAACTGCTCTGCCGAGTCTCCTGCATAGCTGTACACGAAGGAGACTGTGTCAAAGTAAGTGAAGTAGGACTTTCCCCGGTTCTCCGTCTCGGTCTTGCCGGCGGAGCATCCGGTCAGGGATACTGCCAGCAGGAGCGCTGACATGAACCATGCCGCTATTCTTTTCATTGACACATCTCCTGTGCGTTTTTAAGTTTATTTATCTTGCGTATTCGGCAGCCTGTGCGATGACGGCCATCATGCCGGTGATCTGCATGGTGCAGGAGGCATAGAGGGTCTCGTCAGCGGCGACGGAGTAGCCGTGATCGTTCTGGGTGGTCTCGATAGCGGCGACCTCAGCGGCGGTCTTGCCGACAACATACTGGGAGAAAGCCTGAGACTGAGCGTCCCACTCGGCTATAGCGTTGCCGTAAGCGACCATGCCGTAATCATCGCCGAGCTCCATCTTGGTGCCCTTGAAAGCAGTCTCGGTAATCTCGCCGTCCTCATCGAAGCTGATGTTGGGCTGAGTTGCATCGTTGACAGCAGCAAGGATCTTTCCGTCAGCACCGACAACGGCTGCGCCGAACTCGGTGTACATCTTGACGACGCCGTCGGCGTCAGCGGTGGGATCGGTGGACTCGGCAGCGCTGGTCTTTGCGGCAAGGCCGAGGGTGAAGGTGCCGTCAGAGGTGAAGCTCATGGTGTTGACATCGCCGCAGGCCTTGACAATGGCGTCGATGAAGTCAGTGATCTGCATGGTGCAGGAAGCGTAAAGGGTCTCGTCGGCGGCGACGGAGTAGCCGTGGTCGTTCTGGACGGTCTCGATGGCGGCGACCTCGTCAGCGGTCTTGCCGACAACGTACTCTTCGATCGCCTTTGCCTGAGCGTCCCACTCGGCTATAGCGTTGCCGTAGGCGACCATGCCGTAATCATCGCCGAGCTCCATCTTGGTCTTGAACTCAGCCGCGGTGTCGACAGTGCCCTCGGAGATATCCATCTTGCTCTGTGCGCAGTCAAGACGGCAGGAAACTATCTTGCCATCGGCGTCGAGAACGACGGCGGCGACAGTAGCGTCGACCTGGGCATTGCCGGACTTGGAAGAATCCATCTTGAGGGAAACGCCCATGCCGAGAGTGTACTCACCGCCGGCAGCGGGAGCTTCGGTAGCTGCATCGGCAGCAGGAGCCTCGGTCGCCGTATCGGCGGCGGGGGCTTCGGTCGCCGCGGGGGCGGCGGACTGGCCGCATGCAGCCAGCGCAAAAATCATGCAAAGTGCAAGAACAAGTGCAAGAATCTTTTTCATATTTGCCTCCATATTTTTTTGAGTTAACTTAGTATACGAAAAACCTATCTCGTATATCATGCTGGATTATAGCAGGCTTATGCACATTTGTCAATTATTCAACAATCAAAAATTTAACATCTTTGGCAGTCAAAATTGGGGCGATTACGAGCAGCTTGAACAAACGGTTCGATTGCTGCGGCAGGGCAGTGCTTCCGCGCAGCACAGGCAAACGGATTTGAGGTCACGGAGCAGCGTATAGAAAAAATTTTGGAAACATAATCGGCTCTGCAGCGTCTTATATAAAGTACCTGCCAAAAATTGCCGTTCATGAACAGTAGTGCATCAGACAACTATTCGGATAATAGGGGGTAAATATGAAAAGAAAGCTTCTTCCGATCATTATTTTAATTGCGCTAATTACTGCGCTGACTTCCTGTGCCAAGGGCAATGTGCATGGCTCAGAGAAAAACGCACAATCAGAGGATATCGTGCTCCGCTATATACCAAAAGAATACATCACAGCGGGACAGGGTGAAACTATCGTTAAGGCTTGCCCAGTCCCGAATGAAAACAGCGCGCTGATCTTATCTGTTAACAAGGACTGGCAATATAATGTTTATTCATTCTCCTTTGAAAGCTCGTCCATGAAAAAGCTCGCGGACTTCTCCGCATCAATGATCGATACCATAGATGTTGATGCCGCCGGGACGATGTACGGCATATACACCGATGCAGATGCAGTCACGCAGCTTGTCACGGTCAAGGACGGCATAGCCGTTACAGAGCCTTTCGCACTGCCGGAGGAGCTTGCGGGCAGATACATAGTGCGCATCAGCGTTTTGGTTGACGGGAATAGCGCCGTTCAGACGACGGATCACATATATGGGATAAGCGGAACAGGAGAAATTATTGCGGATAAAGGCGAATACCCCGGAAACACGGAAATGATCCGCTGCGCTGAC
>CAKTIH010000158.1 GCA_934565615.1 uncultured Oscillospiraceae bacterium | reverse complement strand
GAAGCTGCCGACCCTGTCCTTGAGCTGCATCCCGTCAAGCTTGCTGTCCGGCAGTATGCGGTGCTCGATTATTTCGGCGCTGCCCTTGGAAAAGGCGTCGACCCTTATCGCGCTCGGGAAGCGGAGGATGCGGGATATCTCCTTTGCGCACTCGAGCTCGGGGTTCACGATGACGGAAAGCCCCAGCGCCTCGCGCAGGAACTCCGTCTGCTTCATATACCCGGTGTCGCGGATACGGGCGATGACGTGCTTCGTGCCAAGCTTGCGCGCGGAAATGCCGCAGACCATGTTCATTTCATCGCTGCGCATGGCAGCCATGATAAGGTCGGCGTCCGCGGCCCCGGCCTCGGTCAGCGTCTCGGGGTTCGCGGCGCTGCCCTCGACGCATATAACGTCAAGGTTATTTGAAAGGTTATTTATCACGGCGGGGTTGTTGTCAATAACGATGATGTCATGCCCCTCGTCGGAAAGGATGCTCGCAACAGAGTAGCCGATCTTGCCCGCCCCGGCAATTATAATTTTCATTTCTTTTACCTCCGCCGTAAAATGCCAATAATTAATTGGATTATACCATCTTTTATGGCTCTTGTACAGACATCAGCGCTGTTGATATGACCGAAAAAGTGTGCTAAAATAGATTGTATATTAATCTTAGAAAGACGGAATTGCAGCATGTTTCAGGGCTTCAGCAAAAAGACCGGCGAGTTTCTCTGGGAGCTTGCCTTTAATAATGAGCGCCCGTGGTTTCTGGCGCACAAGGATGAGTTTGAGGAGCACGTGAACGCTCCGTTCAAGGCGCTTGCCGAGGAGTGCTTCGCGCTCATGGAGCAGCGCTATCCGGCGCTTGACTGCCGGGTGCACGTCTCGCGCATCTACCGGGACGCGCGGCGGCTCTTCGGCCGCGGGCCGTATAAGGATCATCTCTGGTTCTCGATAAAGGCAAGCCAGGTGCTGCTCGAGGGGCCGATGTTCTGGTTCGAGGTCGGCGCGGCGGATTACAGCTACGGCATGGGCTTTTACAGTGCAACGCCCGCGCAGATGGAGGCCTTCCGCCGCAGCATAGACGCGAACCCTGAGCGCTTCCGCCGCATCGCGGAGAGCGTGAAGCGCCGCGGCTATGTGCTCGACGGCGAGGAATACAAGCGGCCGAAGAAGCTGCGCGGCGACGCGCTCATAGACAGCTGGTATAACCGCAAGCGCATCGGCCTTGAAAAGAGCTTCGACCTCGGCGGCAATGCTTTCAGCCCTGAGCTGCCGAAGATACTTGTCTCCGCCTATGCGGAGCTTATGCCGATGTACGAATACTTCATGGAGATATACAGGGCCTGCCCGGAATCCGGCCGGCCCGCGCCGAGGGGGACAGGCAATGCAGCAGAATAACAACACGCCGAAAACCGCCGTCATCATGCCGGCCTACAATTCCGGTGCGACGATCGAGGCGTCAGTGCGCAGCATCCTGAACCAGACGGTGTCAAACCTCGTCCTCATCGTCGTGGACGACGGATCGACGGACGACACCGCAACGGTGCTTGAAAAGCTCCGGGCGGAGGATGAGCGGCTTATACCGATGACCGTTCCGAACGGCGGCCCTGCCAAGGCGCGAAACCTTGCCCTTGACGCTGTACCGGAGGATGCGGAATATATAATGTTCGCTGACTCTGACGATCTGTTGGAGAGTGACGCACTGGAATATGCCCTCACCGAAGGGCGGGGAGCCGACCTTGTGCTGATGGGCTTTTCGATAAAGAACACCGACGGCAGCACCGCAGCCTACTGCGAAGCAGAGCAGCACCTTGATCCCTCGACGCTGGGCGCAGAGCTTGGCCGGCTATACAAGGCGAACCTGCTCAACCAGGTATGGGCAAAGCTTTTCAGCGCCGCGATGATAAAAGCGGGGCACATCAGGTTCCCCGACTACCGTTGGGGTGAGGACAGGCTGTTCATCTTCGACTGCCTTGAGCGCGCCGGGAGCGTCGCAGTGCTGCCCGAGTGCAAGTACAGCTACATCATGCACCCCGGCCAGAGCCTTATCAGCAGCTACTATGACAAGAAGTTTGAAGTCTGCCTTGAGGCCGACGCCCGCGCGCAGCAGCTCTGCCGCAGGTTCGGCGCGGAGGACGATGCGGACTTCAGATATATGTTCGTAAAAAGCGTGTTTTCCTGCCTGACGACGCTGTTTTCCCCAGGATGCAAGCTCTCCCGCGCGGAGAAGAGGGATGTTATCCGCGGCATCATCACGAATGAGCAGCTGCGCGAGCGCAGCCGCAAGCCCTTCGGCGGTGCGGCGGTGAAGCTGCTCAGCGCGGTGATGCGCAGCGGCAGCGTTACGCTCAACTACGCGGCCTTTCACTTCGTTGCGTGGGCGGGTCAAGCGGCTCCCCGCGTTTTCACCAAATTAAAACACAGAAAGTAGGCGCATGATGAACAAGATCAAGTCCGAATCCTCGCTGAGCTTCCTTGAAGCGACCAGCATCATCGTCGGCCACGGCGTCGGCGCGGGCATTCTCTCCGTGCCGTACCTCGCCGCGCATAACAGCCTGCGTGAGATACTGCTGATTATCGGCTTCTGCTACCTTTTCAACATTCTGCTGCACCTGCTGATAGCGGAGCTTTCGCTCAATAACGGCGGGGCGCAGTTCGTGAGCTGCTTTGAGTCGGAGCTCTTCGCGGGTAAGCTCAAGACCGTGCTGACATGGACGGCTTTTGCCTTGCTCGGCGTGTCCGTCATTGTTAACGTCAGCGCCTTCCTGACCGGTGCGGCAGCTGTGTTCCGCTCATGGTTCGGTCTGCCTGATTGGGCCGGTATACTCATCTTCTACATTCTCGGTGCGGGCGTCGTATTCGTGGGGATGAAGCTTGTCGGCATATGCGAGAAGTTCTCCGTCGGCGCGATGGTCGCGGTCGTCGGCATACTGTTCGTTGCAACGATCATGCGCGACACCTGCCCGCTGTCCTCGGGCTGGCGCGGCTTCAATAACGCCCTTGCGATGTTCGGCATGGTGTCCTTCTCGCTGTCGGCGGTCATGTCCACGCCGCAGGTCGTCAAGGGGCTGAACGGGGATGCGAAGCGCATACGTGCCTCGATCATGACCGGCCTTGCCGTGAACGCCGGGCTCATCCTTTTCATCACGATAACAACACTTCTCGGCGCTGGGGCGAACATCTCCGAGGACGGCGCGCTCGTCGACCTCGCGGCAAGTCTCGGCGGCTGGGTCAGCGTCGTGGGCTATGTGTTCACTCTGCTGGCGCTTGCGACCTCGTTCTGGGCGAACACTCTGAACCTGCGCGACATCGTCAGCGAGCAGACGGGCTGGTCGACACGCTTGAGCTGGCTTGCTGCCTCCGCTCCCTGCCTGATCCTTGCGTTCATGGGACTTTCGAGTTTCGTCGGCTTCACGCGCTTTGCGAGTATCATTCAGGTCGTGACGGGGCTGGGGATCATCCTTGCCTATAACCTCTCGCGCAAGCGCGTCGGTTCCTCGGCGCTGCTCGGGCGCTTCGGCGCGCTGCCGTTCCAGATACTTATTGCCTGCTGCTCGCTGCTTGCAACGGTCGGCGCTGTCCTCCCTGTGTCATGAGGCGCGCGGGAAGGATCGCGGCGCTCATAGGCGCCGCTGCTGCCGCGTTCGCAGTTGGTGAAGTGTACCGTTATATTTTCTGCCGCCGCTCCGGGATCATCGGACGGCTGCACGATCCGAGAGGTCACAAGGAGGACTATTACCTCCACCGCGACGGGGACGCTGAGCGGCTGCGCCGGTGCAGGTGCACCCGCCTTGAGCTGACGAACGACCGCGGCGACACGCTTGAGGGCTATTACTACCCCTGCTCCGATGCTCCCTGCGGG
>CAKTIH010000157.1 GCA_934565615.1 uncultured Oscillospiraceae bacterium | reverse complement strand
ACGGGACAGCTCCAGTCCGCACCCTATGTCGCCATGACTCTTGAGGCGCTTCGGCTCAGCAGAATAAGCGTGACAGAGACTGCCGACAGCTATCATATCCCCGGCGGGCAGAGTTATGACGCACCGGAGATGATGACTGTCGAGGGCGACTGGTCGAACGCCGCTCCATTCCTGTGCATGGGCGCGCTATCCCGCGGCGGTGTAGCCGTGACGGGGCTTAATCCAGAATCTGCCCAAGGCGACAGAGCCGTAGTACAGATCCTGCGTGAGCTTGGCGCGGCGGTCGAGGTACGCGGTGATTGCGTGAGCGTCCGCCGCGGGACGCTGCACGGAGCAGTGATAGACGCGGCGATGATACCTGACATTATCCCCGCGCTTGCGGCTCTCGCCGCGGCGGCGGACGGGGAGACAAAAATCATAAACGCCGGGCGGCTGAGACTAAAGGAGTCCGACAGGCTCAGCGGCACAGCGCGGCTGCTCCGCGCACTCGGCGCGGACGCGCGAGAGGATGGGGACAGCCTCATTATCTGCGGCAGACCGGAGCTTGCGGGCGGCATGGCGGAGACGGAATCCGACCACCGCATGGCGATGGCGGCGGCCGTCGCGGCCTGTGCCTGCCGCGGGGCAGTCACGGTCAGCGACCCCGACTGTGTCAATAAATCCTATCCCGGCTTCTGGGATGATCTTTCCTCATTGGAGGCAGATACATGAACGGCTTTTACGGAGAATGCCTGCGTCTTGAAATATTCGGCCAGTCGCACGCCGCGTCCATCGGCATGACGCTTGAGGGCGTACCCGCCGGGGCGCGCGTGGATCTTGACGCGCTCCTGCGCTTCATGCAGCGCCGCGCACCGGGGAGGGGCGAATACGCCACGGCGCGCCGCGAGGCGGACGTGCCGGAGTTCACTTCCGGGCTGCGCAACGGCGTGACGGACGGCACGCCCATCACGGCGGTCATACGCAACACGGATGTGCGCCCTCACGATTATGACGCGCTGCGCACCGTGCCGCGGCCTGGACACGCAGACTATTCGGCGTGGCTCAGATACGGCAGCATACCCACAGGCGGCGGAGAGTTCTCCGGACGCATGACGGCACCGCTGTGCATCGCGGGCGGGATATGCTTACAGCTGCTTGAAAACGAGGGCGTGAGCATCCGGGCGCGCATTGCCGAGATCGGCGGCGCGTGTGATGAAGCTGTGATGCGCGAGCGAATTATGCAGGCCAAGGCGGAGGGAGACTCCGTCGGCGGCGTGATCGAGTGCATAGCGGAGGGTGTCCCGGCGGGCCTCGGCGGCGCGCTGTTCGGCGGCATGGAGAGCAGAATATCCGCCGCGGTGTTCGCCATCCCAGCGGTAAAGGGCATAGAGTTCGGCGCGGGCTTTGCTTCGGCGCGTATGCGCGGCAGCGAGAATAACGACGAGTTCCGCATTAATGGCGGCAGGATAGAGACGCGCGGCAACAACTGCGGCGGCATCCTCGGCGGCATCACGGACGGCATGCCGCTTGTGTTCCGCGCGGCGGTGAAGCCAACGCCCTCGATAGCGAAGCCGCAGCGGAGCGTCGATTTGAGCACGCTTGAGGAGACGACGATAGAGATACACGGCCGGCACGACGCGTGCATAGTGCCGCGCGCGGTGCCGTGCGTGGAGGCCGCGGCGGCGATAGCGATATACGATGCGTGGCTTGCGCGCAGAGGAGAGACGGTACGGACATGAAGCTTGTGGAATACAGAGAGAAAATAGACACGGTCGATGAAAAGCTCGTCGCGCTCTTTGCCGAGCGGATGGAGCTTTCGCGCGCCATTGCGGAATATAAGAAAGAGAACGGCCTGCCGGTGCTCGACGCTTCGCGCGAGAAAGAGAAGCTGGATAGGGTCGCGGAGCAGTCGCCCGCAGAGCTGCGGGAGTATACGCGCAGGCTCTATGCGCTGCTCTTCGAGCTGAGCCGGGATTACCAGCGGGAGCTTATCGGAAAGGGGCGCGGCTGATGCTCAGATGCGGACTGCTTGGGGAGAAGCTGGGGCACAGCTATTCCCCGGAAATACACAAAATGCTTGCCGGGTACGAATACCGGCTCTATGAGCGCTGCGCGGAGGAGCTTGAAGGCTTCATAAGAGGCGGCGAGTGGGACGGGCTGAACGTGACAATGCCGTATAAAAAGGCTGTGATCCCGTTCTGCGATGAGCTGGGCGAGCGCGCGCGGCTATCGGGCAGCGTGAACACGCTGGTGCGAAGAGCGGACGGCAGCATCTATGGCGACAACACGGATATGTTCGGCTTTGAGAGCCTGCTGCGCGTGAACGGGATAGACCCCGCCGGGACGAAAGCGCTCGTGCTCGGCAGCGGCGGAGCCTGCGCCTCGGTGCGCGCCGTGCTCGACAGCCTCGGCGCGGAGACTGTTGTCATAAGCCGCCGCGGTGAGGACAATTACAATAACCTTGAGCGCCACCGCGACGCGGGGATTATCGTCAACACCACGCCGCTGGGCATGTACCCGAATAACGGCGCGCAGGCGGTCGACCTGACGGCGTTCCCGGACTGCCGCGCGGTGCTGGACATCGTATATAACCCGGCGCGCACGGCGCTGCTGCTTCAGGCGGAGAAGCTTGGCATAAAGAATGCGGGCGGGCTGCACATGCTTGTCGCGCAGGCGAAGAGAAGCAGCGAGCTGTTCACCGGCGCGCGCATCGACGATGCCGAGATAGACCGAGTCGAGCGGGCGCTTATGCACCGGATGATGAACATCGTCCTTGTCGGCATGCCCGGCTGCGGCAAGACGACCGTCGCAGGGATAATCGGCAGGATGACCGGCCGCCCCGTGCAGGATGTGGACACGCTGATCGAGCAGCGCGCGGGGATAACGATACCGGAGATATTCGCCCGAAGCGGCGAGGAGGGCTTCCGCGCCCTCGAGACGCAGATCATCACCGAGGCCGGGGCGCAGTCGGGGGCTGTGATCGCGACCGGCGGCGGGAGCGTCACAAGGCTGGAGAACTACGCGCCGCTGCACCAGAACGCTGTGATAGTCTGGCTTCAGCGCGATATTGACAAGCTCCCGCGCGACGGACGCCCCTTGTCTGCCCACGCTGACCTGAATGAAATGTTCCGCCGCCGCGCGCCGATGTACTCGGCGTTTGCGGACATGACCGCCGACAACAACGGTACGCCCGAGGCCGCGGCGGAGATGATACTGGAGGCGCTCAAATGAAGTTTCTAATAATAAACGGGCCGAACATCAACATGCTCGGCATAAGGGAACCGGATATATACGGCGCGCAGAGCTACGCGGCGCTCACGGAGCTGTGCCGCAAAACCTGCGAGGCCGAGGGCATAGAGGTAAAGCTGTTCCAGTCAAACCATGAGGGCGCGATCGTTGACGAGATACAGGCGGCCTACGGCGTCTTTGACGGGATAATCATAAACCCCGCGGCCTATACGCACACGAGCATCGCGATACTCGACGCGCTCAAGGCTGTCGCGATACCGGCAGTGGAGGTGCACATATCGGAGGTCGCGTCCCGCGAGAGCTTCAGGCAGGTGTCCTACGCCGGGATGGCCTGTGTCAAAACCTTTGCCGGTCTCGGCTTCGACGGATATGTGCAGGCGATACGGTTCTTGAAAGGGTATGTGCTCGAGAACGCGGAGCGGGAACTGAAGAGAATATAAAAATATTTCAGCGGGAGAAATCGCAGAGCTCTGCGATTTCTCCCGCTCAGCTTGTCAAAGAAGTCTCGCCAATGTGCGAGTTTTTTGGTATAATGGGGAAAAAGAGAACCGGCGGGGGGATAAGAATGGAACAGTGGCAGCAGGATAACCGGCGAGATGTGGTAATGGTGGATATAGATCAGCTTGTGCCAAAGGATCACCTGCTGAGGAAAATAGAAAAGGTGATGGACTATGACTGGCTGTATGAACGGTTGAGTCCGTACTATTGCCATGGCGTGGGACGGGATGGGACAGACCCTGTGGTGCTCATAAAGATGGTACTGATCCAGCATTTGTTCGGCATACCATCATTGCGCCAGACGTACCG
>CAKTIH010000156.1 GCA_934565615.1 uncultured Oscillospiraceae bacterium | reverse complement strand
TGGCACGCCAAGAGGGATTCGAACCCCCGACCTACTGCTTAGAAGGCAGTTGCTCTATCCTGCTGAGCTATTGGCGCATATATAAGCCCCGGCACCCAGCTTGGTGGAGCGGGTGATGGGAATCGAACCCACGTATCCAGCTTGGAAGGCTGGTGTTCTACCATTGAACTACACCCGCATGGCTGTTCCCATTCAGCCCTGAGATAATACCATATCTAAGGGCATAATGTCAACAGCTTTATGCAAAAATCTTGAAAATGTTCTTACTTATTATAGCTGCGCAGGAACTGGCGCGTGCGCTCCTCGGTCGGATTCTCAAGAACTCTCGACGGAGGCCCCTGCTCGACGATGACGCCGCCGTCCATGAAGATAACATCGTCCGACACGTCGTGCGCGAAGGCCATCTCATGCGTGACGATTATCATAGTCGTGTCCTTCTCGGCAAGGCCGCGGATGACCTTGAGCACCTCGCCGGTAAGCTCTGGGTCAAGGGCGCTCGTCGGCTCATCAAAGCAGAGAATATCCGGTTCGAGCGCGAGGGCGCGCGCAATCGCGACGCGCTGCTGCTGGCCGCCGGAGAGCTGATGCGGGTAATAGTCCGCGCGGTCGGCAAGCCCCATCTGGCTGAGAAGCTCCATGCCGCGGTCGTTGATGGTCTTTACTATTGCCTTGGGATCAGCCTTGTACGCTTCACTGTTTTTGGCCTGGAGCTTCGGGGCGAGGGTCACGTTCTCAAGCGCGGTGTACTGCGGGAAAAGATTGAAGCTCTGGAACACAAGTCCGAAGTGCAGACGGTTTTTCCTGATCTCCGCGTCACTGAGCTTTCTCTCGGCGCTGTCGTCAAACAGGACATGCGTGCCTGCATCGGTGTTCACGGTGATCCTGCCGGAGCTCGGCATTTCAAGGAAGTTCAGGCAGCGCAGCATAGTGGTCTTGCCGCTGCCGGAGGAGCCGATGATGCTCAGCGCCTCGCCCTTATTGAGGGAGAAGCTGATGCCCTTGAGGACGTCCAGCTCATCAAAGCTCTTTTTCAGGTTTTCGACTTCAAGTATTGCCATGGGACGCCTCCTTATCTAAAGTAGCTGAGCCGGCGCTCAATGTAGTTGAACAGCAGAGTGAGCACGCCGACGAACAGCAGGTAGTAAACACCGGTGTAGAACAGCGGCCATGTGATGCCGTCGGACTTCATAAACGCTTCGCCCGCCTTGGTAAGCTCGATGATGGCGATGATGCGCGCAAGCGAGGTGTCCTTCACGAGGGTGATGATCTCATTGCTCATGGGCGGGACGATGCGCTTTATCATCTGAAGCAGCGTGACCTTGAAAAAGATCTGCGTCTTGGTCATGCCGAGGACTTCACCGGCCTCGCGCTGCCCCTGCGGGACTCCCTCGATGCCGCCGCGGTAGATGACGGAGAAATAGCAGGCGTAATTTATCACAAAGGCCACGGTGCAGGCAAGCAGGCGCTTTGCGCCCCATATGTTCTGGCCGAACCAGAGGCCGGGGCCGTAATAGATAATGATGAGCTGAAGCATGAGCGGCGTGCCGCGGATGATCCAGACGATTATATTCGTCAGCGCGCTTATCGGGCGGAAGGCGGCAAGCCCCGGCGAGCTCTTGGCAAGGCGCGAAAAGGGCACCCACTTGCTCATAGAGCCGAAGGCGATCACAAGCCCCAGCGGGAGCGCGAAAAGCAGCGTCAGCGCAAAGAGCTTCGCCGCCGTGCCGAGACCTGCGAGCAGGCTCATGGTTACAGTCCAAAACATGAGGATTCTCCTTGAAAATTATTTGTATCTTGAGCGCCCCAAAGGCGAGCCGGTTTTTGCCGGTTCGCCCCTGGTATTAAGGTTTCTTTTTATCAGCCGTTGGTGACGACGACCTGTGCGTTGTTGCAGTAAGCGTTGGTGCACTGCATTGCGTTCATGACCTCATTGGTGAGGGTCATGCCGTTCCAGACAACGTCGATGCTCTTGGCTTCGAGCTCAAGGATCTTGTTGTCCCAGTCAATCTCGATGAACTCTACCTCAACGCCGAGCTTTTCAGCGACGAGATTTGCCATGTCAGCGTCAAAGCCGATCCATTCGCCGTTGTCATCCTTGTAATCCATCGGCTCGAAATCGGTGATGCCGACGATGAGAGTGCCCTTGTCCTTGATGTAGGCGACGTCGCCGTCATCAGCATAGGTGACTTCCTCGGCCGCGGGCTGCTCAACAAGGCTCTCCTGCACGCCGTAGGTCTTGGCGATCTCAAGCATGGTGCCGTCGGCATAGGTCTCTGCGAAAACGCTGTTGATGAAGTCTGCCAGGTCGCTGTCCTTGCGGCAGCCGACGCCGTATTCCTCGGTGGTCAGCTCATCGCCGAGCTTCATGTCGGGGTAGCTGGTGCCTTCGCCGATCATTGCGCCAGCCATCAGCAGGTCGATTATCGCGGCATCGGAAGTACCGGCGGCAACTTCCATCAGAGCCTTGCTCTGGGTGTCAACGCTGACGACGTTCCAGCCGTTTTCAAGAGCGACGGCCTCACCGGCGGAACCGGCTTCAACTGCGTAGACGAGATCGTCCGCGCTCTTTTCCTCAGCCGCGGGGGCTTCGGTGGCGGCAGCTTCCGTTGCGGCGGGAGCCTCGGTAGCTGCGGGGGCTGCGCTCTGTCCGCAGGCACACAGTGCGAACACCATAGCGGCGGCAAGTATCATAGCAAGAATCTTTTTCATTTTCAAGTCCTCCTTATCAGTGGGGTTGTTTTTCAGTACGGTAGTATAATAACACATTAGCGAAATAAAGCAAGAGGGAATTTCAATTTTATCTGTGCGTTTTTTGCACAGATAAAATTTGCTCTTATAAGATTATTTGCAGTGTGAACTTCTCTCTTCTTGGCCTCGCAGAGTTTTTTGACTCGCAAGGCAAAAAATAAATCAAATATATTTTTCGCGGGGGCGTGTACCTCGCGAAAAATACTTCTCGCTCAGAGAGTGTCGAGCGAAGCGAGGCATGGTTCTGAGCGCAAGCCTTCTCAACAAAGTCCTTGGACTTTGTTGAATCATTTCATTAACGCGACGAGGAAGCTTGCCGCGGTGGTCGAGAGAAAGGTCACGCTTATCATGCCGCAGATCACCATTCTGTCGCCTATCTCGCTCATGAGAAGCGAGCGCTTGCGCTCGTCCACGACGAGCCTGTATATCACATCCTGAGAGATAAGCATATTGAGCGGGAAGCCTATCATTATATTCATGCCGAGCGCGATGCCCATATACGGTGAAAAGCCCAGCATACGCCCGATGAGCGCTGACAGCAGCGTAATGGCAACGAGGTCGGTCAGCAATATGAGCAGCAGCGGCGGCAGCATCTGAGTGAACATCTGCGGCGTTGTCGTCGAGAAGCCCGCGAGCACGACCGCCATCAGCAGGAAGAATACAAAGCCCTCGCTCTTGGACGCGCTAAGCTCGTTTTTCCCGAGTATGCCGAGGCGCGAGAGAAGCAGCCCAAGCAGCAGGCACAGCACATAGCGCGGCAGCCCCGTGAGCATCCCGAGCCGGGACGCGGCCCACGACACCGCGTAGAGCTTCAGCAGTGCCCCGTATTGCAGCGTGATCCTCCGACGTCCGTCGCCGTGGGGCTCTGCGTCAGCGTCATCGTGCCTTTCTGGAAGCGTCTCCCCCGAGGAGAGCAGGCGAGCGGCTTCCTTCTTTATGCACAGCGTCGCTGCCGGGCCGCCGACGAGCGCCTGCGTCGTCATTATGAGAACCGAGAGCGTGATTATCTGCTCATAGCCCAAGGCGCGAGCCCGCTCCTGGACGATCAGCGCCGCTGCCATGCCGCCCGGCAGACCGCCGACAGCCGTGTTGACCCCGTATATCCCGCCGACAACGGCGAAGAGCGCAAGTATCTGCCCGGCAAAAACCAGCACGGCCAGCAGAACGACGCGCCAGTTGGAGACGAACTTTGAGATGTCCATCGACGCGCCCATGTTAACGATGACCATCATCATTACCGCTGCGGGCAGCTCGCCAAGCCCGGAGCTCTCAAGCAGTTCTCCCGGCAGTACGCC
>CAKTIH010000155.1 GCA_934565615.1 uncultured Oscillospiraceae bacterium | reverse complement strand
CTTATCGTCTCGGCCGGCGCGCTTGAGCGCGGCGATGGCGTCCTTCGCGTCGGGCTTCTCAACATCGGAGATAAGGATGTGCCCAGAGTACTTGCCGTCGATGGCGATATGTATAACAGTGCCGACGCTGTGGCAGGGGACGGCCTCAATGCCGAGCTGAGTCATGAGCTTGTCATTGCCTGCCGCGACGCTCACGCCGGCGACCTTGGCGATGACGCCCTTGCCGGAGACCTCCTGGATATCCGTCACGCGGTCACGGTCTATCTCTTTACCGTAGGCACGGCGCAGACTCTGGCTTATCGGGTGGGAGGAAGCGCACTCGGCGAGCGCTGCGTATTCGATGAGCTTCTCATTCTCAATGGCGCTGTGGTGGATACCGCTGACCTCGAACACGCCCTGAGTGAGAGTGCCGGTCTTGTCGAACACCATCGTCTTTACCTGGGACATAGTCTCAAGATAGTTCGAGCCTTTTATGAGAATGCCCTCGTGGCTCGCTCCGCCGATGCCGGCAAAGAAGCTGAGCGGGATGCTGATGACCAGCGCGCAGGGGCAGCTGATGACAAGGAAGGTGAGCGCGCGGTAGATCCACGTGCTCCACTCGCCGCCCATGCCCATGATAAGGCGGATGACCGGCGGCAGCACCGCGAGCGCCAGAGCACTGTAGCAGACGACCGGGGTATAGACGCGGGCAAAGCGGGAGATGAAGCTCTCCGCGCGGGACTTGCGTGCGCCGGAGCTTTCGACAAGCTCAAGGATCTTGGAGACGGTGGATTCGCCGAAGGCCTTGTTCGTCCTGATTTTGAGGACGCCTGTCATGTTGATGCAGCCGCTTATGATCTCGTCTCCGACAGCGACGTCGCGCGGCAGGCTCTCACCCGTCAGGGCGCTGGTGTTGAGGCTGGAGGTGCCTTCAATAACAGTGCCGTCAATGGGGACCTTCTCGCCGGGCTGGACGACGATGACGCTGCCGATCTCGACCTCGTCCGGATCGACGCGCTCAAGCTGGCCGTCCTTTTCGATGTTTGCGTAGTCAGGGCGGATGTCCATCAGGGCGCTGATGTTGCGGCGGCTCTTGCCGACGGCATAGCTCTGGAACAGCTCGCCTATCTGGTAGAACAGCATGACCGCGACGGCCTCACTCAGATCGGCGCTGCGCTCATACACGGCCAGCGCGATAGCGCCGACAGTGGCGACGGCCATGAGGAAGTTTTCATCAAAGACCTGCTTGTTGAGAATGCCCTTGAAGGCCTTGCGGAGAATGTCATAGCCGATGATTATATATGCCGCGAGGTACAGAACCACGCTGAGCCATGCCGGGAGACTGACAAGCTTGAGGAAGATCAGCAGCACCGCGGCAATGATAATGCGGATCAGATTCTTTTTCTGCTTTCTGTTCATGGTGCCTCTCCTTTTGGATGATGTCTTATAGCACACCCCGCTCGTAAACGAGCGGGGCGCATATTAGTTTTACATGTTTACATGAAGATCTCGCAGTCGGGCTCGACCTTGCGGCAGGCCTTGAGAACGTCCTTCATGACCTTTTCGGGCTCTGCCCCCTCTTCAAACTCGACGAACATCTTCAGCGCCATGAAGTTGACGCTTGCGTCCTTGACACCGGCGGTCTCCTTCGCGGCCTTCTCCATGAGGTTTGCGCAGTTGGCGCAGTCGACATCGATCTTGTAGCTCTTTTTCATTTTTATAAGTTCCTTTCCAAGATTATGATTAAGTGCTTGTTTAATCTTTATGGCTGAAGTATAATATGTGCGCGGGGGAAAGTCAATGCCTAGGAGACAGCCTCTGCCAAAAGGGAAAATATGTTTTCCAAAAGGAAAACGGAAAGGGAAACGCGGGCATCGTACCGCGCAGCTTACGTCATGGATGAGAAGCTTCTGCCCCACGATCACGGAAATCCGAGAAAGGCCGCTTTCCTGAAAAAGCAGCTCGTGCGCGAGCGTGACTTTGACGCTGTGGCCGATGTGTTCCGCCTGCTGGACGACAGCAGCCGCCTGAGAATATTCTGGCTGCTGTGCCACTGCGAGGAGTGTGTGGCGAATATTTCGGCGCTGGTGGATATGTCGAGCCCCGCGGTGTCGCACCACCTGCGGCAGCTGCGCGAGGCGGGGCTCATCACCAGCCGGCGCGACGGACGTGAGGTTTATTATAAAGCAGCAGACACGATAGAGGCGCAGCTGCTGCATAAGGTGACCGAGCGCGTCATGGAGATATCCTGCCCGCGCGGCGGCGAGGGCGAGGCCGCGGGACAGAGTGTCGAGGGCTTTTCAGTCGAGCAGGTGGAGACGGCGCGGCGCATGCACGATGAACTGCTCGCCCACCCGGAGGAGCGCATCACCATTGAGGAGCTTGCGCACAAATACCTCATGAACCCGACGACGCTCAAGGACGTTTTCAAGGCGGTGTACGGGGAGTCGATAGCCTCACACATGAAGGAGCACCGAATGGAAAAGGCGGCAGAGCTGCTGCGCGAGACGGAGCTGAGCATCGCAGCCGTGGCCGAGACCGTGGGCTATGACAGCGCGGGTAAGTTCTCCTCGGCCTTCCGGGAGCGCTACCACCTGCTGCCCTCAGAGTACAGAAAAGCACAGAAATAGAAATACAACAGGGAGTGGCATAAATGGCTGAGACGATACATTTGGCGTCAGCGCGTGAGCTTGATATAGAAAAGACCTTTGAGTGCGGCCAGTGCTTCCGCTGGAACGCGGACGAGAGCGGCGTATACCGCGGCATAGCATTTGGATATCCCGCGCGGGTATGGACGGAGAACGGGGAAGTGTACCTATGCTCTGACGCTCCGGAGAAAATGTGGCGCGAATACTTTGACCTTGACCGGGACTATGCCGGGATAAGCGCAGGCTTTCATGGCGGGGAATATCTCGATACCTGCATCGCCTACGGGCAGGGGATAAGGATACTGCGGCAGGAGCCGTGGGAGGCGCTGTGCTCGTTCATCATCTCCCAGTGCAATAACATAAGCCGCATAAAGGGAATCGTCGAGCGCCTGTGCGAAAGCTTCGGCGAGCCTGTTGAGTTCGAGGGCGCAGCGTACTATACATTTCCGTCGGCGCAGAGGATAGCCGCGCTCGAACCGGGTGCGCTGGATGTGCTGCGCTGCGGGTACCGCGCGCCGTATATCATGTCCGCTGCGAAGGCTGTCGCGGACGGAAGCCTTGACCTCAGGGCACTGATAAGCTGCGACTGCGTCAGCGCCCGCGCGCGGCTCATGTGCGAGCAGGGGATAGGGCCGAAGGTCGCAAACTGCGTTGTGCTCTTCGGGCTGTACCACCTCGAAGCGTTCCCGATAGACGTGTGGATAAGGCGCGCGCTCAAGGAGAACTTCCCCAAGGACTTTGATCCCGCAACGCTCGGTGAATACGCCGGTCTTGCCCAGCAGTACATATTCTACTATGCCCGCAGCCACGGCAAATAAAGTCAATAATTATTTTTGATTATTCTTGACTTTACTGCGGAATCTGTTAGAATGACAGAAATATAAGTCAGCATCGCGGACGGATCGTGCGGTGCTGACTTATATAAAATAAGAATAAGAAAAGGGGTAATATCATATGGGTCTTAAGGATTTGTACAGCAGCCGTTTCGTCGGTGAGGGGCTCACGTTTGATGACGTGCTTCTCGTCCCCGCCGAGAGTGACATTCTGCCTGCCGATGTTGAGCTTGGAACATGGCTCACCAATAAGATCAGGCTCAACGTGCCCGTCATGAGCGCCGCTATGGATACCGTCACCGAGTACCGCATGGCGATCGCAGTCGCGAGAGAGGGCGGCATCGGCGTCATCCATAAGAACATGAGCATTGAGCAGCAGGCCGAGCAGGTCGATCTGGTCAAGCGCTCCGAAAACGGCGTTATTACAAATCCTTTCTATCTCAGTTCAGGTGATACCCTCGGCGATGCGGACGCGCTCATGGCGAAGTTCCGCATCTCCGGTGTGCCCATCGTTGACGAGAACGGCAAGCTCATCGGCATCATCACCAACCGTGACATGAAGTTCGAGACCGATATGAGCCGCCGCATCGACGAGGTC
>CAKTIH010000154.1 GCA_934565615.1 uncultured Oscillospiraceae bacterium | reverse complement strand
TTCCACACCGGCGGTGTCGCGGGCGACGATATCACTCAGGGTCTTCCCAGAGTTGAAGAACTGTTCGAGGCGCGCAAGCCCAAGAAGATGGCGACCCTCGCCGAGATCTCCGGCACCGTCACTATCGACGAGGCGAAGAAGGGTGTCATGTACTCCATCACCATCACAAACGAGGCCCAGGGTGAGACGGTCGTTTACACCGTGCCGCACTCTGCGGGTATACTCGTCCACAATGGTGACCATGTCGATAAAGGTCAGGAACTCACCTCCGGCGCACTCAACCCGCATGATGTTCTGCGCATCCGCGGCGTTGACGACGATGAATTCGGCCGTCAGGGCGTCCGCAGCTATATCACCAGCGAGGTCCAGAAGGTCTACCGTCAGCAGGGCGTTGACATCAATGACAAGCACATTGAGGTCATTGTCCGTCAGATGATGCGTAAGGTCAGAGTCGAGGAGGCCGGCAGCACCGACCTGCTCTCCGGTGCGACCATCGATATCGCTCAGTTCAAGGAAGCCAACCGCCAGGTCGACGAGCGCATTGCCGCCGGCGAAGAGGGGCTCACCCATGCCACCTGCACGCAGCTGCTCATGGGTATCACCAAGGCCTCCCTTGCTACCGAGAGCTTCCTGTCCGCCGCGTCCTTCCAGGAGACCACCAAGGTCCTGACCGACGCTGCCATCAAGGGCAAGGTCGACCACCTCGTCGGCCTGAAGGAGAACGTCATCATCGGTAAGCTCATCCCCGCCGGTACCGGTCTTTCCGTCTACCGCGACTTTGAGATGAAGGAAGACGAATCCATTGCCAAGGCACCCGAGGAGTACGTTGACCTGACCGCTCTGGTCAATAAGAGCAACGCTCTCTGATAACTCCAGCCACAAATGATAAAACCCCGCAGTCCGTTGAATTACGGACTGCGGGGTTTTGCTGTATATTGGGTTTTGGTATCAGTCTTTCAAAAGCGGTGTCATGCTCTCGAGACTTATCACAAGCGTTGATGCGTTGTGCAGTAGCGCCGATGTTGCGGGCGGCAGGATACCGGCCACGCCGAGACAGATCAGCATCAGGTTGAAGCCGATTATGCGGCGGTAGTTGCGGTGTATGCGCCGCATCAAAGCGTCGCTCACGCGTTTGAGCGTCAGCAGGGAATACAGGTCGTTTGCGCCGATCGTTATATCCGCGACCTCACGCGCGATAGCTGCGCCGTCGCGTATCGCGATCCCGGCGTCGGCCTCGGAGAGGGCAGGGGAGTCATTCACGCCGTCGCCCAGCATGATGACCTTGCGGCACGCTCCGTGCTCGCGGCGGATATAATTTGCCTTGTCCTCCGGAAGTACCTCGGAATAGTATTCGTCGATGCCGATAGTCTGCGCAACGGCACGCGCCGTGCGTTCACTGTCGCCCGTCATCATGACGAGCTTCGGTATGCCGAGCTTGTGCAGCCCCTCGATGATCTCACCGGCTTCCTCACGCAGCGGGTCTTTTACACATATCACCGCAGAGAGAACACCGCCGATGCCGAGAAACAGGTGCGAATATTCCTCGGGGAGCATGTCGAACTTCTCCTGCTCGCCCTCTGGGATAACGCAGCCCTCGTCCTCAAACACGAAGTGATGGCTGCCGATGACGACCTTCTTGCCGTCCACGCTGCTTGAAACGCCGTGCGCGACGATGTAGTCGACCTTCGAGTGCCGCTCCTCGTGGTGCAGTCCGCGTCTCTCGGCCTCGGCGACAACGGCCTTGGCCATCGAGTGCGGATAGTGCTCCTCAAGGCAGGCTGCAAGACGAAGCACCTCGTCCTCCTGCTCGCCGTTAAAGGGAATGACAGACGCGACCTGCGGCGCGGCATATGTGAGAGTACCGGTCTTGTCGAACACAAAGGTGTCCGCCTGAGACACGGCCTCAAGGAAGCGCCCGCCCTTGACCGTCAGGTGATAGGTGCTCGCTTCCCTCATCGCCGAGAGCACGGCGATAGGCATGGAGAGCTTCAGCGCACAGGAGAAGTCCACCATCAGCACGGCCAGCGCCTTTGTCACGTTGCGCGTCACAAGCCATATCAGCCCCGTTGCGCCGAGACTGTACGGCACGAGCCTGTCAGCCAAATTTGAAGCTTGGCTCTCAACACCGGACTTGAGCTTTTCGGATTCTTCTATCATCTTGACGATGCGGTCATAGCGCCCGCCGCCGCTGCTCTTTTCAACACGGATGCGGCAGCTGCCCTCTTCGACGACCGTCCCGGCATAGACATATCCGCCCTCGATCTTGCGCACCGCGAGCGGCTCGCCGGTTATCGTTGCCTGGTTGACCATTGCCTCACCGGAGACTACCTTGCCGTCAAGCGGGATCATCCCGCCCGTGCCGACGGTGATGCAGTCGCCGGGGCGTACCTCGCCGACCGGGACAAGGATGGACCCGGAGTCAGTCTCCAGCCAGACCTTGTCTATGTTGAGCGACATTGACTGCGCGAGATCGGCGACCGACTTCTTGTGCGTCCATTCATCGAGAATGTCGCCGATGCCGAGCAGGAACATTATCGAGCCCGCGGTCTCAAAATCGCCGCGCAGCATCGAAACCGTTATCGCCGTCGCGTCAAGCACGGGTACCTGTATCTTCCCGTGCAGCAGGCAGCGCAGCCCCGCGCCGATATACTTTGCCGAGCGTATGACGGACAGCGCCGTGCGCAGCGGGGTGGGGAAGAAGAGCTTCGTTATCCCGCGGCGGAACACGGCGAAGAACAGCTTGTCCTGATATTCGTGCGTCATCTCCCGCGCGCTGTGCTCAGGCGCGAGAGCGAGCGACGCCTCATATGAGAACGCAGCGACCGCGGCAATGACGCCGGAGCGCTCGCAGTTATAGTATATGACAGCGTCGCAGGTGCGGTCGTAGACCTTGACTTCTTTCACACCCTCGACCTGACGCAGATATGCTTCCAGAATATCCGCCTGCTGAAAGCTCATCCGCCGCTGCTCGGCGTGGATGCGCATCCGACCCGCGGATTCATGCAGGATCTTGCATTTCATGGTTTATTATTCGGCTTCCTTTGATGTATCCTCGATAACTGCGGCCGCGTCCTCCGCGGCGTACTTTTCGTTGAGTGCCTTTGCGTCAGCATAGATGTCCTCCGCGCCTTCCTTGACAGAGGTGGCTGCTGCCATCACGCAGTCCTTGGCGCGCAGAACTGCCGCCGTGGTGTGTACGTATACCTTCTTTGCGTCTCTGCTGGAGAGGATCTTGAGTCCGGCGGTGCCGAACAGCAGGCCGCCTGCGAATGCTGCAAATTTGTTCATCTTTCTTCCTCCGTTATCTATGTCTTTGAACTTGAGAAAATTAGCCAAGACTAACTTTCTCCTATATTAAAAAAGAGCCGCAGTGCAGCGCACTTCGTCCTCTTTTCGACAATGTTATATCACGTATCCCGGGCTTTTTCAAGCCCGAGTGCGCGCCTTTCATTTAACTTTTTGTTAACATCGTAAACGAGATTTCCGATAAAAATATCGACGCTGCAAAATTTTATTTAGAATCAAATTTGTACCGGCGGGCATGCTGTGTGCCCGCCGGTACAATAATTGTATCAGTTCAGGAAATCTCTGAGTTTCTTGGAGCGGCTGGGGTGGCGCAGCTTGCGCAGCGCCTTTGCCTCGATCTGGCGGATGCGCTCACGCGTAACGTTGAATTCCTTGCCGACCTCCTCAAGCGTGCGGGTGCGTCCGTCGACAATGCCGAAACGCAGCTCCAGCACCTTCTTCTCACGCGGGGCGAGGGTGTCGAGCACCTCTTCAAGCTGCTCGCGCAGCAGCGAGAAGCTTGCCGCCTCGGACGGCTCGGACGCGTCCTCGTCGGGGATGAAGTCGCCGAGGTGGGAGTCCTCCTCTTCGCCGATAGGCGTCTCGAGAGACACCGGCTCCTGCGCGATCTTGAGAATGTCGCGCACCTTGTCGACCGGCATGTCCATCTCCTTTGCGATCTCCTCCGCGGAGGGGTCGTGCCCCAGCTCCTGAAGCAGCTGACGGGAGACGCGGATGGTCTTGTTTATCGTCTCCACCATGTGTACGGGGATGCGGATCGTGCGCGCCTGGTCGGCTATCGCGCGGGTGATCGCCTGGCGGATCCACCACGTCGCATAGGTGGAGAACTTGTAGCCCTTGGTG
>CAKTIH010000153.1 GCA_934565615.1 uncultured Oscillospiraceae bacterium | reverse complement strand
TGCAGCTCCCGGCTGCCGTATGCCGGCGCGGGTACCGCATCGCCAGCAAATCTGCGGCGGCGTGCCTCTTCCTCCTGGGACGGGGTTATCACTCCCGGTTTAAGAAACGGCATGCGCCTCCCGTTCATCAGCCAGTAAAGCACCATCCCCAAAGAATATATATCCACAGTTGCGTTATATGGCTGGTTATTATATACCTCCGGTGCCATAAATTTGTATGTGCCGATCTTCGTTCCGCTCGCCGTGTGTTCCATCGTGCGCGCGATTCCGAAGTCGCCCAGCTTATACTCCCCATCGTCCGAGACGAAAATGTTCTGCGGCTTTATGTCCCGGTGGATGATGCTGTTCATCCGGCACAGTGCCAGTGCGTCGCACATATCCGAGCCGAGCTTTATTATCTGCTTTTCTGTGAAGTTCTCCGGCGGCAGCTTTGTCAGCGGCGTGAGCAGTTCCATCTTTATCTTGATGTCCCAGCCTAGTCTATCGCTGTGCTGACTGTACTGTATATCGTCACAGTTGACAACATGCGTGTGACCGTTGAGCTTGCGCATGAGCTGATATTCGCGCAGGATATCGTCACGCTGGCCTATGTACCGTGAGGTAAGGCTCTGCATATCATAGCCCTCGCCGTAAAGCTCGTCTATCTCCTCTGGTTCTGCCGGGACGGTTATCACCTTGAGCGCGGCCTTCTCAGTCTCGCCAAGCAGATCACGCTGTATCTCGTACACCGCACCGAACCCGCCCGAGCCTATCTTCTTGACCGTCGTCCACCCCGGCCAATATATATCTGCGTTGTTCATCTTACTCCCCCGCTATTGACTACTTCTGTATGTTATTAGAGTCGGGCTGCATTCACCGTCAGAAAAAATAACGTCGAAACTCATTTCATTTGTTTGCCCCGTAGTGCCTCCTGTTAGATTGTTTTTGAAAAATATCATTGTGTAACCTTGATAGTCGTGCACGCTCACACTGCATTCATAATTGTTGTAGCTGATAAGGTCATGCTCCTGAGACGCAAGCCATTCGAGCATTTCTTCATTTATGCCCAATATTTCATAGACTTCGCTCTCTGTCCTTCCTTCAAGCTCTGTGCAGCATGGCGGTACGATTTTTCTCAGCGCAGAATTTACTTCTTCTATACGTTCGCCAGAATAGGTGATACCGACCTGTGTCTGAATTTGGCTGTCGGAATTTTCTGTGTAAAACACACTCGCAAGCTTTAACACATTGTTGCCATCTGGTTCTGTATCCACGTCGCATATACCTATGTTGATTGCGTAAGATGTCGAGCTATACTGAGAGTCATAAGACTTGTTCCATTCCGGTATGCGTTCCCATGTGCCGAAGTTTTTGTTGAAGAATACGAACTCCTCGCCAAGTTGTGCAAACTGAGCCGAGAACTTCTCGAAGCTGTCCAAGGCAAAATAGTCGATCTTATCGGTCGTAAGTGAATAGGCAATTGTGTTATTTACCTCTGCCCAAGCCTTGTACATCTTTTTATCTTCAGCGCTCAGTCCATCGGGAAGTTCAAGTGCGGCCGGCTTGTAGCTTACGCTTGTCTGCGTCGTGCTTGCCTGCGTCTTTGCGGAAGTCCCGGCTTCCAAATATTCCCTGCCTATCTGTTTCCCCACAATGGAGCCAAGCAGTACGCAGACCGCGACGACCGCCATGCGCAGCCATAAGCTGCTTTTTTTCTTCTTCGTGCCGCCATCAGCGGTTTTTGCTTTGCTGCTGAAAACAGACTTGGATTTAGACGCATCCATTTTTGGCGCGGGCTTCGGTGCTTCCGCCTTTGGTTTAAGCTCAGCTTTTGTAACTTCTGCTTTTTGCGCAGGCTTCGGCTCTTCCGCTCTCTTCGGCTTCTCCCCCGCTGTGCCGTGTGCTTCACCGTACAACAACGCATCGAGTGCCTGCTTCATCTCCTCCGCGGTCTGCCAACGCTGCTTCGCGTCAAACTCGCATGCTTTGAGGACTATCCCCTGCAGCTCCCGGCCGCCGTATACAGGCGCAGGTATTGCGTCACCCGCAAATCTGCGGCGGCGCGCCTCTTCCTCTTCGGACGGATTTATCACTCCCGGCTTAAGAAACGGTATCCGCCTTCCGTTCAGCAGCCAGTAAAGCACCAGACCGAGCGAATATATATCCACGGTCGCATTGTACGGCTGGTTATTATATACCTCCGGTGCCATGAACTTATATGTGCCGATCTTCGTTCCGCTCGAGGTGTGCTCCATCGTGCGCGCAATACCGAAGTCACCGAGCTTATATTCCCCGTCGTCCGAGACAAAAATGTTCTGTGGCTTTATGTCCCGGTGGATGATGCTGTTCATCCGGCACAGTGCCAGTGCGTCGCACATATCCGAACCGAGTTTTATTATCTGCTTTTCCGTGAAGTGCTCCGGCGGCAGCTTCGTCAGCGGCGTGAGCAGCTCCATCTTTATCTGGATGTCCCAGCCAAGTCCGTCCTCATGCGGCGTGAACTGCACATCGTCGCAGTTGACAACATGCGTGTGGCCGTTGAGTTTGTGCATCAACTGATACTCGCGCAGGACATCGTTGCGCTGGCCTATGTACCGCGATGTAAGGCTCTGCGTATCATAGCCTTCGCCGTAAAGCTCGTCTATCTCCTCCGGTTCTGCCGGGATGGTTATCACCTTGAGCGCGGCCTTCTCAGTCTCGCCAAGCAGATCACGCTGTATCTCGTACACTGCGCCGAAGCCGCCCGAGCCTATCTTCTTGACCGTCGTCCACCCCGGGTAGTATGAATTATTCATCCGCTCTGCCTCCGTTTATCTCTGGCTTCTCTGTTTTCTCGGTGGTTGGCTCCTCTTCCTCTGTGTCCGTTACCGGCGGCTTGTCCTCGGCCTGCCACCACGGGCGTCCCTTTTCTATGCGTGCAAGGATAACGGTGACATTGTCGCGCCCGCCGTTTTTCAGTGCTTCGGCAATAAGGCGCTCAACGCAGGTCTTGACGTCTGCGCTGTCCTCAAGATGCGCAAGTATCTCCCCTTCGTCAAGCATGTCCGTCAGACCGTCGCTGCATATGAGATAAATATCCCCGGGCTTGAGGTCTCCCCGGCCGATATGCGGCTCTATAATATAGCTCCCCGGGTCCATACCGATATGCTGCGTCAGCGGAGCTTTGCCGCCGCCTTTGTAACCGGCTACAACGTCATCGACGGAAAGCTGCTTGAGCTCACCCGAACGCAGCCGGTAGGCCCGGCTGTCACCGACACTGCACAGATATACCTCGCGCCGTTCAAACAGCAGCGCCGCCATAGTACATCCGACCCTCTCCGCGCCCAGCTCTATTGTTTTTTCAAAAACGGCGTTGTTGAGCTCCTGCGCCGTGTTATAAAGGAACTCGGCGCGTTTTCCGCCGCTTGCCTTCATCTGCGCAAGCGCGGCTGACAGCCCCACGGCAGCGGTGTTTGCCGCAACCTCGCCGTAATCCTCCCCGCCCATGCCGTCAAATATGGCAAGGCAGCAGCCCTCGCGCAGTGCGCGGGTGACTGTCAGCGTTCTGTTGAGCGCGTTGTTATCTGTGTCGAGATAGCTCCCGGCAAAGTAAAAGTTGTCCTCGTTGTTCCTGCGGCGTTTCCCGGTATTGCAGCCGCACGCGGCTGTTATTATCATATTGTTGTTGAACATATCTTCTTTCCTACTTTGCGGAGATGATTAAATTATAGTCTCTCGCAAACTTGTCTATGGGTTGCTTGTAAATATATCCTTCCATCCCCATAGACCAGCCGCTCGACCCCTGAGAATAATATACATAGCCGTCTTTGACAGCCTCAACATAGGCGACGTGATTATCTGAGGCTCCGGTCCAAGCATTAATACGTGAATCCCAGTAACTGTTGTCGTGAGATTTTGATGTCGTACTTACAGCAATAGTATTCGTTTTTATGGTGTCTACGTTTGCCGTATCGCAGTTAAAATAATTCCTATCTATTAGATTCGGCCAGTTTGCTGCGTCCCGGTAACTCCACTGGGTAAATCTCAGCGGATTATCACTTCCGTTTACGGCTTCATATCTTGACGCTGCATACCATGTGCAGTGCGGATGGACACTGCCATCAGAACTATATTTATAAAATTGGCTTGCCGTTCCCTCCGGAAAATCCTCTCCTTTATATTTGAGTCCGTTCTCATACATATATATAGCTCTCGCGGCATTATCAGTGACACTTTTCTCCCGTTCCAGCTCCTTCACTCCGTCAGCTATAGAT
>CAKTIH010000152.1 GCA_934565615.1 uncultured Oscillospiraceae bacterium | reverse complement strand
GGCCGATTCCGCTTTGCCGGTCTCGGACTCCGAGCTTGTGGTGTGTGCGCATTGCGGCGCGCAGATCAAAGCACAGGCAAAGTTCTGCCCGTACTGCGGATCGGGTACAGGCAAATAAAATAATGGAATAATAGTAAAAACCCGGCTGCCGTGTCATGGACGGCAGCCGGGTCATTGCTATTTGAAAACGGTGCTTATTCGGCGAGTATTTTGTTGATGCGCGCTTCCGCTTCCTTGGCTATTGCTTCGGGAACGATGCCGGTGGCGACGACCTTGTCAAAGATCTCGCCGCACTTTTTCTTGCCGAGCAGCTTTATGGGGTACTTGAGAAGCTGGGGGCAAGCTCCTTGATAACGGCGGCGGTATCGGGATTGTCGAACAGCTCCTTGACGGTAAGATTCCTGAAATCCATGACAATACTCCTTTTCGTTATTGCGGGGGCGTAGCCCCCGCGAATATTTACATTATACCGTTTATCCCGCAAAATGGCAAGAGTTTAACAGTCGGGTATTCATTTAAGCGTACTGTTGGGCACATCAAGCACAATGTCGGACATCGGGAAGGAAGCGCAGGGGTGGATGTAGCCGAACTCGATATCTGCTCTGCGGCGGCCATCGGTCTTTTCCGGGACAAAGACTCTGCCCGAGACGAGCTTTGAGCGGCACCATGAGCACTCACCGCTGCGGCAGCGGGAGGGGGCGGCGATGCCCGCGCGCTCAATGGAGGTCAGCAGCGGCTCATCGGCGGAGGCGGTGATGTCGTATTCCTTGCCGCACTGGATGACCTTGAGATTGAAGGTCTTGCCGCGGATATCCTCGGGGTAGCCTGGCTGGTTCCACGGGTCCTTTATCATGCCGAACAGCTCGCGGCGCACGAACTTGCGGCGCAGGCCGAGCTTTGCAATCTCGCCGTCGAGGAAGTTGTACATCGCCTGCGGGCCGCACATGAAAATGCTGTACTCCTCGCCGCCGTACTTTTTGATAAGCTCGGCGGTGATGAAGCCGTGCTCAAAGCCGGGTTTCTCCTCGTCGGACAGGACATGCACGACGTGTACCTTATCACAGGCGGCGCAGACCTCGTCAAGCTCTTTCTTGTAGACTATGCCGTCCACCGTGCGGGAACCGAAGAGGATAGTCAGGTCGAAATCCTCAAAGCCGTCGCGAATGGCGTAGGCCATGCCCATGAACGGCGTGATGCCGGATCCACCCGCGAGAGCGACGACCTTCTTCGCGTCGCGCAGGCGTTCATAGTAGAGATGCCCCTGCGGGCCGGAGATCGTGACATGCTGCCCAACGACCCAGTGATCCTGAATGTACGGGCTGACAAAGCCCGCGTCGTCGCGCTTTATGGTGATGTTGTATTCACCGCGCTTTGCCCATGCCGGGGACGAGCAGAGCGAATATGAGCGCGTGGTCACGGTGCCGCCGATGGGGACGCATACACTGATGTACTGCCCGGCCCTGAAGGGTGCGAGGGCGGAGCCGTCCTCGGTCTTAAGGACGATCGTCTTTGCGTCGGCACCGTTCTGGCGTATCTCGGCCACGACGACCTCCTGCTTCTCCGGGTGGCGCTGCTTTGCCTTTTCATTGGTGGTGAGTGTTTTCGGCAGCGGAGCGGAGGAGGCCGCCTGTATCGCCTTTTCACGCACCTTGGGCATATTCTTGAATCTGAGCATATCGAGCGCGCCGATCATGCCTACCTTGTAATTGAGCTTATCTGCCATCTTCTCAAGCCTCCTCTGCTTTCATTTCCGCGAGAGTCTTTTTGGCGAGCGTGTCTCCGCTGAATATTGCGGAGTTGTAGCCGTCGCCGCGGATGCTTGCCGCACCGACAAACTTCAGCCCTTTTACCGGAAACTCTGTACCCATCATCATCATTCGCGGCATCATGTTGTCCCAGTCCTTCAGCTCGAAGCCGTAGGCCGCGCCCTGCGGAACGTTGACATAGTTGCACATCGTCCACGGCGTCGCGATCTCAAGCTCCTCGATATACGGGGTGACAGTGACGCCGTAGCGCTCCTCAAAGAGCTTTATCAGCTTCTCGGCAAAGGCGGTCTTGGTTTCAACGTATTTATCGGGATCGACGTTTGCCCAGTCGTCGTCCATGAAGGTGCTGGTGAGGGAAACGACGCAGGTGCCCTCCGGGGAGAAGCCGGGGTTCACGACGTTGTAGCACACCATGACCTGGTTGCAGTTTGTCGCAATGGTTTTGCCGGATTCATACTCCTTGGCGGTGTTTGCGGAGGTCGGGAGGAACACCGTGTAATCACGTATGCCGAGCTCCTCGGCGCTCCTGTCGAGCCCAAGGTACACGACGAACATTCTTGCCGAATATGTACGGGCATTGCCGAGCTTCACCATGCGCTCGGGCACGACCTCCGGCGGGCACATCGCGGCATACACCATGTTCTGGTTCATGTTGCAGAGAATGTGCTTTGTCTCGACTTCTCCGCAGGTGGTCTTAACGCCGCGGACCGCCTTGTTCTCGTCGAAGAGTATCTCGGTCGCGGTGCAGTTCATCCACACCTCGCCGCCCATATTGCGGAAGCATTCGAGCAGACCTGTGGTCAGCTCGTTGCTGGTCTTGTCGGGTATCCACGCACCGTGGTTGACGTACAGCCAGAGCATGTTGACGTACTGGAGAAAGGACAGATGATCGGCGTCGACGCCGAGGTAGCCCCAGTAGGTGTTCATTATATCCTGCGCAAGCTTCGGCATCTTCATTGCCCTAAACACGCGGTTGACCGTGTAGCTGCCCAGCCGCAGGAAGTTGGGGAAGTGCTCCTGCATGTACTTAGGGTCGGTCTTTCCGGCGACGCTCAGGGAATAGTCACCGGCGGCGTGAAACTCCGTGCCGAGGTCGAACAGATCCTGTATCGATTTGCGGCAGCCGGGGACAAGGCGCTCCATCTCGTTGACAAACTCCTTGACCGTGCATGGGAGCGTCGCATCGATATGCGTTTTGCCGTCGGAGGCGGTGGTGATAACGCGGAAGTTATCCGGAACCATGTGCCACGGGATGTCAAGACCGAACTCCTCGCAGGTCTTGCGGCAGCCGCCGGGGTTTTCCTTCGTGCCCCATTCGCAGATCTCGTGCAGAGCCGTTTCAAATTCAAAGCGGCCCCTGCGGAAGCTTGAAGCGCAGCCGCCGGGCATATTGTGGCGCTCGATGAGCAGCGTCTTTTTCCCGCCCTTTGCCATACGGCAGGCGGCGGCAAGACCGCCGTTTCCCGCGCCGATCACAACGGCGTCAAATTTTGGCATCAATATCTCCTCCTTGATTTGTGGTAATACCACGTGTTTACAATGTGCATTTTATAACAAGCACCGGCGAAGGGTCAATACCGCCGGCGTATTTTCAGCGGAGTGGTCAGCTTTGCGCTTGACTTTTAAGCATCTTGCAGGTAAAATCCAAGGTGTGGTATTTGGAATGACCACGAACATTCGACTCTCTGGAGGCGGCTATGGGCTTTAATAAAATAGTGGCAGTGTCCATGACAGATCTATTCGTGCAGCAGATAGAAAATATGATTCTCTCCGGGGAGCTTGCCATCGGCGAACAGCTCCCTCCGGCGCGGGAGCTGTCGGTGAAAATGGGAGTCAGCAGGACGGTCATCTCCGCGGGGCTCGTTGAACTTGAGAAGCTTGGCTTTGTAGAGATACGCACGCGGCAGGGCGTGTTCATCTGCGATTACCGGCGCAAGGGCAGCCTTGAGACGCTTATCGCCATCATGCGCTATAACGGCGGTGCGATGAGGAAGAACGAGGTCAAGTCCCTGCTCGAAACGCGCGACGCGATGGAGTGCCTGTGCCTGCGCCTTGTGTGCGAGAAGAACGATGTAGCCGAGCTTGAACGGCTTAGCCCGATCCTTGACAGCATCCGCGATGCGCGCAATGCTGACGAGGCCGCGGAGCGGGTATTCAGCTTCCACCATGAGCTTGCGATAATGTCGGGCAATGTGCTGCTGCCGCTGCTGTACTATTCCTTCAAGCCGCAGGGGGAATACCTCTGGTCGCTCTACTGCAAGCGCAGCGGCGTGAAGAAGCTGTATGAAATAAAGCTTGCGCTGTTTTCGGCGCTTATGAATAAGGACCTTGATTCGGCAATTGAGCAGACGCATCGGATCATGGACGTCGCGAAGAACGATCTCGGCTTCTACGGGGCGTGACAACAGAAAAAGCGCGATCGGAATAGGGCACCCATACGCGCTTTTTACTTGCCTTATTTCCCGCA
>CAKTIH010000151.1 GCA_934565615.1 uncultured Oscillospiraceae bacterium | reverse complement strand
TGCTATCTAACATACATCAAAAAGAGGTAAGATAACACCCTCTGCAAAAAAGGTATCGTTATCTTACCTCAACAAAGAACAGACCTGCCTCCATGACGGAAGCAGGTCTGTTTTTCAGTTTGCAAGTGCGGTTTACTTGAATGCGACGACGGCCATCGAAAGGATGCCGGCGGCGAGGAGACGCACGGGGAAGCCGCGGAAGGCTGCGGGGACGTACTTGTCATCGATCTTCGTCTCGACCCCGGCAAAGAGCAGCAGGGCGACGGTGAAGCCAAGCCCAGCGCCCAGCGCGGAAGCTGTGGCTTCGGCAAGGCCGCTGCCGGCGGCGTTTGCGCAGGTGCCGAAAACGACGCCGTTAAGGGCGATGAGCAGGTACTTATCGGTGAAGAAGTGGCCGATGACGGAGGCCGCGATCAGCACCCAAAGCGCCGCGACAAAGGTCGAATACACACCGAGGCTGATGCCGGCGGTGCAGAGCGCGGCGACGAGAGTGACCGCCGCGACGGCAAGGCCGTACTTCGCAAGCGCCTTCGCGCTGCCCTTCGCGCCAAGCGCGGAGGTGACGCCGAAGAACTGCTCCAGAACGACATTATTCGCAAGCGCGCTGCCGATTATGATAAGCAGAAAGGTTTTGAAGTCCATCGTTTACGCCTCCTTCTTTTCGGCACAGGCCGAAATGATCGCGTCCGCAGTGCCGCCGAGAGCGGCGCTGCTCTTCTTGCTGACGGCGCTGACGACGGCCATGACGATCGCAAGCACGATGAAGCCGCCGGCGGGACTTATGAGCAGGGAGACGCTGTGCGCCTTGAAGAAGTCAAGCGTGATCCCGGCAAAGCTGCCCGCGCCGAAAATCTCTCTAATCGCGGCGGTGACAAAGAGCGCCGCTGTGAAGCCGAGACCGGTGAGGAAGCTGTCCTTGAGAGCCGCGCCGACGCTCTGCTGCGCCGCGCGCTCAGACTCGGAGAAGATGAGCGCGTCAACGGCGAGGAGCGCGGCATAGACGCCGAGCATGTTATAGACCTTGGGCAGCCACGCGTTCAGAAGAAGCTGCGCCATGCTCGCAAAGCCCGCGACCAGAATAAACTGGGCGATGAACAGCGTATTCTCGGGAAGGAGCTTCTTAATAAGCGAGGAGAAGAGGGACGCGAGCAGCATGACCGCAAGCGCGGTGACGCCCAGCGCGAGAGCCGGGAGCACGGCGGTAGTCGCCGCGAGAGCCGGGCACGCGCCGAGGAGCAGGACAAGCACGGGATTTTGCGCAATGGCTGCGCGAAGCTTATTTTCGTTCATCAGCCTTCACCTCCGTTTTGATCGATCGCGCCAAAGGCCAGAAACACATCCGCGGTGGCGGCGGAGACGGCCTCGGAGGAGATCGTTGCGCCGGATATCAGAGCCTGATCGCCGTTCCAGCTGTCCCCGGTGATCCCGGCAAAGCCGGCCTTGTAATCGGATTCGTTCAGCTCATAGGCATTGAAGTAATCGCCCATGAGGATGAGTTCATCCGCCGTCATGGAGACGATAGCGCCGCTCTCATCGAGCACATAGTAGAGGAGCATCGGCATGTTGCCATAGCCGAGCGGGCGCGCGGCAAAGCCGTAATAGGTGCTGCCGCCGACGCTTATGCTGTAGGCATGGGAGACTGTGCCATAGAGTCCGTCGAGCGCGATGGGCGTGCACTCGGCACCGTCACCGGCGAGCTTTGAGAGCTTCTTGATCTCCTTCGCGGAGCTGTCCTCGATATTCGCCGCAGCGTCAGTGGACGCTTCCTCAAGTATTGCCGCGTCGACGCTCTCGGTGACGTCCGCACCGTTTACATCATAGGCGTGGGCGGAGAGAGAATCGTTCACGAGAACAAGATAGCTGTCCTCGCCGACCGCGGCGATGTAGGCCGCGCCGACGCCGTTTGCGGAGTCAAGCGCCGCAGAGATGCTGCCGCCGGAGAGCTCACGCTCGGTGTACTGGGCGACGCCTTCGGTATTCGACATGCCGGGGAAGAGGCTGGGCAGCAGCTCAAGCAGGATCTGGCTGTCGCTCTTGACACCGGCGGAGACGAGGGAGTTTGCGGTGAGCACGGCGAAGCCGTCCTCGACGGCCTCCTTGAAGGCCTTGGAGGAATAGGTGACACCGGCGACAAGGCTCACGCCGCCGAGAGCGGAGTCCTGACCGAGATAGCTGTCGGGATAGTCCTCGCCGAAGTGTTTGCTGTCAGGGAAGGCGTTGAGCTTGATGCCGGAAATTTTGCCCTCGCTGTCGACCGCCATCGTGAGCTCTATCGGCTCGCCGGTATAGCCCTTGGTGGTGGACAGGCGGATGACATAGCCGAGACCGGAGGTCTCGCGGTACAGGCCCTGAACGGTTTCGGGCACGTCGGTAAGGGCAGAAGCCGAAGGATCGGCCGCATCATAGAGCGGCTCGAAATCCTGCGCGTCGGGCATGACCTCAAGCAGCGGCTCATAGACCGCGGCGGAGCCGTTTGCCGCGATGATGGGCGCGGTATAGGCGTTGACGCCGGTGATGCCGAGCATCATAACGGCGAAAATGAGCACAAGGACAATGACTGACTTTACGGTATTTTTCATATCAGACACCTCCAAGCGGCTTCTTGGCCGTCCATTTCTCAATATACGGGGTGAGTATGTTCATGGCGAGGATGGAGAAGGACACGCCTTCGGGGTAGGCGCAGAACTCGCGGATGATGAAGGTTATCACGCCGCAGCCGACAGCGAACACGACCCTGCCGGTGTTGTTGATGGGAGTGGTGACGTAGTCGGTCGCCATGAAAATCGCGCCGAGAAACACGCCGCCTGCCATAGTAGCGTAAAGCGCGGTGACGAAGCTTCCGGCGGAGACCAGGGAGAGGACGAACACCGTGCCGACAAAGGCGGCGGGAACGTACCACTTGATGACACGGCGCGCGCAGAGATACGCGTAGCCGATGAGCAGGGCGAGGATGCAGCTCTCGCCGACAGCACCGCCGCGCAGGCCGAGGAACATATCCATCAGCGAAGGCAGCTGCTCTGAGCCCGCAGAGATAAGCTCCAGCGGGGTGGCGGAGGCTTCAAGCTCCACAACGGCCGGCATAGCGCCGCCCGCGACCTCGGAGAAGGCCAGAAGCATGAACACACGGCCGCTGATGGCGGGGTTTGCGAAGTTGTGCCCAAGCCCGCCGAAGAGGCACTTGACGATGATTATCGCGAAGGCGGAGCCGACGACGCACTGCCAGACGGGGACGCTCGAGCTGAGGTTCAGCCCAAGCAGAAGCCCGGTGACGACGGCGCTGAAGTCGCCCACGGTCTGCTTTCTGTGGGCCGCAAGATCAAACAGCGCTTCGGAAACGACCGCGCCGATGACACAGGCGGCGATGACCTTAAGCGCGCCGATGCCGAAGATCACAACGGCGGCGACGGTGGCCGGGAGCAGCGCGATGACGACATCGAGCATCACGCGGCGGCTGGAATCCGAGGTATGAATATGCGGGGCGTTCGATACGATCAGCTTATCCATATCACTTTCCCCCTTCTTTTTCGGCCAGAGCGGCCTTGTATTTTCTGACGAAGCTCTTGGCTTCGCTGTTATAGTCAACGAGAGGACGGTGCGCGGGGCACACGTAGGAGCAGCAGCCGCAGGACATGCAGAGAGATACCTGCTCCTTGGTCAAAACCGCGTAGCGCTCCGCCTCGTCCTCAATCTCAATAGCCTTGGCAAACGCCGTCGGGTTGAGGGCGAGCGGGCAGTTCGACACGCAGCGGCCGCAGTGGATGCACGGAGTAGGCTCAAGCGCGGCGGAGTCCTTCTTGTCGAAAGCAAGGACGGCGTTCGTGGCCTTGATGACGGGAGCGTTGAGATCGGAGACGCATTTGCCCATCATCGGGCCGCCGAGGATGACCTTGCCCGGCTCGCACTTGAAGCCGCCGGCCTGCTCGATAACGTAGCCCACGGGAGTGCCGATGGGGACGATGAGGTTCTTCGGCTCCTTGACGGCGGAGCCGTCGACCGTGACGGTCTTTTCGACCAGGGGCATGCCGTCGTTCATATACTGAGCGACCTTGGTGAGAGAGGTGACGTTTATGATGATAACGCCGAGGGACGCGAGACGCTGACCGGGGCCGACGACCTTGCCGGTGGCGTTATAGAGCAGCACCTGCTTTGCACCCTGCGGATACACGCTCTTGAGGGGCTTCACGGTAACGGCGGGGTCATCGGCAAAGGTGCGCTCAAGCTCCGCGATAGCGGCGGGCTTGTTCTTCTCGATGC
>CAKTIH010000150.1 GCA_934565615.1 uncultured Oscillospiraceae bacterium | reverse complement strand
GCGCGCGGGCTTTGACGCGGTCGAGATACACGCGCATACCGGCTACATGCTCGATCAGTTCATCTCCGAGTGCTGGAACCACCGCACCGATGAATACGGCGGCTCGGTCGAAAACCGCGCCCGCATCGTCTGCGAGATCATTGAGGAGATACGCCGCAATGTCGGCGAGGGCTTCCCGATAATCCTGCGCGTCTCTATGGACCACAAGATGCCGAACCAGCGCACTCCGGAGGAGAGCCAGGAGCTTATAAAGGTCATCGACAAGACCAGCGTCACCGCCTACGACGTTGACCTCGGCTGCTACGGCTCCGGCGCATGGGGCGTCACTCCCGACTACTACGGCGACGGTGCGTTTCTCCCGGCGGTGCATACCATCCGCGCCGTGACGGATAAGCCCGTCATGTGCGCCGGTGCGCTCACCGCGGATATCGCCGAGAAAGCCGTTGAGGACGGGGATATTCAGTTTGCGATGGTCGGCCGCGCACTTATAGCCGATCCGCAGTTTATAAACAAGATCCGCGACGGAAAGCAGGAGGACATCCGCCCCTGCCTGCGCTGCAACAACTACTGCATCTGCCACTTCTTCCAGCTCCTGCCGCTCAGCTGCGCGGTGAACCCGCAGGCCGCAGCGGAGGATATGCTGGCCATCCCCAAGACGAGCAAGCCCCAGCGCGTCGTCGTTATCGGCGGCGGCCCCGGCGGCATGGAGGCCGCGATACTTGCTGCCCAGGCCGGGCACAAGGTCGAGCTTTACGACATGGCGGATAAGCTCGGCGGGCAGATCAACATTGCTTCTACTCCTCCGTTCAAGGCACAGATGGCAAAGCTCCTGGCCTATCTCAAGCGCGAAACTGAAAAGGCCGGCGTCGAGCTGCATCTGAACACCGAGGTCACGCCCGATTCCGAGTGCCTCAAGGGAGCAGATCAGATAGTCATCGCTTTGGGCGCAGCGCCCATCTTCCCGAAGATCCCCGGCATAGACCGTGACAATGTCATTGAGGTCACCGAGGCGCACACCTTCCGTAAGGACGACGTCAAGGGCGACAACATCGTCGTGCTCGGCGGCGGCTTCTCCGGCTGCGAGTTCGCGCTGGAGCTTGCGCAGGAGGGTAAGCACTCCTCCGTCGTTGAAATGACCGGCAAGCTTGCCGCAAAGAGCAATCAGGAAAACGGCACCGCGCTGCGTATGCTGCTCAACCAGTACGGCGTGAAGCAGTATCTCAACAGCAAGGCAGTGGAATTCACCGAGGCGGGCGTTGTTATCGAGCGCGAGGGCGGACGGCGTGAGACCCTGCCTGCCGACACGGCGATAGTGGCTCTCGGCACGCGCGGACGCAAGAGTGCCGCGGATGCGATAAAGGCAAAGTACCCCAAGGCGTGGATCGTCGGCGACTGCACGGGCGAGGTCGGCCTTGTCGGCGATGCGATGCACGACGCCTATGAAGCCGTGTGGCAGTTCGAGGGCGATATAAAGAAAAAGCAGGCATGGCTCAAAAAGCGCGAGAAGGACGCAAAGTTCCGCACTATGCTCTCCTCGCACATCATGCCTCACAAATAAAAAAGCATAAAAACCGTGGGGAGCCGAACATCGTCGGCTCCTCACGGTTTTTATCAGTCTGCGTTTACTTCAGCAGGTACTCTTCCAGCTCCTGCACGGTCTCAAATATATGCTCCGCGCCGCTCTCGATGAGCTGCTCGCGCGTGCGGAAGCCCCAGTCGACGGACGCGCACTCCATCCCGGCGTTGCGCGCGGTCTGAAGGTCGACCTCGGTGTCGCCGACGTATATTGCGTCCTCGCGCTCGACGCCGATGTGACGCAGCGCTGCGAGCACAGCGTCCGGGTTCGGCTTGCGGCGCACCTCGGCGCTCTCACCGACGGCAATTTCAAGAAGCCCCGGGAAATACTTCTCCGCCAGCGGCTTTACGGCGGTGTCCTGCTTGTTGGAAATGACCGCAAGCTTGACGCCGCTGCCGCGCAGCTTCTGCATCAGCGCTGCTATACCGTCGTATGGGCCGGTCAGAATATCGCAGTGCGCGTCATAATACGGCGCGTAGGCCGCGAGCACTTTCTCCGTCAGCTCTTTGGGCGTCCCTGCGGGAACTGTGTGCGCAATGAGATAGGCCGCGCCGTTGCCGAGCGCCGCCGCGACCTCGCTGATGCTGCGCTCCGGCATGGAAAACTCACGCAGCGTATGGTTCACCGCCGCGGCAAGGTCGCCGAGCGTATTGAGGACAGTCCCGTCCATATCGAATAAAACAGCTTTATATTTCATAGCTTATACCTCCTAATCTGTTCGCGGAGATTCTACCACATCCGCCGCAAAATATCAAACGGCTTGTCATATCCGCCGCGGAGTGATAAAATATTATATAAATATAGCTTCTGAATGGAGTACACGATGAAAAAATGGCGTCTCGCGGCGGTGTCCGCGCTCATTGCCGCCCTCGTTATATGCTTGCTTTTAGTGTTCGCTCCCGGCGGCGCGTCATCTGCGAACGCGCTTAGGCTCTGGTATATCTCCGGTGACTGCTCGGATAAGGCGCTGGAAGCGCTCGTCTCGGATTATAACCGCCAAGGCGGGAAACAGGCGCGCGCTGTTGCGGTGCAGAGCTTTGCGGATGAAGCCGCCCTCGGCGCGGCGTTTGAAACGGACATGCCCGACCTGCTGCTGTGCAGCCATGCGAAGGCCGCGCAGCTCAACTCGCGTGATGTGCTCGCAAGGCTTGAGACGGACGCGGAGGTCTGGACGCAGGACGTATCCGAGCTTGAGGGCGTGGGGGAATACTTTTTCCCGCTCGGCGCAAGGGTGACAGTGCTGCTGACGGACACAGCCAAGTGCAAGGCGGCGGGGCTTTCCACGTCATGGGACAGCCTTGAAGCCCTGCTCGACACCGCGCAAAGCTATGCCGCGTCAACTGACGGCGCGTTCATTTCGGCGGACTCCTACACCGCCGTGCTCCGCGATGCGCTGCTTGCACTCGGAGAGGACTTCGACCCCACCGCGGCAGACGCAAAGTCTGAGGACTATACCCGGATATATAATGCCCTTGCCCAGTGCGCGTATAACGGCGGCCTTTCCGCGGCGGCGTCCGCGCCGGGTGAGCTTCCGTGTACGCTGGCATGGTCGACCGTGCTCGGCGGCAGTCTCCCCTCCTCACTCTCGGCTTCGCTCGCGCCGCTTCCCAAGGGCGGACGCGACATGCGCCCGGCTGAGCTTCTTGGGATCGCGGTGCTCCGCCAAGAGGATCAAAGCTCAGACGACGCCTTTACTTTCATTGACTGGCTCTGCGGCAGGGAGCGGCTGGCACAGCTCGCGCTCGACTCCGGGCTTGTTCCGGTGAGCGAGCTCGGCTCCGCGTCCGGTTCTCCGCTGCTTGCGCTGTACGACTGCGGCAGGCTCACGTTCATTGATACTGACAGCAGCGACAGAGAATTTGACGCGCAATTTCGCCGGACTATTGAATTACTCGGCTGATTTGTGCTATACTGCAATTACTTATTTTTATTGACTTCAGAGGTGCAATATGGAAGGCTACAGAATACTCGAAATAAAAAAAAGCGTGTTTGAAAACAACGACCGCGAGGCCGATCTGCTGCGCGAGCAGCTCAAGAAGGACAGGACTTTTCTTCTTAACCTCATGTCCTCCCCCGGCTCCGGCAAGACCACGACCCTGAAGGCGACTATCGCCGCGCTGAAGGATGAGTTCCGCATCGGCGTCATGGAGGCCGATATCGACTCCGACGTTGACGCTGCGACTATCGAAAAGACCGGTGCGAAGGTCATCCAGCTCCACACCGGCGGCATGTGCCACCTCGACGCGGGCATGACCCGTCAGGGGCTCGAAGGGCTCGGCGTAGACGATGTCGACTTTGCCATTCTCGAAAACGTCGGCAACCTCGTCTGCCCCGCGGAGTTCGACACCGGCTCTGTCAAGAACGCGATGATCCTCTCCGTCCCCGAGGGCGACGACAAGCCCCTCAAGTACCCGCTCATGTTCTCGATATGCGATGTGCTGCTCATCAATAAGATCGATGTGCTGCCGTACTTTGACTTTGACATCGAAGCCTGCAAGAAGTACGTGCACAACCTTAACCCGAACATGAAGATCATCCCCATCTCCGCAAGAAACGGCGAGGGCATAGACGAATGGGCGCAGTGGCTGCGCGAGCAGATCCACGCCTGGAACGACTGATATAACACATATTTAGGTTCTATGTCAATAGTTGGGGTAGAGCTTAGCAAAAAAAAGCAGTAGAGGCGTGGGCGGCGTGGTGCCCACGCCTT
>CAKTIH010000149.1 GCA_934565615.1 uncultured Oscillospiraceae bacterium | reverse complement strand
GCGCTGCGGCGCAGGCCACCTCGGGTTGAAACGTGCCGCAGGCACGTTTCTAAGCGCCCTCGGGTTCGAATCTCACCCAAGCAAAAGATACAGGCACCCATCCGGGTGCCTGTATCTTTTGGCGGACAGGGTGGGATTCGAACCCACGAGCCCATTGCTGGACTACCTGATTTCGAGTCAGGGCCGTTATGACCACTTCGATACCTGTCCGTGTGCTGTGTAATTATAACCGATAATCCGGGAAAAATCAAGCCGTAGTTATCTTTCCTGTCCGAAAAATAAATTATATATTTTGTGTGAATATTTATATATATCACTTGACAAGTTTTCAAGGCAGGTGTATTATACAAGCATAAAGGAGAAAAGGGACGGTGACCTATGAAGAAAACTCTATACAGTCTGATGCTCAACGACGAGGTCGTCCGCGAGGTCGATATGATGGCGCACAGAATGGGCACGAACCGTTCGGCGCTGATAAACCAGATACTTGCAGAATACGTGAACTACACTACTCCGGAGCGCAGGATAAACGATGTGCTCTCCGCGATTGAGACGCTGATGACTCCGTCGCGCGAACTCGTGCCGTTCTTCTCGCCGAACAGCTACTCCATGTCGCTGAAAAGCTCGCTGGAGTACAAGTACCGTCCGACGGTGAAGTACGAGGTGGAGCTGTACCGCAGGCATGACGAGTCCATCGGCCAGCTGTCGGTGATATTCCGCACGCAGTCGGCGGCGCTCATCTCCGCGATGACGTCCTTCTTCCGCCTGTGGAAGCAGATCGAGGACGCGCACCTCAAGCCGCACACCGGTGCAAGCATCGATTACGCGCTCTACGACGGCAAGTTCGTTCGCTCGATCGCCGCGCCCGATAAGGACTGCACGACCGATGAGCTGGCCGCGGCGCTGTCGGAGTACATCAAGCTCTTCGACAGGCTGATGAAAGCCTACCTTGCCGGGAAGCTCGACGCGCACGACGTTGAAGCCTCCTATTATTCCTATCTCATAAACACATCAATCCACATTTGATGCGGGAAAGGAGCCTCATTTATGAACGCTCAGAACTACACTCAAAAAACCATTGAAGCCATCCAGACCGCACAGTCTATGGCTCAGGAAAACAATAACAGCTATATAACCCCGGAGCATCTGCTCTATGCCCTCGTCGATCAGGACGGCGGGCTCATCCCCTCCCTGCTCGGCAAGATGGGCGTTGACTGCAACGGCCTGCTCTCGGAGCTGGACAGCGAAATTTCCGCGCTGCCGAAGGTCAGCGGGAGCCCCGAGGTCTACATCTCCAATGAGACCAGCCGCGTCATCTCCGCCGCCGAGAAGGCCGCAAAGTCGATGGGCGATGAATACATGTCCGTCGAGCACCTGATGATTGGTATCTTTGCCGCGCCGACCCCGGCGATAAAGCGCATCTTCTCCGCCCACGGCATCACGAAGAACGCTTTCACCACGGAGCTGAGCAAGGTAAAGACCGCGCCCGTCACCGGCGATAACCCCGAGAGCACCTATGACGCGCTCAACAAATACGGCACCGACCTTGTGAAGCGTGCACGCGAAAACGAGCTCGACCCCGTTATCGGGCGTGACACCGAGATAAGAAACGTGATCCGTATACTCTCCCGTAAGACGAAGAACAACCCCGTCCTGATAGGCGAACCGGGCGTCGGCAAGACGGCCATCGCCGAGGGGCTGGCACAGCGTATAGTCCGCGGCGACGTACCCGAGGGGCTGAAGGATAAGACGATCTTCTCCCTCGACATGGGCGCGCTCATCGCGGGCGCGAAGTACCGCGGCGAATTTGAGGAACGGCTCAAGGCCGTGCTCGAAGAGATACGCAAAAGCGAGGGCGGTATCATCCTCTTCATCGATGAGCTGCACACGATAGTCGGCGCGGGCAAGACCGAGGGCAGCATGGACGCAGGCAATCTCCTCAAGCCTATGCTGGCGCGCGGCGAGCTGCACTGCATCGGTGCGACCACGCTTGACGAGTACCGCAAGTACATCGAGAAAGACGCTGCGCTGGAGCGCCGTTTCCAGCCGGTCATGGTGAACGAGCCGACAGTCGAGGACACGATATCCATCCTCCGCGGACTCAAGGAGCGCTACGAGGTCTACCACGGCGTGCGCATCCATGATAACGCGCTTGTCGCCGCGGCGACGCTGTCGAACCGCTACATCACCGACCGTTTCCTCCCCGATAAGGCTATCGACCTTGTCGATGAGGCCTGCGCGCTGATACGCACGGAGATAGACTCCATGCCGTCTGAGCTTGACGATATCCGCCGCAAGATCATGCAGCTCGAGATCGAAGAGATGGCGCTGAAGAAAGAGGACGACCAACTCAGCAAAGACCGTCTCGTCAAGCTGCGCGAGGAGCTTGCAAACCTCAAGGATAAGTTCAACGAAATGAAGTCCCGCTGGGAGAGCGAGAAGAGCAGCGTCGACGAAGTCAAGAAGATCAAGGCCGAGATTGAAAAAATGCATGCCGACATTGAAAACGCGCAGATGCGCTACGAGTACGAGACGGCCGCAAGGCTCAAGTACTCTGACCTCCCGGTGCTTGAGAAGAAGCTCGCCGAGGCCGAGAAGCGCTCGGAGGAGCGCAAGGCCAGCAGCATGGTGCACGACACCGTGACCGAGGAGGAGATATCCTCCATCGTCTCCAAGTGGACGGGCATCCCCGTGGCAAAGCTCATAGAGGGCGAGCGCGAGAAGATACTGCACCTTGACGATTTCCTGCATAAGCGCGTCGTCGGTCAGGATGAGGCTGTGCAGAAAGTGACGGAAGCGATACTCCGCTCCCGCGCCGGTATCGCCGACCCGAACCGCCCGATAGGCTCGTTCCTGTTCCTCGGCCCCACCGGCGTCGGCAAGACGGAGCTTGCAAAGTCGCTGGCAGAGTGCCTGTTTGACGATGAGCACAACATCGTGCGTATCGACATGACCGAGTACATGGAGAAGTTCTCCGTCTCGCGTCTTATCGGCGCGCCTCCCGGATACGTCGGCTACGACGAGGGCGGCCAGCTCACCGAGGCCGTACGGCGCAGACCGTACAGCGTGGTGCTGTTCGACGAGATCGAAAAGGCGCACCCGGACGTGTTCAACATCCTGCTGCAAATTCTTGACGACGGCCGCATAACCGACTCTCAGGGCCGCACGGTCGACTTTAAGAACACGATAATCATCCTCACCTCGAACCTCGGCAGCCAGTACCTGCTTGACGGCATCGAGCCTGACGGCAGTATTTCTGCCTCGGCGCAGGAGGCCGTCATGGGCGAGCTGCACCGCTCGTTCCGTCCGGAGTTCCTGAACCGTCTGGATGAGATCATCATGTTCCGTCCGCTCACTAAGGATAACCTCAACGGCATCATCGACATCATGGTCGAAGGTCTGCGCGCGAGACTTGCCGACAAGAGCCTCAAGCTCGAGATCACAGACGCTGCGAAGGCGCTCATCATCGAGCGCGGCTATGATCCGCTCTACGGCGCGCGTCCGCTCCGCCGTTACCTGCAAAGCAGCGTAGAGACGCTGATCGCCCGCCGCATCCTCTCCGGCGATATCTCCGCCGGTGCGACGCTCACTGTCGACGTCGAAAACGGTGAACTCATCTGCCGGTAAACCGGTCAAACCACTCCCCCATTCCGCAAGGCTTTGCGGAATGGGGGAGCTTCTCTGCTCCATATACATTGACAGCAAAAAATTGGCAGCCGTTCAAAAAGGACGGCTGCCAATTTTTTAGTTTAGATCAAATATTACGCGTGGGCTTCAAAGAGATCCTGAGGATTGGTGGCCTCGGTCTCGGCAAGGCGTGCCTCTGCCCAAGCGTTGCCCTGATCGGCAGCTCTGGTGTACCATCTGCCGGCCTCGTCAAGGTTCTGCGTCACGCCGAGTCCCTGATGATACAGCCAGCCTATCTGAGCCTGACCCTGAGCATTGCCCTGCTGGGCTGCTCTGTTGTTCCACTCCATGGCCTTCTCATAGTCTGGATCAATGCCGCAGCCGTACTGGTAGATGTAGCCTACCTGAGCCTGTGCGTCGGCGTCGCCCTTTTCACCGGCCTCGGTGTAGAGCTCAAGCGCCTTGGTGTAATCCTGTGCAACACCGGCATAGCCGCCGAAGTAGTAATCGCCGAGAGCGGTCTTTGCCTTCACGTTGCCGGCGTCGGCAAGAGCCTTTATGCTGTCAAGAGCCTTGGCGTAAAGCTCCTCCGCCTCGGCGGGGATCGCCGGGGTCTCAGCCTCGGTCTCGCCTTCGGCAGCGGCAGCAGTATCAACAACAGCGGCAGCCGTGTCGGCAGCCGCAGTATCGGCGGTGTCATCGGTCTTGGTGAATACGCC
>CAKTIH010000148.1 GCA_934565615.1 uncultured Oscillospiraceae bacterium | reverse complement strand
AACAGTTGCTTAAAATGTGCTGTTCCCGCTTGATGTAATACGCTGTTCTTTGACAGGCTGAGCCAATGTTTCACGTGAAACATTGGCTGACACGCGGCACAAATGTGTTTCACGTGAAACATGTGAAAGATGAGCTTTGTTATCTAAGACGACTGCACTGAAAATCTTACACTTTATCCCCTCAGTCAGCTTCGCTGACAGCTCCCCTTGAAAAACAAGGGGAGCCTTGGAAAAATTAAAACAACATGGAAGCTCTGCAATGAGCACTAATAAGAAAAACATCCGAGTACCATCGGCACCCGGATGTTTGAAATGTATTTAACTTAAAAGGTTTAGTACGCGACGCCCCAGTAGATCATATGCTTCGCGGGTTTACCGCAGCAGGCGCAGACATCGTCAAGATGCTCCTGCTTGAAGGGAATGCAGCGGGAGGACATGCCGGCCTTTTCCTTCATTGCCAGCTCACACGCGAGCTCACCGCACCACATGGTCTTGATGAAGCCGCCGTTCTTCTCCTGAAGCTCCTTGGCCTCTTCGAGAGAATGCGCCTCGTAGGTGTGCTCGTCCAGATTCTTCTTCGCCTTCTGGTACAGGCCGTCCTGAACATCGTCAAGCAGTCCGGGCAGACGGTCGGTAAGCTCACCGAGCTTGACGGTGATCTTCTCACCGTTGTCACGGCGGACTGCCATGCACACGCCGTTTTCAATGTCGCGTGGGCCGATCTCAATGCGGAGAGGAACGCCCTTCATCTCGTACTGCGCGCACTTCCAGCCGAGGCTGTTGTCACTGGTGTCGATCTTCGCACGGAAGCCGGCGGCCTTGATGGCGTCATAAAGCTCAGTCGCCTTTTCGAAGACGCCTTCCTTGTGCTGCGCGACGGGGACGACGATGACCTGAACAGGCGCGATGCGCGGGGGCAGGACAAGACCGCTGTTATCACCGTGGGTCATGATAATGCCGCCGATGATACGGGTGGAAAGTCCCCATGAGGTCTGCATCGGGTTCTTCTGCATATTGTCCTTATCGGTGAAGGTGATGCCGAACTGCTTGGCAAAGCCGTCGCCGAAGAAGTGGCTCGTGCCGGACTGGAGAGCCTTCTTATCGTGCATCATGCATTCGATGGTGTAGGTGTTGACAGCACCGGCAAACTTTTCCTTATCGGTCTTGTTGCCGCGGATAACAGGCATGGCCAGATAGTTCTCGCAGAGGTCGGCATAAACCTCGAGCTGGTGCAGAGTCTCCTCGCGGGCTTCGGCCTCGGTGGCGTGGAGAGTGTGACCCTCCTGCCAGAGGAACTCACGGCCGCGCAGGAACGGACGGGTCGTCTTTTCCCAGCGGAGCACGGAGCACCACTGATTATAAAGCATGGGCAGATCGCGCCATGAATGAACGACGTGGCTCCAATGATCGCAGAACAGCGTCTCCGACGTCGGGCGGATGCACAGACGCTCGGGAAGCTCCTCACTGCCGCCGACCGTGACCCACGCACACTCGGGTGCAAAGCCCTCAACATGATCCTTTTCCTTCTGAAGAAGGCTTTCGGGAATCAGCATAGGCATGGAGACGTTCTCATGCCCGTCGCGCTTGAACATACCGTCAAGAACCTTCTGAATGTTTTCCCAAATCGCGTAACCGTAGGGGCGCAGAATGAAGCAGCCCTTTACGCCGGAGTAATCGACAAGCTCGGCCTTGGTGCACACGTCGGTGAACCACTGCGCAAAGTCGACCTCCATATCGGTTATCTGTTCTACTCTTTTGTCCTTTGCCATAAATAAACCTCACATTTCGCCAGGGCCCTTGCCCCGTCGTATTTACGAAATTCATTATACAATGAATTATCGCAATTTTATATTCTATAGCCGCGGCCGCTGCTTGTCAATAGAAATACCGAAAAGCAACGGAATTACAGGAGTTTTTGCTTGACCTTGCTTGACAATGCAGGTATAATACTATTTGATTGTGCTCCAAAATTAACGGAGGTGAAGCGTATTAACAGACAGAAGTTTCTTGCGGAGCTTGGAAGGCTGCTGACCTTCATGTATGAAGAGGACAGGCAGACGGCTCTTGCAATGTATAACAGGATGTTCGACGAGGCCGAGGACGAGCAGGCGCTTATTCAGTACCTTGTCTCCCCCACCCGTCAGGCTGTCGTGCTCGCGCGCGCGTACAACGCCAAGGAGAGAAAGCTCCAGGTCCACTCGCAGAGCAGAGACGAATATGAGCAGGTCTCGGATGAGATACCGGACTTCGTGCTGGCGATAAACAAACTCCAGGAGGAAGTATCGGCACTTAAGATCACGACATCGCAGGTGTCCGAGGATCAGATATCGCTCTTTGATGACGGCATCGCCGCCGCGGCGGAAGAGATCGAGCCCGCCCCCATGCCTGCATCTGCATCGGCAGTGCCGGAGCACACCGCGCCTGCCACTGATGAAGAAGAGGCGGTGACGCCGGCCCCGGCCGCGGCAGAAGAAGCGCCCGTGCAGGAGGCCGTTCCCGTGACCGCGGACGAGCCTGCCGAGGAGGCAGAACCCGGCGAAATGAATAGCTCCGTCTCGCAGCTTGCCGACGCGGTCGACGCTTTTCTTGCCGACTTCACCATCAGCAATGACGAGCTTATCCAGAAGGCAAAGCCCGCCGCCGAGGAAGAGCCTGCAGAAGCCGGGAAACCCGTCACAGAAATGACGCAGGTGATATACAAGGAAAAGACCGAGGAGTCTGTTTTTGAGATGCCCGCAGACTCCGACGCAGGGGCTGCCTTTGAACTGCCGACCGAAACGGATTTGCTCGGACCGGCGCATAAGGAGACAGAGCCTTTCAAAAACGAGACAGCAAAGCCCGCAAAAGCCACGGAGACTGTAGAGATCGCGGAGACTGCCGCACAGACCGAAGAGGTCGCGGAGAGCGCGGAAACTGTCCGTAAGCCGATAGTTCCGCTGCTGATCCTCTATATTATAATTGCGATACCCATAGGGCTGATAGGCATTCTGCTGCTGCTCATGTTGGCACTCATGTCCCTGTCGCTTGCGGTGACCGTGGGCTTCTTCGGAATATACGGCTTTGCCGCGACGTTCACCGGCTTTGCGGTGCTTGCGGATATCCTCGTCGTTGCAGGCGGATCGCTGATACTGCTGGCGCTGGCGCTGCTGTTTCTGTGGCTGTTCGTCTGGTTTATCGGCGGAGGCATAGTCGGCCTTATCCGCGGACTGTGTGCTCTCGGCGGAAGCTGGTGCTATAAGGAGGTGGCGGTTCAGTGAAAAAGGGATGGAAGATCGTTATGGCGATAGTGCTGATTGTCGTTGTGATCGGCATAGTCGGCGTCGGTGTCGGCATGCTTACCGGCGCGGAATACACGCGTATCTACTCCGTGCTTGACGATCAGTATCATATCGATATGTGGCTCAATTATTTTGCTGAAGTCGCCGCGGCGGTCCAGGCAGCGTAAAAGAATATGTGGGTATCCCCCGGCTCGATGAATCGAGCCAGGGGATACTTTATGTATCTACCTGCATCAAAAAAAGGAACTGCTCCGTGCAGTTCCTTTTCTGTATAGAGCTTTAATTAAAGCTGCTTCTGGGCGTTGATCTTAACGCCGGGGCCCATAGTGGAAGCGGTCACGCAGGATCTGATGTACTGACCCTTTGCGGAAGCAGGCTTTGCCTTGATGATAGCGCCGATGAGAGCAACATAGTTCTCATAGAGCTTGTCCGCACCGAAGCTGACCTTGCCGATGGGGCAGTGAATAATGTTGGTCTTGTCCAGACGGTACTCGACCTTACCGGCCTTGGCTTCGCCGATAGCCTGCTTGATGTTGGGAGTAACGGTGCCGGCCTTGGGGGAAGGCATCAAGCCCTTAGGTCCGAGGATCTTACCGAGACGGCCAACGGTACCCATCATGTCGGGGCTGGCGATAACGGTATCGAACTCAAACCAGTTCTCCTTCTGGATCTTCTCGACGAGATCCATGCCGCCTGCGTAGTCAGCGCCGGCTGCGAGAGCCTCTTCAACGCGCTCTGGCTTGCAGAAGCACAGGACGCGGACGGACTTACCGGTGCCGTTGGGCAGGACGATCGCGCCGCGGACCTGCTGGTCAGCGTGACGGCCGTCAACACCGAGCTTGACGTGCAGCTCGACGGTCTCGTCGAACTTGGCCTTGCTGGCGCTGATAACAAGATTCAGAGCCTCCATGGGATCATAGAGTGCCTGCTTATCTATGAGCTTTGCGCTCTCTTTATAATTCTTTCCTCTAAACAATTTGTTTTCCTCCTAATAATGTGGTTGAGTCGGATGGATAAATCCTCCCACGTTGAGGAGCGGAGCTGATCGCCCGCTCAGTCTCCGACGATGACGCCCATCGAGCGGCAGGTGCCGGCTATCATGCTGATGGCGGAGTCGATGTCGGTGCAGTTGAGGTCGGGCATCTTCTGCTCGGC
>CAKTIH010000147.1 GCA_934565615.1 uncultured Oscillospiraceae bacterium | reverse complement strand
GTATATTGCCTTTGCGCTTATCTACGCCGCGGCGCTCGTCACGCTCTGCCGCTTTGCGCCCGACGCGCTGTGGAAAGCAGCTGTGATCGTCACGACCGTGGGGCTCATGTATTTTTGCGCCGTCGAGGGGCTTATCATCGGCAGTGCGCGCACGGCCAGAAACGTCGGCGAGAAGAAATACATCGTCGTCCTGGGCGCCGCCGTACTGGACGATAGGCCGTCCCTCGCGCTTATCCATCGCATGGAGGGTGCGATGAAATATCTGGATGCCAACCCCGGCAGTACCGCCATCCTCTGCGGCGGTCAGGGCAAGGGTGAGAGCATGACCGAGGCCGACTGCATGTATGACTGGCTCACAGCGCAGGGCGTCGCCCCTGACCGGCTCATCAAAGAGGATCGCTCCACCACCACGATGGAGAATCTTCAGAACGCCTTTGCCATCATCGAGAGCCGCGGCGACACGCCCGACGGCAACATCGCCATCGTCTCAAGCTGCTATCATCTCTACCGTGCCAAGTGCATGGCAAAGCTCCTCGGCGCGGAGGCCGCCGGTGTCTCGGGCAGTCTTGGCTATCCGGTATATACCCTCAACTGCTTTATTCGCGAGGCCTTCGGTGTAACGCACCTATGGGTGTTTGGTAAATAATTATGTTAATTAAGTTATGTAAACTTTCCGTTGGAGCCGTCTATGAACAAATCCGGAATTTTTGATAGGGTCAACCGTTCCCGCGTCACCGTCGCTGCAGTGTGCCTCGGCATTTTTCTCGTGATGCTCGTGTGCAACCTGTGGACGGATCTCGTCGCGGACGATTACCGCTACTTTTTCAGCTATGCCGACGAGAGCCGCATAGAGAGCGTCGCGGATATTTTCCCCTCAATGGCCGCGCACCGGCACATAATGAATGGCCGCGTCGCTGCTCATTTCCTTGTGCAGCTCTTCCTGCTCCTGCCGCCTGCCGTCTTTAAGCTTATCAATTCTGCGGTCTTTCTTGCCCTGATCTGGCTCATATACTCCATCGCACGTCAGGGCGGGAAGCATAACGCGCTCGGCCTGCTCGCGATATTCGGCTGCGTCTGGGTGCTACAGCCCGAGTTCGGTCAGGTCTTTCTCTGGCTCACCGGCGCGATAAACTACCTCTGGTGCGGGGTGCTGTGTCTCGTGTTCATGCTGCCGTACCTCGATAAGCTCCTGCATGACCGTGAGCCGTCAAAGCCTGTGCGTGTGCTGTTCGTCATCTTTTCCGCCCTTGTCGGTGCTTATTCGGAGAACTCCTCCGTCGCCGTGATATTCATGGTGATGCTCGTTATCGCTGTGTGCCGCTTTTACTTTAAGCAGCGCATTTCGCCGTGGATGTACCTGTCGCTGCTCGCCGCCTTTGCCGGGTTCATGTATATGATGCTCGCCCCGGCGGAGAACGTGAACAAGTCTGCGGAGTTTTCCATCCCGGTGCTGCTTTCAAACTTTGTCGAAACAGGTTCATATTATCTGCGTTTCTGGCCGCTGATAATTGCTTGGTCACTGCTGTTTTACCTTGCGGTGAAAAACGGCGTGGAGCTGCAGCTGCGTATCGCCTCGCTCATTCTCCTGCTTGGCTCGCTCGCGGGGCACTTTGTGCTGACCTTCGCGATGTACTGCACGGGGCGCAGCACATACATAGGGCTTATCCTGCTCCTTTGCGCCGTCGCCATACTTTTCCCACCGCTCTTTAATGGCAGGTACAAATCCCTCCTCGCCGCTCTGTGCGCCGTGAGCATAGCCGCACTTTTGTACTTCGGCTATACCGGCGTCAGCGATATCCGCCGCACGCATATCGCCCTTTCCTACAATGAGCAGCTCATTGCCGAGTGCACCGCAAACGGCGAGAAAAATGTCCAGCTCCCACGTCCGTATGCAAAGACAAAATACAGCGCCATCGAGGGGCTCAATTACCTCAGTACCGAGGATGCATCCGACTGGGCAAACGTCTATATGGCGCTCTACTACGGCTTCGACAGCATTATCGGATATTGAGCTGATCGGCGTTTTTGGGCAAACGTCAATAAATGTTGAGCTTGGATTGAAAATCAGTTTACACGAAATTGAGATAAGATATACATAAAAATATTATGTGGGGGAATGACTTATCTCCGGGAAAAAAGAACTGATCATGGCGTCCGCCGTGAAGCTTCTCAACCAGCGCGCCTACCGTGACGTGTCCGTGCTCGACATTGTCCGTGACTGCGATATAAACCGCAACACCTTCTATTATCATTTCAAGGATATGCCCGCCCTGCTCGATGAGATCGTCCGCAGCAAGATCGATTCGATCTTGAGCGAGTATTACAGTGACGACGCGCCTGAGCAGTGCATGCACAAGGCGCTGGATATGCTGTCCGAGAACCGCCGCGCCGTAATGCATGTCTATTCGTCCGCCGCGCGGGACGTCTTTGACCAGTGCCTGAGCCACGCCTGCGAATACTGGTCTGACCGCTTCATTGAGCGCTATGCCGCCGGGCGCGAGCTTGACGCCGATACCCGCGCCTTTATGACCTATATGTGCCGTTTCAACTGTTCCGGGCTTTTGAGCGACTGGTTCATCCGCGGGATGAAGCCGGAAGCAGAGCCTGACATGCACCGCGCCTGCACCCTTTGGGCGGAGGCCGCCGAGCTTGCACACCGCGGCACACGTTAACCTCAAAGACGCACACCACACCTGCCGCATCATGCGGCGCTGCCTGTAAAAAAGAAAGCTGTTCAAAATGGATAAATCCAAAAAGCGTTCCCTTGTCAGCGGGCTTGCCGCGCTGGCGCTTGTTCTTCTGCTCCTGTATATCGTGTTCCGGGATAAGCTCCCGGAGATCATCTCCGCCCTGTCGGAGGTCTCTGCCCCCGGTGTGTGCCTGCTGCTCGCGATGGGGCTGGGCTATCAGCTTATCGACGCCGCGATGTGCATGACTCTTCTGCGCAGCCGTCTGCCGGAGCTGAGCTACCGTCAGGCTTTTGAGCTGACCTTCCTCGGTGCTTTCGGCCTGACCGCAAGCGGCGGCGCGATAACGATCCCGATGCAGAGCGTTTACCTCGACCGCTGCGGGCTTGACGCCGGGCGCAGCGTCGGGCTGCTCATCCTGAAATTCGTATACCATAAATCCGCGATACTCATCTATGCCCTCGTTATGCTCATACCCGGTCTCGGATGGCTGCGCGAGGTGCTGCCGGAGTCTGTCAAATACGTGCTCCCCGGCATCGCCATCTTCCTGCTGATAATCACGGCGCTCATCCTGCTGTGCACATGGAAGCCTGTGCATGACCTCGCCGTGAAGCTCCTCGGGCTTTTCCCCGAAAAGGGCAAATGGCCGGAGCGCCGTGAAAAATGGCTCCGCCAGATCGACCTGATGTACGCAGAGGCCGCGCACCTTAAAGGCATGAAGGCCGTCTCGGCAAAGGTCATTCTGCTGAACTTTCTCAAGCTCACGGTACTGTACATGATTCCATCGGCGGCGCTGCGCTGCATGGGGCTCGAAGCCCCCGACCTTCTCCACTCGCTCATTCTCTCGGCAATGATGCTGCTCATCACCGGCGTGCTTCCGAACGTCAACGGCCTTGGGCCGCTCGAATTTGCGTTCGTATTCTTCTACTCCGCCGTCGTCAGCAGTATCGACGCCTCGGGCGCGATGCTCCTTTACAGGATCGCGACCTACTTCTTCCCGTTCCTTATCAGTCTCCCGGTGTTCTTTATCGTCGAGCGCAGATTGAGCCGCGGCAGGCTCTGATCTGCGCTCAGACTTTTTGCCGCGATCTGTCTGGTTTTCGACACTCTGCTATACATACCGTTGAAAATTGTATACTAAATAGACTTCACACGAAGGCTTTAAACAATTGATTATTTTGAAAAAGTGTGATATAATTGCGATAAGTGTGAAGCTGCGGTATGTCGGTTCAGCCGCGGCAAACGGGTTTGTAAAAAACGGTGGATGGACATGCCTTACGGTTCCCCATCTCCGTAAAATAATAAGATAAGAAAAGGAAAGGATGTATTTCATGAACGAAAAATACAGCGCTCTATTTACCCCTTGGAAGATCGGTAACGTAGAGATCAAGAACCGCATCGTTCAGTGCTCCATGGGCGGCACCTCCCTGTTCGGCTGGCTGGAGCCCAACCACTTCGATAAGGAAGCCGCTTACTTCCTGCTCAACAGAGCACAGGACGGCGTCGGCCTTGTCCTCCCCGGCATGCAGTGCGTGCGCGATACCCTCGGTATCCCCGGCCGCAAGTGGCTGTGGCAGAACGACAAGATGTTCAAGCAGCTCAAGCCCTACATGGAAGAGTACCACAAGACCGGCGGCAAGCTGTTCATTCAGCTGGCAGCAGGCTTCGGTCGTTCCATGGCTATCAACGGCTGGATGACCGTTCTCGCAAAGAACGACTTCCTCAACAAGCTCGCTTCCCCCATCGTTGACGTTCAGTACTCCTGCGCGTCCGCTTCCGCTACCCCGAACCGCTGGGCTGAGGACGTCAAGTCCCGTCCCATGAC
>CAKTIH010000146.1 GCA_934565615.1 uncultured Oscillospiraceae bacterium | reverse complement strand
AGCGCCTTATCACCATCAAGGACGATGCCAAGGGCGTAGAGTTCGGCAAGATCAAGGTCGCGGCGATCAAGACCGACGATGACGGCCACACCACTCTGCTCTGCGGTCCTTCCGCCGTAAAGACCGAAGTTGCCAAATGGCGCGGAGACGCAGCTCTCGGCCTGAGACTCGACACCGAGACCCTCGACTGCGATGCGCTCACATGGTACGCTATCCCCAATGCGAAGGAAGCAGAAGTCCTTCTCAAGAAGTACCTGCCCATCGAGTAAAAGCCAAGTAAATATGCAAAATATCGCCGTTGCGGGGTATACCCTTGCAGCGGCGGTTTTCTTTCTATTTCCCCGCATGATCCGACAATTTATTTCCGCCTGCGCTGTTATACTTGGCGGCGGGAGGTGGAAGCATGAAAAGGATCATTGCCTCTGTTATCGTGTTGTTTATCGCGCTGGCCGCGGGCGGGTCGGCTCTCGACTGCGCGCCGCAGCCTGCACCCGAGCTGCCGCAGCCGGCCGCTCCCGTTGAGGAAAGCATGGAGGTCACCGCATCACCGGAGCCTGAGACGGCCGAAGCGCCCGTTCCTGAGGAGACCTGCGCGCCCGCCGAAGCGCAGCCGCAGGAGAGCCCTGACGCCGCTGCCCCGGAACCGGAGGCGCAGAGCGAAGAGCACAAGAGCATCTTTGACCTGATGACCGGCGGCAGCATCAGCTATGAAGCCGACCTTGCGGCATATTATCTGAACGAAATGACCGAGGCCGCGGCGGCGGGAGACGTCGAGGCCGGAAGGAGCGCCGAGGAAAAACGCAATGCCGTTATAGATGCGTCCGCCGTGGAGCCTGACCCCGGCAAAATAAGCTTTGACGATTTGTACCTGCTCTCAAAGGTCATCTGCTACGAGGCCGGGAGCGACTGGCTCACGGACGAGTTTCGCATATGCGTGGGCGAGGTCATCATGAACCGCGTCGCCTCGCCCGAGTATCCGGACAGCATACACGACGTGATCTACCAGAAGGGACAGTACGCCTGTGTAAACTCCGCGCGCTTTGCAGGGCTCGTGCCGACGAAGGAGTGCATCGACGCGGCACTGCGTCTGCTGTGCGGTGAGCGCAGAATGGTGCCGAGCGTGGTCTTTCAGTCAAACGACCTTCAAGGCGAGCCGTTCACGATGTACACCGACAGGCGTCTCGGGACTACATATTTCTGCTTGAGCGAAAACCAGGAGCTCTACCCGATAGATTAGTATTCAAAATCGAATATCGCCTTGGACGCGAGGTAAGAGCCGAAGCGGCTTTTCCACTCGCGGTGCAGTTCAGACGCGTCCCAAACAGGGAGCGCGGCCTTGTCCATGTCAATGACGATGGCGAGATCATAGCGGTTATCCCGATCGACGCAGTTTCTCAGCACGATATGGCCATGTATGCCATCCATCGCCGGTGCGGAAGAAAAGAGCGCTTCTATCTGTGCGGTCATGGCCGCCTTGTCGCCCGCGGTGTCATTGAACTTTGCGATTATGCAGTGCTTCATAGGTTTCTCCTTTAGTCTGAGAGTATCTGTTTCCATTGCTCGTACAGTCTGTCCATCGTCCACGCTGCGTTCGCAGGGCTGGTCGACGGCAGCTTCACCGGTGTTATGCCGCAGACTGGCGCAAGATGCTTCATGAACAGCTCGTATGCCGCCGTGCCGTTGCAGTAGATGCGCCGTATATCCGCCGCGCGCAGGATAAGCGCAATATCGACCGGCACGGCGTTTCGGATGCTGCTGTCGCTGGAGCCGACGATATCGCAGGAATCGAGCACGTCCCACAGCGCGACGCCGTTCGAGAGCAGCATGGCCTTCTTTTCCTCTATGCTCCGCGGCATGTCACAGCCGAGCACGCGCGCCATGAGCGGCCAGAAGCGGTTCTGTGGATGGCCATAGAAGAAGTTGACCTCCCGGGACTTGACCGAGGGAAAGCTGCCGAGGATGAGTATTTTTGAATTTTCGTCATACACCGGCCCGAACTGCCGCTGTATGTGTCTGTATTCCGGCATGAGCGCTGACCTCACAAAAACAATTTACAGTTATTATACCATAAAAACGGCGCGCCGCAATGCGTATGCGGCGCGCCTGATTTATTGATCTCTATTATGCTATTATGCTGCCTTTGCTTCCTCGCGCAGCAGCTCCGCGCACAGGTCGCCCTCGAAGGCTTCCGGGTCCTCCTGCGGCATGGTGTCGACCCCGGCAAGCTCGCCGGTGACGCGGTCAATGTAGCAGTCATAGTTGAGCCACTCGGTGCCGATAACGACCTCACAGTAAGCTCCGCGGTATTCGAGAGAGATCGCGCGGCTGGTCTCCGCGTCGAGTCCAAGCTCCTCCAGAGCCGCCTTGAGTGCTTCGTATTTATTAAGAATGTTCTTCATGTTTAATCTCCTTTCGATCATGACCGGCCTTGCGCCGGTCCGCCTGCGGGACGCATGGGGCTCAGCCCCCGTCCCTCTTACCTGCCGCGGGGACCTCTCGCCCCTCGCGGTATGGGCATATATTATCAGGCATTTTTAAGGAAATTATGAGAGTCAGTTTGACTTTTTTTGAAGTTTTAAAGAACATTCCGTGAAGTTCGTCAATTAAAAAACCTGTTTCCAGACTTATCCAAGAAGTGCTTTAAGGCTCCCGACCGTCTCAATGCGCGCGCCGATGCGCTCCATATCGCCGAGGTTTGCGCGCTGAACCTCCTCGGTCACGGACGAGGTGCAGTCCGACAGGACGATAACGTCATAGTCCAGCGAGAGCGCGTCATAGCAGCTGGTGCGGATGCAGTTCGGCGTCGTTGTCCCGGCGAGGATGACGGTGTCCGCGCCGAGCCTGCGCAGTATCAGGTCGAGCGGCGTGCCGAAGAATCCGGAGAAGCGCGGCTTTACGATGCGGTAGTCGCTTTCCCTGACCTCAAACTCCTCGGGGTACGCATCCGACATGCACTCTTCGCACTCCTCGGACAGCGGCTTGCCGCCTGCAAGCCACACATCGCGGCGGCACTTTTCAACGTCGCTGCCGTCGGCTCTGTAATGGCGCGTCGTATAAAACACGGGGACGCCCTTTTCATGGCAGAGCCTTATGACCTCGGCGCAGGCCGGGACGGTCGCCGCCGCGGCGGGGATGCACAGCGGCGAGGACGGGTCAATGAACCCGCGCTGCATATCTATCATTACCAGAGCATATTTCTTCATAACATTCCTCCCGCGCCGGTCGGCGCTTTCAATTATCGTATGGCATATCATTACATAATCCGCGGCGTTTTTCAAGCCGTCGGCGAAAATTTGTTGTGGCATTCGGCGGCTGAATCAATTATACTATAGGAAACAAAAAAGATGAGACGGAGGAGCGTAAAATGAAAGCAGTCGTTCTTGACGGATACCCGGAAAACCCCGGCGACCTGAGCTGGGACTGGCTCGGTGAGCTTGGCGAATACACGGTCTATGACCGCTGCCCCGACGAGGAGGCGGAGATCATTCGCCGCATAGGCACGGCGGAGATCGTCATCACAAACAAGGCAGAGATAAGCGCCGCAGTCATCGACGCCTGCCCCGGTATAAAATACATCGCCGTCACCGCGACGGGCTATAACGTCGTCGACTACGAATACGCAAAGCGCCGCGGCATACCGGTCAGCAACGTCCCGGCCTACGGCACGGCCGCCGTCGCGCAGTTTGCAATAGCGATGCTGCTTGAGATATGCCACCACATCGCGCACCACTCTCAGGCCGTACACGAGGGGCGCTGGGAGCACGCGGAGGACTGGTGCTTCTGGGACTATCCGCTCATCGAGCTTGACGGCAAGACGCTCGGCGTGATCGGCTTCGGGCGCATAGGGCAGCAGACCGGGCGCATCGCCAAGGCGCTGGGCATGACAGTGCTCGCTTCCGGAAGCCGCCCGACGGAGACCGGGCGCGCGATCGCCGAGTACGTAGAATTGGACGAGCTGCTTGCGCGCGCCGACGTCATCGCGCTGCACTGCCCGCTCTTCCCCGAGACGCAAGGCATAATAAATAAGGACAGCATCGCAAAAATGAAGGACGGCGTCATCATAATCAACAACAGCCGCGGCGGGCTCGTCGTCGAGCAGGATCTTGCCGACGCGCTCAACAGCGGCAAGGTCGCCGCAGCGGGCGTGGACGTCGTGTCCACCGAGCCGATAAAGGGAGACAATCCCCTGCTTACGGCAAAAAACTGCATCATCACCCCGCATATAAGCTGGGCGTCCAAGGAGGCGCGTGAGCGCATCATGGCCTGCACGGAGCAGAACGTGCGCACGTATATCGAAGGCCGCCCGGTGAACGTCATAAACGCTGTTGACTAAACATGTTTTACTTTTACGAAACATCTTACCGCTTAAAGACGAAACATTTTTCCGTTATATTTATAACTGCAAGTGCAGAGCGATCTTTTTCATTTTTGTTCTCTTTTTAGGTTGTAAACTAAAAGTTGGGGTACCTGGGTAGCTCCGGGTACTCCAACTTTTAGCATGTTGAAAAAATAAGAGTA
>CAKTIH010000145.1 GCA_934565615.1 uncultured Oscillospiraceae bacterium | reverse complement strand
GCTGGACAGAAATATAGGATACGATCCCGTCCAAATCAGCCTCCGCTTTGTCGGTGAGCTTATAACCGAATTCAGATGCCATATTTGTCCCTTATCCCCTTAATGGCGGACGCTCCATCCACCACCCGGGCATTCTCCACGTCTGCCATTCCGGCAATGAGAGCCTGTGCCTCATACATCTTCCGCATGGTCCTCTCGTAATACTCAATGTCCATAACGACAAGCCGTCCGTAGCCGTTTTTCGTTACATATACCGGCCCGTTCTCTTCAGCGCAGCGGCGCTCGACCTCAACAGTATTTTTCAAATCTCGCATAGGAATGATCTGCATAGTGTCAGCCCCTTTCTTGCGGCTATATTATACCCTAAATAGAGCCGCGAATCAAGAGCCATTGCTGTAAATATAAAAGTTCATATTCGACCCTTGACAGCAAAAGCAGGGCTGATGCATGTGCATCCGCCCTGCTTTTGTATAGTTCTTACGTTTTTTATTCTGTCCTCAATGCCTCTACGGGGTCCTTCTTCGCGGCAAGACCGGAGGGAATCAGACCCGCGATGAAGGTCAGGCCGACGCTTATCAGCACCAGCGCAATGCCGCCGACGGCGGGGAGCGTGGAATTGATGGCGTAGATACCCGTCAGGTCGTGGACAAGTATATTGATCGGTATATTCAGCAGCAGCGTCGCGCCGATACCGATAAGCCCGGCAATAAGGCCGATGATGAAGGTCTCGGCATTGAACACGCGGGACACATCGCGCTTTGACGCGCCTATCGCGCGGAGGATGCCTATCTCCTTTGTGCGCTCAAGGACGCTGATATAGGTGATGATGCCGATCATGATCGACGAGACGACAAGCGAGATCGCGACAAAGGCGATAAGCACGTAGCTGATGACATTTATAATGGTGGAAATGGAACTCATCAGCAGTGCGACGATATCGGTGTACTCTATCTTATCGTCCTCAGAGACGCTGTCGTTATAGCGCTCTATCGCGTCGGCTATTGCGTCCTTATCCTCAAAGGTTGAGGCGTAGATGTTTATCGTGCTCGGGCTGTCAAGGTCGACATAGCCGAGCTTTTTAAGGTTATCCTTGAGGGTGCTTGCCGAGTATACGGGCGGCATGGCGTTTTCGTACAGCCAGAGGTAATCGTCGTCCTCGAGCGAGAGCAGGCCGAAGTCATGCGCAAGCGTGCTGTCGGACAGGTAGCTGTACATGTTCTCCATCTGGATGCCGTACTGCTCCTTGATCTGCTCGCCGATCATCTTCTCAACGTACTCAAACAGCGTGTCGTCGTCCATTTTCTTGAGCATGGACTCATAGCCCGGGTAATAGTCCGTCACCATCTTTTCGATGTCGGCGCGGGTCATGTCCTCCATCTGCTCGTCAATAAGGTTCTGGACATAGTCGTCCTCGGGTACGCTCATGTATTTGACATATAGCTCGGCAAGCTCCTCATCGGTCGCGTCGGCGATATACTGCTTTGCCGCCTCGATCTTGCTGTTCTTGGTAAAGGCTTCGTCGGTGTCCTCAAGGAAAGGCAGGCCGTTGAATACGTCGTGCTCGGGATCATCGAGCTGCGCTTTTACAAGCTCCTTTTCCGCCGCCTGCTCAACGACGTGCTCAATGAGCGCATGGGTGTAGCCTATCGCACCGGTCATCATGCCGGACATTGCGTCCTCATCCTGACGGATGATGCCGACGATCTTGACCTCAAGGCCGTTTTTATACAGAGTCTTGAGTCCAAGCTCCTCGTCGTCGACCTTGACGTACTCCTCCTCATCCTCGTCGTATTCATATTCGTCGGCTGGATAGATATAGCGGAAGGTACGGCTGCAAATGTCCTCGTAAGTCCAGCTCTCCTTATCGGTGCGGAGATTCTCCTGCGCCATGAAAGCCTCCATATCCTCGGACAGGGTGGAGTTCGACTTGAGCCCGAGAGCGTAGAGAACAAGGTCAGAGACCTCGTTGTTCTTGTCCACGACCAGCACGACCTCGTCGTACTTCTCCGGCCAGCGGCCGTAGAGAACATCGTACTGTGCCTTGAGCAGCGGGCTTATGACCTCGCCGTTCTCTCCGGGCAGCATCTCCTGCCACGCGTCCATTGCGGAATACGCGGAGCCGAAGGTGTCAAAGTACGCGCTGTAATCGCCGCCGAAGGTCTGCCCCATCGCGCTCTGCAAAAGCTCGACAACGTCGGTCTTGACGATGTTGCCGTCAACGTCCTCGGCATAGAGGTTCATGTCGAGATCGTAAGAATACTGCACGGAGCTTATATACTGCGAGATATCCTCCGCGTTCTCAAGGTATTCTTTGAAGGCCTTGAGGTTATTGGTCTGTGTGTCGGCGGAGACCATGGAGTTCATCATTTCATACATGACGGTGCTGGAATACACGGCGTCGCGCTCGTGCTGGTTCTCCTCCGCTTCGGCCTGAACGCCCATCATGGAGGTCATCATGCTCGTCATGTCCACGGCCTCGGCCTGTATGGTTATAGGGTAGCTTGAGAGCGTGTCCTCCTGCACCTTGTCGATATAGTTCTGTATGCCATTCGAGAGCGACATGATGAGCGCGATGCCGATGATGCCGATGCTCCCGGCAAAGGCCGTGAGAATGGTGCGCGCCTTCTTGGTCATAAGGTTGTTGGTAGAGAGCGCAAGCGCGGTGAAAAAGCCCATTGAGGTTTTTTCGGTCTTGGCAGGCTCGTGCCGCTCCTCGCCCTCGGAGCTGTAGGGGGCGCTGTCATCCACGATAAGGCCGTCCTTGAGCTTGATGACGCGGCTCGCGTAGCTTATGGCAAGCTCCGGGTTATGCGTGACCATGATGATGAGCTTATCCTTGGATATCTCCTTGAGGATATCCATGATCTGCACGGAGGTCTCGGAGTCGAGCGCGCCGGTAGGCTCGTCGGCAAGCAGGATATCCGGATCGTTCACAAGCGCGCGGGCGATGGCGACGCGCTGCATCTGGCCGCCTGACATCTGGTTCGGCTTCTTGTTGAGCTGATCGCCGAGACCGACCTTTCTGAGCGCTTCGGTCGCCCTCGCCTTTCTCTCCGCCGGTGCGACGCCCGAGAGCGTCAGCGCAAGTTCGACATTCGAAAGAACGGTCTGATGCGGGATGAGGTTGTAGGACTGAAAGACAAAGCCAATGGAATGGTTGCGGTAGGAATCCCAATCGGCGTCAGTAAAGTTCTTGGTGGATTTGTTGTTTATGATAAGGTCGCCGGAGGTGTACTGATCAAGCCCGCCGATGATGTTCAGCAGCGTCGTTTTGCCGCAGCCGGAATGGCCGAGGATCGCTACAAATTCGTTCTCCCTGAACTCCAGATTCACCCCCTTGAGCGCGTGGACGGTCGAGTCGCCGACGGTATAATCCTTCTTGATGTCCTTGAGTTTGAGCATTGTTCAACCTTCTATGCTAAGAATTTATTGACATACAGACAGTTCTGCGTTACAATATACAAGCTTTAAGCATGCTTCCGTAGCTCAGCAGGATAGAGCATCCGCCTCCTAAGCGGAAGGTCGCGCGTTCAAATCGCGCCGGGAGTGCCACTTGTCCGATCCGGAGACCCGTATGGGTTTCCGGATCGTTTTATAAATACGAAGTGTATGGTATCACTTTTGGACTTGTGATTTATTGCGAATCCGTAAATTTTCGGTTTAGGAATGTGAATTGTGCGCAGTCGACCTCACTGATCGGCTGCGCACAATTGTTTGCGGTTATTAACTTTATTCCTGCGTCATGTCTCGCCGGGGTGCTTCTTCTCCCAGCGCTTGCGTTCGCGCACGCGGATGGCTTCGGAAATGTTATCTTTCCACTTGGGGAACACGTCCTCCTCAAGCCCTGTCTTTCCGCGCACGATACCGCGGATCAGGACGAAGAGCGCAAGCCCCGCCGGGAACAGACCCGTGACTATCGCGCAGAGCATATAGAGCGCGCAGGTGTCCTCCGCGCCGCGCGCGGCATTCTCCCAATAGGGATAGACAACGGCGCTGCCGCGCATGGAGCGCGCGGTCACATCCTTGGCAAGCTTCCAGATATTCTCCGTATCAAAGCGGTGGGTGTTATCGACGATCTCGCCGCTGCCGATGGGAAACTTGTCCTTGACGGCGTTATAGGCGAAGTTCTTGACCGGCTCCGCCAGAACGATCTCATAACAGCTTATGCCGGGCTTTGAAGCCTGCGCCGACGCGGCGGGCGCGGCTGTGTCCGTCGTGGCGGACGATGACTGATCGAGCAGGGCACAGTAGCCGTCATAGCTCATGTAGATGCCCATGCCGGTGTCGCCATAGGCTTTTTTGCTGAAACGGTCGTCCTCGCGCTCAACAACACCGGCGACGACATAGGGCACGCCGTTGATGCTGAAGCTCATTCCCGAAAGTTCCGTGCCGCCGAAGAGCAGCCACGCGGTGTCCGGGTCGAGCAGGACGCGGTCCTTCATAAGATCGTCGGCCTTGATGTAATTGCCGCTCAGGAGACGCAGCGGGTGGAAGTCAAAGTAGTTCCCTCCAACAGCGGTGACGGTGACGTCAGCGCTGCGCTTGTTGCCGTTCGAGACCTTGACCTTGCCGAAGGTGCTCCACGCGTCGGTAAAGAG
>CAKTIH010000144.1 GCA_934565615.1 uncultured Oscillospiraceae bacterium | reverse complement strand
GAGCGGCAGGTGCCGGCTATCATGCTGATGGCGGAGTCGATGTCGGTGCAGTTGAGGTCGGGCATCTTCTGCTCGGCGATCTTGCGAACGTCTTCCTTGCTGATGGTGGCGACCTTGTCTCTCTGGGGAACGCCGGAAGCGGTCTCGATGCCGCATGCCTTCTTGATGAGCAGAGCGGCAGGAGGAGTCTTGGTGATGAAGGTGAAGCTGCGGTCGGAGTACACGGTGATGACGACAGGGATCATCATGCCCATATCGCCCTTGGTGCGCTCGTTGAAGTCCTTGGTGAACTGACCGATGTTAACGCCGTACTGACCCAGTGCGGGGCCTACAGGGGGAGCCGGAGTTGCCTTGCCGGCGGGAACCTGGAATCTAACGTATCCAACTACTTTCTGTGCCATTTAAAGCACCTCTTTCTTATAAATCTTTTTGTACCTCGACCTGATCGAGCTCGAGATCGACGGGAGTCTCCCTGCCGAACATCGACACGACGACACGAACTCTGTTCTTCTCGGGTTCGAGCTCGTCAACGACGCCGTAGAAACCGGCCAGAGGTCCGTCAATGACCTTGACCTGATCGCCGAGGCCGTAGCCGACGACGATCTCTCTGCGCTCGACGCCCAGATCGAAAATTTCCTGCTCCGTAAGCGGGATGGCCTTGCCATCCGAACCGACGAAGCCGGTAGCACCGCGGACGTTATGGATCAGATGCCAGCTGTCATCCGTAAGGATCATCTTGACGAGCACGTAACCGGGGAACACCTTGCGCTCGACGGTTTTCTCGCCGGAGTCGGTGATCTCGGTGACGGTCTCCATCGGGATGCTGACCTCTTTTATCAGATCCGTCATCTTGCGGTTTTCTGCTGCCTTCATTACAGCGGCAGCAACTGCGTTTTCATAACCGGAATAGGTATGAACAACGTACCATTTTGCTTCTTCAGCCATGCCTGTTAACCTACCAGCCTGAGCAGCGCCTGAACCAGCATGGTAGCCAGTTTATCAAAGGCCCCGATCACGATCGCAGAAGCCAGCATCATGCCGACGGAGATGAAAACATTGTTTCTGAGCGTCTTGGGAGTCGGCCATATGACCTTCTTAAGCTCGCTCTTCATCTCGCGGAACCACTTGCCGATCCTCTTAAAGAAACCGGGCTTGGTATCGTCCTTCTTAACGGCGGTGACAGGTTTGGCGGGAGCTGTGCTAACCTTCTTTTCTTCAGCCATTTTCACGCGTCCTTTCAGAAGTTACTTGGTTTCAACATGCTTGGTGTGCTTTCTGCAGAAGGGGCAATACTTGCTGCGCTCCAAACGGTCTGAAGTGTTCTTCTTATTCTTGACCGTGTTGTAGTTCCTCTGCTTGCATTCTTCGCATCTGAGTGTGATTTTTACTCTTGCGCCTGCAGCCATTCTTTCGGCACCTCCTATTTTATTTACCCGCCGTAAAAGGAGACGGGCATTGCCTCCCTGTATTGGATGGGCAGCTCTGACAGCACGCAAAAATGCGCACAAAAATAGACCTCTCATCCGACAGGTAATACATAATATAACATAGAACGTCCATGCGGTCAATAACTTTTTTACGTAAACTAAAGGAAAATATGCAGGAAATTAAACGCTTTTTCCCTTGCCGCGGGAGCGGATCGGTGTTATAGTCATGGTAATATTCATCAGATAAACGCAAAGGATATGGTAGGTATGGATTATAAGGAAGCGCTTGAATATATAAATAAGACCGAGTGGTTCGGCTCAAGGCCGGGTCTCGAACGCATCACGGAGCTTTTGGAGAAGCTCGGGAACCCGCAGAACGGGATGAAGTTCATCCACATCGCCGGGACAAACGGCAAGGGCAGCTGCGCTGCGATGACGGCGTCGGTACTCAAGGCGGCGGGCTACAAGACCGGGCTTTTCACTTCGCCCTATCTCTATCGCTTCAATGAGCGCATGCAGATAAACGGCAAGCAGATAGACGACGATGTGCTTGCGGCGGATGTGTCGCTCGTGAAGATCGCGGCCGACGCGATGGCCGATCACCCGACGGAGTTTGAGCTTATGACCGCCGCGGCGCTGGTCTGGTTCAAGGAGCAGAACTGCGACATCGTCGTGCTCGAGGTCGGGCTCGGCGGACGGCTCGACGCGACGAACGTTATCGAAGCGCCCGAGGCCTGCGTCATAATGAACATCGGCCTTGACCACACGGCTGTGCTCGGAAATACTGTCGAGCAGATCGCCGAGGAGAAGGCCGGGATAATAAAGCCCGGCGCTGACTGTGTGCTGTACCAGCAGTCCCAGAGCGTGACGGAGATCGTGCGCGAGCGCTGCGACGAGGTCGGCGCAAGACTGCACGTTGCGGACTTTTCGGAGCTGCACAGTGAGTTTGACAGTCTCTTCGGACAGAGCTTCACATATCGCGGCGAGGTCTACGCGCTGCCGCTGCTGGGGGCAAACCAGCTGCGCAACGCAGCCGTCGTGCTGGAGCTCGTCGAGGTGCTGCGCCGCCGCGGCTGGGCGCTCGACCAGAGCGACGTTGAGCACGGTCTGTATGCCGTGAGCTGGCCGGGGCGCTTCGAGCTTGTCAATGACGAGCCGTGCTTCATCGTTGACGGCGGGCACAACCCGCAGTGCGCACAGACCGTCGCGGAAAATCTGAGGAGCTATTTCCCGGATTCGCACCGCGCGCTGCTCGTGGGCGTATTGAAGGATAAGGACTACGCGGGCATTTTTGACGCGCTCGATCCGGTGGCGGACGAGTACGTCTGCATTGCACCGGACTCTTCGCGCGCTCTCCCGGCAGAGGAGTTGGGGAAGTTCCTGGAAAAATACGGCAAGGACGTCACCGTCTGCGAGAGCATAAAGGACGGAGTGAGCACGGCGCTCGATATCGCCGGGGACGATCCGGATACTGTGATCTGCGCGGTCGGATCGCTCTATTCCGTGGGCGAGATACGCGCCTGCTTTGAGAAATACTGAGGTGGAAAAAATGCGGATAATGGCGATAGACTACGGCGACCAGCGCATTGGGCTTGCGGTGTCCGACCTGCTGGGGATGCTCTGCGGCGATGCATGGACGATGAACGAATGGGACATGGAGCGCGCGTCAAAGCGCATCGCCGAGGAAGCGGCGGCGCGCGAGGTCGGAACACTCGTGCTCGGGCTGCCGAAGAACATGGACGGCAGCGAGGGCGTGCGCGCGGAGAAGAGCCGCGAATTCAAGGCCATGCTTGAGCGGGACAGCGGACTGCCGGTCGTGCTCTGGGATGAGCGGCGCAGCAGCATCGAGGCGCACGCGATACTCCACGCGGCGGGCAAAAAGGAAAAGCAGCATCGCAAAACCGTCGATGCTGTCGCGGCGAGCCTGATATTGGAAGGATATCTGGGGAGCCTGAAGTAGAAACTAATGTATAAAAATTGTTGATAAAAAAGCACTAAAGAAGAATAATAAGGTATTTTTGACAGCAAGCTCCGCCTTTAATTTCTCCCTCCCGGCACATAATTATCTTGCGAGATATTATCAGCCGGGAGGGAAATTTTTATGAAAAAGGCGATAGTGACCGGCCTGTGGTCGCTGCTGCTTGCGATGGTGCTTACGGTTCCGGCCTTTGCACAGGAGCTTGTTGTCGGCGGGCAGGTCGTTGGAGTACAGATAAGCACAGAGGGCGTAGTGGTAGCTGGCTTTTCGGAGATCGAGACGGAGAGCGGGACGGTGTCCCCGGCGCAGAGCGCGGGCGTGCATCAGGGCGACCTGATAACCGCGGTAAACGGGAGCAAGGTCGCCGATGCGCAGGAGGTCATTTCCGCGGTCGGCGAGTGCGGCGGAGAGAGCGTGTGCCTGGGGCTTCAGCGCGGGAGCAAGAGCATGAGCATAAATGTGACGCCCGCGCAGTCGGGCGAGGGCGAGTGGCTGCTCGGCATATGGCTGCGCGACGGGCTGTCCGGACTTGGAACGCTCACCTTCTGCGACCCGGACAGCGGCTTGTTCGGCGCGCTCGGGCACAGCGTCAGTGATTCCGACACAGGGCTGACGATCCCTGTCAGGGAGGGCAGCATCACGGACGCGCAGATAGTCAGCGTGAACCCCGGTGTTTCGGGCAGCCCCGGCGAGCTGAACGGCTGCGCCGATCTCGGCAAGGTGCTCGGCAGCATCGAAATGAACACAGCGCAGGGGATATTCGGTCAGGCATATGTGTCGATGGACGGACGGATGATGGAAACGGGCAGCATCGCGGTCGGTCCGGCGTCGATAGTCTCGACGATAAACGGGCGCGACAGCCGCGAATACGCAATCGAGATAAACCGCATTTATCGCGAGGCCGACGGCACGCACGCGATGCTCAGCGTGACGGACACGGAGCTTATCCAGAAGACGGGCGGCATCGTGCAGGGCATGAGCGGCAGCCCGATAATCCAGAACGGAAAGCTCGTCGGCGCGGTGACGCACGTGTTCGTCTCCGACCCGACGAAGGGCTACGCCGTGAGCATACAGGATATGCTGCGCGCGGCGGGGATAATGAGCAAGGCTGCGTAAAAATTAAAAATAGCTCGCCGCGAACATTTCGCGGCGAGCGGATTTTATTTCAACAGGCCTATTATCAGAAGGTGCAGCGG
>CAKTIH010000143.1 GCA_934565615.1 uncultured Oscillospiraceae bacterium | reverse complement strand
CAACTACATTCTACACTTTCGAGGGCGTATTGTCTTCTTGTTTTTAGGGTGTTGCACTTCGGATTGTAACCTGTCCAGCTCCCCTTGGGAGAGGTGGCCGAGCTCCGCGAGGCCGGAGAGGGCATCTGCGTGCCGCTCATATACTCAGCCCTGAGGCTTGTCGCCGGGAGCGCCGGTTTTCGGTCTGGGCTTGCCGTGATATCCGCGGTAGCCGCGGCGGTTCTTCTGGTTATTGGGCTTGGGCTGCGCCGCACCATCCTTCGCGGCGGGTGCCGGCTTGTCCTTCTTCGGCTGCGCGCCCGGCTGTGCCGCGGCGGGCTTTGCCTCGACGCGCACGGTGTTGGGCTTGCCGTTTCCGCCGCGGCGCGGACGGCGGTTCTTCCCGTCGCGCCCAGCCTCGCTCTTCGGCTCTGCCTTGACCTCGACCTTTACCTCCGCCCTGCCCGGAGTCTCCTCCCTCGGCTGGCGCGGCTTTCTCTGCCGGCCGCGGCCCCTGCGGTTCCCGCCGCCGCGGCGCTCCTCGCGCGCGTCGGCAGTTTCCTCACGCCCCGTCTCCTCGGAAACGAGCATCACAGGCATCGCCCACGGGTCCTCGTCCTCGGTCTCTTCCTCCGGTTCGGGGACATAGTTGAGCACCGACGCCGGCTTCTCCCCGTCCTTCGGGCGTCCGCCGGGCACGGCGCACAGCTCGTTCGGCTTATAGAGCCGCAGTGAATCGTCCCCGTCGTCATCGAGCTTGACCTTGACCGTCTGGCGCAGGAGGTTTACCTGCACGGCAGTGCCGTAGCCGTCCTTAGTCTCGACAAATGCGCCCTGCTTGGGCACCTTCTTTATAAGATCCTCATACGCCTCCTGCTCATAGCGCAGACAGCACATGAGTCTGCCGCAGCTGCCGGATATCTTTGTGGGGTTAAGAGAGAGCGACTGCACCTTTGCCATCTTTGTGGACACCGGCTGGAAATCGTCAAGGAACTGGCTGCAGCAGTAGGGGCGGCCGCACATGCCTATGCCGCCGATCATCTTCGCCTCGTCCCTGACACCTATCTGGCGCAGCTCAATGCGGTTGCGGAACACGCTTGCGAGGTCCTTTACGAGCTCGCGGAAGTCAACGCGCCCGTCGGAGGTAAAGAAGAACATGGTCTTTGTTCCCTCGAAGTTGCATTCGACATCGACGAGCTTCATATCCAGCCCGTGCTCGGCGATCTTCTTCTGGCATATCTCAAAGGCTTCCTTTTCGCGCTGCTCATTGAGCTTTGCAACGCGCAGGTCGTCCGCCGTGGCGACGCGCACTACCGGGCGCAGCGGCTGCACGACGGAGTTGTCCGGCACGGCGTGTACGCCGCGGCAGCAGTCGGCAAGCTCAAGACCCTTGGAGGTCTCGACGACGACCTTGTCCCCGCTGTTCACCGTGTGTCCGTTCGGGGAAAAGAAATAGCACTTGCCCCTGTTTTTAAATTTTACGCTTACGACATCTATCAATTGTTTTTCCTCTGTTTCCGTCCTGCCGGAATCGAATCTACAGCCAGCAGGCCAAATATATGCTTAACACCGGCGTTGACCTTCAGTCTCGCGGCGCATTCATCCAATAATTCGTAAAGCTCCATCAGCTCCGCGCGCTCCATGCCGCGCGCCTTCTGCCGGGAGCAGATCATATCCGTTACAAGCCCGCGCGCGCAGTCGATAAAATCCGCGGCGGCGCGTCCGTCCATGCCCTCGTTTGCCGCGCACCAGCGCAGCAGTTTTGCGCGGTTCCCCTCCGCGACAGTCTTGAGATAATCCGCCGCGAGCGCGCGCTGCTCGCTGTCCGCCTCCTGCTCCTCCCCCTGGCAGATGAGCTCCGCACAGCGGGAGCGGACTGTCGGCAGAAGCTGCATGGCGTTCGTCGTGCACAGCAGGAACACCGCCCCCGCGGGCGGCTCCTCCAGGAGCTTGAGCGCGGCGTTCTGCGCGGCGGCGTTCATCGTCTCCGCATGGTCGATGATATACACCTTGCGCGCGGCCTCGTTCGGCAGCACCTGCGCATCGGCTATCACATCGCGTATCTGGTCGACGCCGATCTCGCGCTTGGGTCGTCCCTTATCGTCAAGGAGACGGCTGACCGTAATAATGTCCGGGTGGACATGCTCGGCAGCCTTGCGGCAGTCCCTGCATTTGCCGCAGGGGCGTGCACCAACACCGCTGCACACAGCCGCGGCGGCAAGCTTCTCCGCCTCGCCGAGCGCAAGCTCTATCGTCGGCGCGCATATCACGCAGGCATGGGGAACGCTCTGCCCCGATGAATTTATCTGAGCCACAGCGCTCCCCTCCCGCATCATTTCACATTAACAGACCTAATAAGCCTATTAATATATATTACTATTTTTTAGCTTTCCCGTCAACTTTTATTCGACGGTGACAAGCTCATACTCGCGGCTGCCTATGCCCAGCTCCGCCGCGGCCTCGATGGTGTGTACGCCGTTTCTGGATTCCACGCGCTCTGCAAAGTGCGCCTTGCCGGGGTCGTCGGAAGCATAGACGAGGTCAATGCAGGCCTGATCTATCGCGACGGGGTCGGTCGAGACAAGTACGCCGATGTCCTTTATGCAGGGGTCCTCGGCCACGGCGCAGCAGTCGCAGTCGACGGACATGTTCTTCATGACGTTCACATACAGAGTGTTCCCGCCGAAGTGCTTCACAACGGAGGACGCCGCGTCCGCCATCGACTCGAGGAAGGAGTCATGGTCGGCTGTCCAGAAGTTTTCCGTATCGCCGACACCGTGGATATACTTCTTGCCGTAGGAAGAAGCGACGCCTATCGACAGCTGCTTGAGCGCACCGCCGTAGCCGCCCATAGGATGGCCCTTGAAGTGGGAGAGGACGAGCATCGAATCATACTTGTCGATGTTCTTGCCGACGTAGTTTTTCTTGATCTTCTTGCCGTCGGGGATATCGAGCACCTTGTCGGGGCCTTCCGCGTCCATTATATCAACGTCGAAATAATGGCTCCAGCCGTGCAGCTCCATAGTTTTCCAGTGGTGCTCGGTGGTGTCGCGTCCGCCCTCATAGGCGGTGTTGCACTCGACGATCGTACCGCCGACATGGTCAACGACGGGCTTCCAGAATTCGGGGCGCAGGAAGTTCTGGTTGCCGACCTCGCCGGAGTGTACCTTGACGGCGATGCTGCCGGGAAGCTTCTTTCCGGACAGCTCAATGAGCTCTATTATCTTTTCGGGACTAATCGTCTTTGAAAAATAAACCTTTGATTTCATGTTCTTTTCTCCTTTCGGTGGATTACATTGTATATAATAATGCTCCGACAGCCGTGCTGTCAAGTAAACGCTTTTTTAACACTTCGGAATAAATGATTAAAATTCTTGCCATATTTGTGGTTTATAGGGTATAATAAGCGCGACCACTATAGAAAGAAGGATCACGCGCATGGCAATGACCTCCGCCGCTCTGTGGCTGAATGAATTTTTCTCCGGCTATGATAACGCCATTCTCTCTCTTATGCACTCTCTGGCGACCGCCCTCGGCGCCGTACTCACACCTCTCATGAAGGTCATCACCTTCCTTGGTGAAAAGGGTATAATCTTCTTCCTCCTCGCGCTGATATTCATGTGCTTTTCAAGCGAGCGCGACACCGGCGTGTGCGTGTTCGGCGCGGTGTGCTGCGGCGCGCTCATCACGAATATCATCCTTAAAGATACCATCGCCCGCCCGCGTCCGTTTGAGACTGTCGAGCAGTTTCGCGAGTGGTGGATGTTCGTCGGCTCCCCGTTTGAGGATGGGTACTCCTTCCCCTCGGGGCATGTCACCGCATGTGCTGCGGGCATGACGGCGCTTAGCCTGATGAAGGGCAAAAAGCTCGTCGTCCCCTCGGTCGTCATCGTGCTGCTCATGGCCGTCTCCAGGAACTATCTCATGGCGCACTACCCGTCCGATGTGCTCGTCGCGGCGATCATCGGCGTGGCCTCGGGCTTCATCGCGTGGGTCATCACCCGCTTCATTTTCCGCTTCCTTGAGGACAGACGCGATTCTATGCCCATTGCGGAGCTGGTGCTCGATTTTGATATCCGCGAGGTCCTGCCCTTTGACATTCCCTTCATCGGCGCAGCCCCCGAAAAGGCTCCCGCCCCTGCAAAGAAGGTCCCTCTCACGCCTGAGACGATACGCAACCGCCGCGGCCCCGCGTTCGAGACGCGGGAAGATGACACGGACGATTACGCCGAGCCCGAGAGCACACCGCGCCGCGGTGCCGCCGCGCCCAGAGCCGGGAGCCACGCAAAGGCGGAAGCAGCGTCGTCCCCGCGCTTCAAGCTCAATCTGCCCTCAATGCCGGGCGCATACAAGGGCAAGCATGAAAAGAAATAAGCCTTAATGCTCGGACGGGGCGCAGCCGCTGCCCCGTCCAAATTTTATATAAGTGTAAATTACGCGCTTCTCCTGCCCCAAAATATTGAAATTCCCGACTTTTGTGCTATACTATATATTTACTGAAATAATTCCATCAATTGGCAAGGACACATACGGTTTTGACGGGCAGAAAAACGCCCATGCCGCTTCAAAGCCCTTGCCAATACACAAAGTATTGCCTGCGGGCTTTTCATTGCCTGAACGCTTTTCTGCTCCGGCAAA
>CAKTIH010000142.1 GCA_934565615.1 uncultured Oscillospiraceae bacterium | reverse complement strand
ATGTACGGAACGGTGCAGACTCGGACGCCTTAGCCGATCATGGGGATGAGGGAGAGAATGGACCAGCCAAGGAAGCTGAGATCGAGTGCGAAGAGCTCACACTTGTGCCCTGACATCATGGCCTTGGATTCACGGATGCACTGCATGGGCGATTTTGTGGGATCGTCAACGAGAATGTAGATAGCCTGACTGTAGCGATAGTAGGCAATGACGCCCGGAAACAGAAGCAGCAGCGACCACAGGCCGATAAAGACCGCTTCGAGCACGTTCAGGATAACGACCTTGAGGCCGAAGCCGAAGCCGTCAAGAAGGTTGCCGAAGCAGGGAGCATTGCCGCGGACGGTGTTGAGCAGGAAGAGGATAAAGCCCGCGCCGACAATGCTCATGACAATGGTGAGCAGCGTATCGAGAAAGTAAGAGGTCGCGGGAGGGGCGATAATGTCAAGGTATTTCAGCGCGTACTCATAGTTGCCCTCGGCGTAATACTGAAGATAGCGCGCGGCGTCGGCATCGGTCATGTTGACAGAGAGCAGCCGTGACGACAGCAGGTTCACAAGCAAACTCAGCAGCAGGTAGACCAGCGCGACGGTGATGACCTTGGGATTTGACGTGTGTATTTTTTCGGTTGCATTGCGTTTCAGAGTGGAACGATCAGGCATGGTGCGACAGCTCCTGTTCAATAATACTTTGTTTACTACAATATATCATTCCGGAGCGGGCATGTAAAGAAAAAATTGGAATCGGAGAGAAAAATGACTTGACAAGCGCGGCTGTGAATGCTATTATAATCGAGCGTTCACGATTTGCGCGAGTGGTGGAATTGGCAGACTCGCTAGATTCAGGTTCTAGTGTCCACTCCGGACGTGCGGGTTCAAGTCCCGCCTCGCGCACCAGTAAAAACAGCCGTACCGTAGGGGACGGCTGTTTTTATTATTTAAGGGACTTGAACCCGAGGGCTCTTGGCAAAGCGCCGGGGGCGCTTTGCAACCCGAGGTGGCCTGCGCCGCAGCGCAGGGCAAGTCCCGCCTCGCGCACCAACAGCTCCGATTTCATTTGAAATCGGAGCTGTTTTATATTCCGAAGAGACGAAAAACGTTTTTCACTTTTTGACTGCCAGATTTTTTTTGCCCGCCTTGCACTTGATGAGCAAATAAATTTTATCCCATAAATAGGAACTTAGCATAGTTATCAGAAAGCATACAAATAGCTCGATGTATCCGCTACTGTTGCTGCCAAATACTCTATGCTCGATCACTCCCACATACCGATAAACTATCTGATGAATCAAAAATGCGTTTGCACTTAAATTGCCGACGAATACTAATGGTCTGCTCGTCAGAAACTGCGATATTTTTCCGTCATGCTTTGCAAATAGATATATTAAGGCACAAGATGATAGTGTCCAGAAAACTGTCAGCGACCACCATTTGTCAGGATTGATCGAGGGATCGGCCTTCGCGGGAATTGTTACCACTAATACATAGATCAGCCACTGGATCATTATTATCCCTATGATGCCGATTTCCAGAAGCGTGGAGACGGTAGTGGGTGGGTTCTTAGATTCCTTTGCATTTTTATAAACATATCCCAAGTTGCATCCGATAAAAAAGTCACCAAGGCGTGACAAGGGGAAAATATATGTAAACCAATGAATGAGTTTGTCATTGTACAGCAGATACATTTGAACGCGATAAAAAATATAATCCATAGCTGCCTGCGCTGCGAATGTGCAAAGGATCATAATAATACCGGTACGTCTATTTGTATATTTCCCCATTATATGTAATATAACAGGAAACATTATATATAAAAATAGCGCTGTTGAAAGATACCATGAAACTGCATTGAGAGAGAAATAAACACCGCTGGTGGGAACCCATGACTGCATGAGGGTGACATTTGCCGCGATTTTCAAAGCTGGGTTCAGTATCTTCCCAATTCCTATATATCCCCTGTATTCATAAACAAGAAAAGGAAGTGCCAGGAGCAATGTCACAATATGAAGGGGATACAGTTTTTTTATTTTACCGATCCCAAATCTAATACTATATGCGATCCCGTATTCTTTAACTCTATTAGTTTCGCTATATGAACAGAACATCAGGAATCCCGATAGTATTAAAAAGACAGAAACACCCCATGCTCCGCCTGCTGAAAAGGCAGCAATGCCGGAATGACATGTAAAAATCCCCAAAAACGCCAATGCTCTTAAAACCTGTAAAGTGTCATTTCTATTTCTCATTTGTTGTATTCCTTTTTTACTGAATAGCTATTATGAAGCATACCACATTTTTCTCAAAAAAACTACATATTCTCAATCCTTAAAATTTACCACCACCCTGAGCTTCTTGTGAAGCCCAGGGTGGTGCTGTATGCGGGATGCGATGAAAGAACACTGGTATACGTAATTTTATTTACTTAAAATAATTAACATAAAACAGTTTACAGAACAAAAATTACATAACTTTTTGTGGAAGCTGACTGCACAGAATAGTTGTAATTGTTCATAATTACTGTGGAAATGTAGAACTTCCTATGATATAATACACTCGCTAATTTTGGGGATTGGGAGAGAAAGATATATGAAATGCCCGTTTTGCGGATATACCGAGAGCAAGGTCATCGATTCGCGCCCGGCAGAGGAGGGCGCAACGATACGCCGCCGCCGCGAGTGCCTTGCCTGCCAGAAGCGCTTTACCACATATGAAATCATTGAGAGACTGCCGCTGGTCGTCGTCAAGCGCGACGGGAGCCGCCAGTCCTTCGACAAGGTCAAGCTTATAAACGGCATGGTGAGAGCCTGCGAGAAGCGCCCGGTCCCGCTCGCGACGCTTGAGGGCATTGCGGACGATATAGAACAGGAGCTCCAGAGCAATCTTGAGCGTGAAGTAAAGACGGTCGATATAGGCGAGATGGTCATGTCCCGCCTCAAGAGCGTGGACGAGGTGGCATATGTCCGCTTCGCGTCGGTCTACCGCAGCTTCAAGGACATCAACACCTTCATGGAGGAGCTGACAAAGCTCCTCACTGATAAGTGATATATACGGTCACAGCACGCTACCGATAGAGATGTGCTCCATGCTGCGGATGCTCTCTAAATGATAGCGCAGCTTGTCATAAGCCGCGGCGCAGCCGTCGCCGCCGCCGTCAAGCAGCAGCTCTTGCAGCTCATAAAAAGCGTCGGTAGTCGAATCGATCTCCGGATGGCGGAGAAAGATATGGGTATAGCCGTCGGCGTTCAGCCAAAGCTTGAGCCCTTTGTCGAGCTCAGTCTTGGCGCTGTCAAAGTCGCCGATATCCGCGAGCGCCTGCGACATGCGCAGAGAATCGCCGATGCCGTCAGTCAGCACGTCGATGGAATATATGTTCCATGCCGACAGCGTAATGAGCAGCGCGAGCACCGCACCTGCGATGGCTTCCTTTTTCATTGCATGGCCTCCTTTACGGAGATATAGACCTCGCGGCTCTGGTTCACGGTCATGAGAAAAATGTCCTTTTCATTGCCCTTTCCCTGACGCTTCAGCTCCGCGCTGAGCCAGTTGCGGTCAAGGCCGAGCTTTTGAAGGTTTGTGTCTATCACGCGCCCGTCGCTTATAACGATGCTCGGATAGCCGCCGCCCGATGTGCTTAGCCCGAGCTGCCCGGCCGTGGCGGGGCGCTCGGCGGGGAAGAGGATGACGTTCAGCGTACCGTCGGTTTCGAGTATGCCGTATTCGACGGAGCTTATATCCGTGCAGCTTTTGCTGCGCAGCTCCTGCATCAGTTCTTCCGAGGTGAAGCGGCTTTTGCGCATTTCCGCCTGATCGATCTTTCCGCGCACGATGAGAAAGCTCGGCTTGCCGAAGAGAAAGCCGCGCAGGCGGATGCTCCTGAGGCTCAGCCCCGTAATGAGCACCTCACAGCAGAAGAGCGTGAAGATCGGCACAAGGCCGTTTATCATCGGAATGCCGAGATCCTGGAGCGGATGCGAGGCGAGATCGGCGATGAGTGCGGCGACGACGAACTCAGACAGCTCCAATTCTCCGAGCTGACGTTTGCCGAGGACACGCATTGTGACGAGCAGCGCGAGATATATTATTATTGTCCTGATGATTATTATTGCCATTCGGAACGCTCCTGACAGGTAAACTTAATAATGGTAGTGTTCCCGATGAGCATGAAATTATAGGGGATGTTTGAATTGAAAATTGTAAAGGGTGAAGCATCCGAGATAGAAGAACAGGCCGCGCGGCAGATAAAGGATATCGTCAGCGCAAAGCCTGATGCGGTGATAGCCCTCGCCGCGGGACGCGACATGATGGGGCTGTATAAGCGTATCGGTGAGATGTGCGCCGCGGGAGAGGTCAGTCTGAAAAACGCGCGCATCCTTGCGGTGACGGAGTTTTCCGGAAGGCATGACTGTGCGGATCTACTGAGAGAACATCTGCTGCGCGCGGCGGATGTAAGCGAGGAGAACTGCTTTTTCCTGGACGCCGGTGCACCGGGGGAGTACGACCGGCTGATAGAGAGCCTCGGCGGGCTCGACCTTGCCGTGCTCGGCATCGGGCAGGATGCGCACATCGGATACAATGAACCGGCAACGCCGTTTGATTCGCACACCCATGTCCAGAAGCTGACGGACAGAACAAAGCGCCAGCTCTCCGAGCGCGGCTAT
>CAKTIH010000141.1 GCA_934565615.1 uncultured Oscillospiraceae bacterium | reverse complement strand
GATCTGGATATGGTGAAGGGCAATTTGCAGCACATTATCACCCGCTTGGCGGACCATCTCGAGGATCGTCTTGCGCAGCGTGGCAGCCGCGATTACGCAGTTGAGGCACGTGAGAATATTGATTACCTGATGGCGAATGCTGCAGGTATTGTTGCAAAGGTTACAAAGTCCATCGCAAAGCAGCGCGCGATTAAGCTGATGGATGAGGTCGGTATCGCAGAGCCGCGTAAGAGATATAATCAGTATCCCTTCGAGTTCTCCGGCGGTATGCGCCAGCGTATTGTCATTGCGATTGCCTTGGCTGCCAACCCCGACATATTGATTTGCGATGAGCCGACAACGGCACTTGACGTCACAATTCAGGCTCAGATTCTTGAACTGATCAATCGCTTGAAGGAAGAACGCCAGCTTTCCGTTATCTTCATCACGCATGACCTTGGCGTTGTTGCCAATATGGCTGACCGTGTTGCTGTCATGTATGCAGGCAAGATCGTCGAGTACGGCACGTCTGAGGACATCTTCTACCATGCCCGCCATCCGTACACCTGGGCCCTGCTTGCCTCCATGCCCGATCTGGATACGAACGAGCGCCTTGAGGCAATTCCCGGTACACCGCCCAATATGATCTACCCGCCTGTCGGCGATGCGTTCGCCGCACGAAACAAGTATGCCATGCAGATCGATTTCGAGCAGCAGCCGCCGATGTTCCAGATCAGCGATACGCATTTTGCCGCTACCTGGCTTCTGCATCCGGATGCGCCGAAGGTTGACCCGCCCAAGATCATTCTGGATCGTATTGCCAGAATGGAGAGTAAAAGAGGGGTAGAAGATGGAAAATAAGGAAGTATTACTGAAGGTTGAACATCTCTGCCAGTATTTCAAGATGCAGGGCGGTGAGCTCAAGGCGGTGGATGACGTCAATTTTGACATCAAAAAGGGCGAAGTCTTTGGCCTCGTCGGCGAGTCCGGCTGCGGCAAGACCACGACCGGTCGTTCCATCATCAAGCTCTATGACATCACCGGCGGCAATATCATCTTTAAGGGCACTCGTATCTCTGCCGGCACCCGCTCTTACACGGATGCCATTAAGAAAGCAAAGAGTGACCTGAAGGAAGCTGAGGAGCAGCTCAAGAAGGATGTCGCCGAGGGAAAGATCAATCAGGATGCCGCGGAGAAGCGTCTTGAGACGCTGAAGGCGGAAACCGAGGCAATCGTGTGTGAGCAGAAGGCCGAGCTGAAAAAGGCGGTTTATGACCAGAAGCACTGCAATAAGGCGTTTGCCGAAGCTGCTGTTGAGCGTACCCGCAAGGAGTATGAAGCGCGCTTGGCCACTGCGAAGGGCGCTGAGCGTGACGAGCTTGCTGCCGAATACAAGAACGAGCTTCGTAAGGCGCGCAAGACCCGTCTGACCAATCAGATCCAGATGATCTTCCAGGATCCGATCGCTTCGCTGGATCCCCGTATGACCGTCCGCGACATTATTGCCGAGGGCCTCATCATTCAGGGCGAAAGAGATCAGAAGGTTATTGACGAGAAGGTTTATGAGATGCTGGAGTTCGTTGGACTCGTGCGTGAGCACGCAAGCCGCTATCCGCATGAATTCTCCGGCGGTCAGCGTCAGAGAATCGGTGTTGCCCGCGCAATCATCATGAACCCCGATCTCATCATTGCCGACGAGCCTGTCTCCGCGCTTGACGTTTCCATTCAGGCGCAGGTGATTAACCTGCTCGGCGACCTCCGCGACCGCGGTATGACGCTGCTCTTCATTGCACACGATCTGTCCGTTGTCAAGTACTTCTCCGATCGTATCGGCGTTATGTACTATGGCAAAATGGTCGAGCTGGCGAGCTCGGACGAGCTCTTCCTCAATCCGCTGCACCCGTATACCAAGTCCCTGCTGTCGGCCGTGCCGCTGCCCGACCCTGTATACGAGAGAAACCGCAAGCGTATTGTGTATAATCCGCTGGCCGAGCACGACTATTCTGTGGATAAGCCCTCCTTCCGCGAGATTAAGCCGGGACACTTCGTCCAGTGTAATGATGCGGAATACGAGAAGTACCTCAAGGAGCTTAAATAAGCATGAGTGAGCGCCGTAAGTCCTATCTGATCACTCTCTGCTTTGCGGCCGTTATTACCGGTGGCGTAATTTACTTCAGCCTTTCCCGCTACAATGTAATCGACAGTATCTGCAACGGACTGTTTGTGGCGGCGGTTCTGGTTGGCGGCTGCGGATTGCTGGCATTCGCAAACAAGCATGGAACATTTGATATGTTTACGTTTGCGGTGTCTTGGCTGATCCACATCCGATACCTGTTTAAGAAGGGTGAGAAGCGCGAGACCTATGCGGAATACAAGGTGCGCAAAAGCGGTGAGCGGACCTATAGCGTGTCGCCACTGATTGTCGGCGCTCTCCTGTTCGGATTATCGCTCGTCGCGTTCATGATTTCAAAGTTCATCTGAATTTCTGACTATTTTCAAGCAAAACACCGCCTGTGCTTCGGCACAGGCGGTGTTGTTTTTCCGTAGGCTGTTACGGATTTGCACGCAGATAAGGTGTGCGACAATTTGTTCTGCCAAGAATGTAGTCCGTTGAGGTTTTGTAGAGGTTTGCAAGCCGGATCAGAACATCGGTCGGAAGATCGCGCAGCCCGCGCTCATAGCGCGAGTACTGCGGCTGCTTCATTTGCAGATAGTCTGCGACCTGCTGCTGCGTCAGATCATGATCCTCTCGCAGGTCTCGTATGCGACGGTAATAGTTGTCCATAAAAAATCTCCTGAAAATAACCGTTTGGTATTAACACAATACCATATCTGTGATAGAATATACCAGATGATAACCGTGCGGTTATGAAAGAGGATAAGCCATGAAGAAAAAAGTGAGCACGCGGGAATTGGTCGCACAAATCCTTAGATTCAATGCTATGTTGATTGCGCTGGGCAGTGCCTTCACAATTTACATATCATTTCGATATCGAAGCCCATCAGAGTCAATCGCGGTAGCCCCAATTATTATTATGACGACTCTCGTTGTTGTAATCATTCTTTCGCTGGATATAGCCGGAGAGATCTTCCGGCAGCGCACAAGGGTAGGCATTGGTGACGCATTGCTCTTTTCCATGGATTTAATGGGGGCTTTTTATTAGCAATCAATTACGTTCGTTTTCGCGTGCTGCTGGCGGAGAAGCTTCTCGAAAGCCGTACGGGGGAAACGTCCTATTTCTACAATGCGGATGAAACAGCGTACTTGGCCCTTGGGCTGTTCGTATTTGTATTTTTGGGACTGCCGTGGAAGGTCAGCTCGATGATACGAGGTGTGCATGAAGCAGGGCGAAGGAAGTTGGATCAAATATAGGAGACAGTGATTCGGAAAGGGCTTCTTGTGGAGCTCAAATTGTCTGTTAAAATATAACAGGTTGGTACGGCATTATTTGTACCAAATCCCTCCAATCCCCGTCGGGTGTTTCCGGCGGGGATTCTCTTTATGGAAGTCTTTTGAGGAAATACTGCGCCGAGAGGGGCCAAAGCAGAGAAAAGAGCAAAAAGATTTAGAAAAAATCCGAAAAAGTGCTTGACATTCACGGCTGTGTGGGTTAGAATGTAGGGGTGCGCGTCGGAGGGATAACAACGCCTCCGTGCGTGCCGATGCGATGATGCAGGAGATTGCGCCCGTCCGGGTGGGAACTTCTGCGGAGTATGTCCGATGATCGGGCGGCTGAAGCGATCGTTGCGTGGCGTATATCGCCGCGCCATGGAGCACGGCCGGGCATCCGGCCGATTTTTGTGAGCGCGGAGTGATACGCACGGTTAAGCGTACACGAAAATCGTTTCGACCGTACCCAGCAGGGCAACCAACCAACTGAGTACGTTTCAAGGAGGAAACAACCACAATGGCTAACACCAAAATCCGCATCCGCCTCAAGGCCTATGACCACCAGCTTATCGACGCCACCTGCGAAAAGATCGTCGAAGCTGCCAAACGCAACGGTTCCACCGTTTCCGGCCCCATCCCCCTGCCTACCCGCAAGGAGATCGTTACCATTCTTCGCTCGCCGCACGTCAACAAGGACTCCCGCGAGCAGTTCGAGCGCCGTACCCACAAGCGTCTGATCGATATTTTCAACCCGAACGCGAAGTGTGTCGAGGCCCTTCAGGGTCTGGACCTTCCGGCCGGTGTTGAGATCGAAATAAAGCTGTAATATCCGCCGGATATTGCGGCATACCCCGACCGCTGCCGAGGCGGTCCCGGGTCATGTTGGCAAACCAATGGCTGCCCAATGGCTAAGTTTTCCAACCAATAACCTATATAAGGAGTAAACAAAATGCAGAAAGCAATCATCGGCAAGAAAGTGGCCATGACCCAGATCTTCGATGAAAACGGACACGTCATTCCCGTCACCGTGATCGAGGCCGGCCCCTGCGTCGTCGCTCAGAAGAAGAGCGTCGAAAACGATGGCTATACCGCTGTTCAGCTTGCCTTCGGCGACTGCGCCGAAAAGAAGCTGACCAAGCCGGAGCTTGGCCATCTGAAAAAGGCGGAGATTTCCGCCAGGAAGCATCTCAAGGAATTCAAGCTGGACAATGCGGCAGAGCTTGAAGTCGGCGCCGAGATCAAGGCCGACGTATTCGCTGTGGGTGACCACATCGATGTCACCGGCATCTCCAAGGGCCACGGCTTCCAGGGCTCCGTCAAGCGCAACGGCACTCACATCCAGAAGATGACCCACGGCGGCGGCCCGGTCCACCG
>CAKTIH010000140.1 GCA_934565615.1 uncultured Oscillospiraceae bacterium | reverse complement strand
GCCGCCGTTAAGATAATGAACGTTTTGTTAATTTGCTGTCAATATATACAAAAGCCGCAATCCATTGCGGCGCGGTTATGGGTACCGATTAACCAAATCTCCGAAAATGCACTTTGCTCTTGAATTTCCGTGGAAAAAAGTGCTATCATAAACATGGTTAAAAGATAGACAAGCTTCCGATGAGGTATGCGTGTCTGTTCGAATAAGACCGCTCAATGAAGCAAAAGCTATGTTACGGTTAATCGAAAGGAAGGTTTCACAATGGTCAATCGTATAGTTCTCAACACTGTTTCCTACCACGGCTCCGGCGCTGTCAAGGAGATCGGTCCCGAGCTGTCCGCCCGCGGCTTCAAGAAGGCTCTTGTCTGCTCCGGCAAGCATGTTGTCAAGAGCGGCGAGATCAACAAGATTCTCGACCCGATGAAGGCCGCCGGTATTGATTACGCTCTCTTCACCGATATAAAGGCCAACCCTACTATAGAAAATGTCCAGAACGGCGTCAAGGCGTTCAAGGACGCCGGTGCTGACTGCATCGTCGCCGTCGGCGGCGGCTCCATCATGGACACCGCAAAGGCTGTCGGCGTCATTATAAATAACCCTGAGTTCGCGGATGTCCGCTCCCTTGAGGGCGTCGCCCCCACCAAAAAGCACGCTGTGTTCACCATCGCCGTCCCGACGACCGCCGGCACCGCGGCTGAGGTCACCATCAACTACGTTATCACCGATGTTGAGAAGAAGCGCAAGTTCGTCTGCGTTGACACTAACGACATCCCTGAGATCGCCGTTGTCGACCCCGACATGATGTCCACAATGCCCGCGCCGCTCACCGCCGCCACCGGCATGGACGCGCTGACTCACGCCATCGAAGGTCTTATCACCAAGGGCGCATGGGAAATGAGCGACATGTTTCACCTCGAAGCGATCCGCCTTATCTCCTCCAACCTGCGTGACGCCGTCAAGAACGACCCCGACGGGCGCAAGGGCATGGCACTCGGCCAGTATATCGCCGGTATGGGCTTCTCCAATGTCGGCCTCGGCATAGTCCACAGTATGGCGCATGGCCTGTCCGCACTGTATGACACTCCGCACGGCGTCGCCTGCGCGATCATCCTGCCGACCGGCCTTGAGTACAACAAGGAATACTCCGGCGAGAAGTACAAGGCTCTCGCAAAGGCAATGGGCGTCGAGGGCGTTGACGCGATGACTCAGGAGCAGTACCGTCAGGCTGCTATCGACGCGGTCAAGAAGCTCTCCGCCGACGTTGGCATCCCCGCTGACCTCAAGGGCATCGTCAAGGAAGAGGACGTGCAGTTCCTCGCAGAGAGCGCTTACGCCGACGCATGCCGTCCCGGCAACCCGCGCGACACCAGCGTTGAAGAGATCATCGGCCTTTATCACAGCCTCATGTGATAGCCCGTTCACTCACACAATATACTCTAAACCCCGAAGGAGCCGCGAATGATATCGCGGCTCCTTCGGGGTTTTATTATGTTCAATTATTCTTATTCCCCGCGGACGCGGTTGCCCACGCAGGTGTCGGCCATGTTGCGCACGTACTGATCGTAATTTGTGTTGAGCAGCGCAGTGAAGAGCGCGTCGATAATGCTGAGTGTGGATATCCTGCTCGACATGCCACCGAGCCTGTCCCAGCTCTCGCTCGAATCCACACGCAGCTTATAGTCGCACTGGCTGGCAAGAGAGTTGCTGGTCGACGAGGTTAGCGCAACGGTCGTCACATGCAGGCGGCGCAGCGTCTGTGCGACTTCGATGATGTCCTCCGTCTCCCCGGTATAGGAGATCAGGAAGGCAAGGCAGCCTTCGGTGTTGGCCTGGGCATTCGTGAGCATGGAGACCCTGTCGCTCGGAGCGGTAGACTGTATCTTCAGGCGGACGCACTTGAGCTGGGCATCGCGCGCGACGACGTTTGACGGGCCGACCCCGTAAAAGTCGATGCGCTTTGCCGCGGCCATCTTGTCCACGACCGTGCTGAACTCCTCCGCATCGATGATCTCGCGCGTCTTGAGAATGGACTGGGCATTCTGCTGGGAGACCTTTTCAAGTATCTCCGTCACGGAATCGTACCGGCTGACGGGTGCCTGCGCCTCGTTCATGTTGCTTCGGTGGGCGTAGTTATCCTGCGCGGCGGACAGCAGCATGCGGAAATCCGTATAGCTGTCGACGCCGAGCTTTCGGCAGAAGCGCTTCACCGTTGTCGTCGAGGTAAAGGTTTTTTCCCCAAGCTCGACAATGCCCATGCTGCATACTTCCTTGTAATGGTCAAGGATGTACTCAACAACATGCCGCTCCGACGGAGTCAGATCCCTGATCTCCGCCATTTTGATCAGAATATTGGCCATGCGCCAAGGCTCCCTTCTCAGGGCTCAGAGCTTCTCCGTTTTGAAGATATCAAGGATAGCGTCGGCAATCTCCTGCTCCGCGCCGCCCTTGACGGTGACGGTTATTTTCTCACCCTGTTTGACCTGCAGTGCCATAACTGCGAACATACGCTTCGCATCGGCAGTCTGTCCGTCATGCTCTATGGTGATCTCGGACTCCTTATAAGGCTTGACGGCCTTGACCACAAGCCCGACCGGCCTTGCGTGGAGCCCCATCGCGTCATTGATCAGATAGTCAAAAGAAACCATGTTTCCTCCTTACCTAATACCGCTCAAGGACTGAATGATCCTCAAGAGCGGAATCTATTATAACCGAATATGCTGTATTTTTCAAGTTTTTAGCTGCGCGGTTCAGATAGACCTCGGCCTGGTCCTCGTCCCCGGCATAGTGCGAGAGCTTCGCGATGCGAAATTGCAGCAGCCCGCGGTCGGCTCCGTCCTTCGTAGCGGCGGCCTGACGCTGGAGCTTCGGGAGCATGGATATGTCCTTATCGACATAGACAGCGACGATCTGCCGCGCCTGACGCAGCAGCTTCTTATACTGGTCGACCTCGTCCGCACCGGACTTATGCAGGAAGTCCTCAAGCTGCTTGAGCGTCTCCTTCGCCCGCTCGCCGTCACCGGCGTAGGCATAGAAGGACAGCTTCGTCTGATAAAACTGGAGCCTGTCGCGCGGCTGTAGCTTCATGCTGTCGAGCTTTGTAATAATCTCCCGGCATTTCCCGTCGTCGTTGAGGCTCATGTATCCCTCAAGCTTATAGAGCAGCAGCACCGCCGGGCGGAACACGAGCTTCAGCCGGCGGTTATTCTCAAGCCGCTCGATGTACAGCCGCGGATCGCGCTGGAGCAGCGCGCGAAGCTCCCGCTCCGACTGCGCCCGCGCAAGCGACAGCAGGTAGAGCGCGATGAACACAAGGATCATCAGCAGCACGCACATGCCTATAGGCAGTGCGTAGCCGCCCGGCAGAGAAAGCGCCAGAATGACACTCGCCGTGCCCATAGCTTACTCCTCCGGCGGGAACACCATGACGGTGTCCTTCGTGACGTCTATGGCGAGCTTTGCAAGCTCCGCGGGCGTGAGCTCCGTATTGAAGGAGAGCTCCGAGAGCGCTGAGGTGTTGACCCCCGCGACGACCGCCCAGCCCGGGTGCTCCGACACGCACAGCGCCGCCGTGCGGAAGGGCGAGCCGCCCGCAAGGTCGCATACGAAAAGCACCGCGTCCTCTATCCCCGCGAGGAGTTCATTGAGCTTACCCTGAAGAATATCCAGAGAATCCTCCTCGTTGAAATCAATGTAATAAAAATCCTCCATCTCGCCGACCAACATGGCGAGATTTCTTTTCATGGCAGTGGCGTAACCGCCGTGACCCATGACGACTACCTTGGACATAAACGCCTCCTTATACATAAAGTCTCCCACAAAAGCCCCTTGTACGGCGGCCTTGCCGGGAGACGCGTTTCACCCCGGTTTCCGCACGGCGGGCAGTGCCGCCGCGCGGAAACCAAAGGTCCATATATTCCGGAGTTATATTCCGGAGCTTACATGTTGGAGTTGCTGAAAACGGTGTCGCGATAATCCTTGTATACGACCTGCATATAGTCCTTGGGGATCTCGGTGACATTCGGGGAAACGAAGATGTTCATCTTGTGGCCCATCTTCTCAAGACGCAGCGCGGTCTCGGAAGCGATGGACTGGGCAATGGTGATGACAGCAACGGTGGAGGAAGCGCCGACCTTCTGGTAATAGCCGGGGATGGCGACAAGAGCATCCTCAAGTGGGCAGCAGTTGCTGATCATTATATCAGCGCAGTCGCCGAGCTTCTTGCCGGAGGAATGGGTGGCGGTGGCCTTCTCATAGTTCTCGCCGCTGGTGATGGCGATGACCTTCAGGCCTCTCTCCTTGGCATAGAGCGCTGCCTCGATGGGAGCCGCGTTCAGGCCGCCATGGGAGAAAACGATCATGACTTCGCCTTCCTGGAAGTTGTAGCTCTGAAGGAAGTTCTGGATGTAGCCTTCCTGACGCTCGATCCACAGCAGCTCACGTGCGCCGCCGGGGCCGATAACGTTATTCCACATAAGTCTGGGATCCATGACCGGATGCCAGCCGACAACGCCGCCGTAGCGCGGGAACACATCCTGCACGGGCAGGACGCTGTGGCCGCTGCCGAACAGATGCACGAGCTTGCCGGAATTGATAGTCTCGGCGCAGAGGTCAGCCGCGGCTGCGATGTTCGCAGACTGCTCCTTGTCGATCTTCTCAATAACTTCGGTTATTTTTTTGATATACTCGAGTTGTGCCATTTTTCTTCTCCTTTGGTTTTACCGTCGGCCGGCAGGTTTTATTCTGCCGGCCGTTTGCGTTGGCTTTATTATGTCAGTCTCCGTCCGTTATATCAGGCGAAGGCGCCGACTGC
>CAKTIH010000139.1 GCA_934565615.1 uncultured Oscillospiraceae bacterium | reverse complement strand
GCGATACGGGCCATGTAGCCGCAGGCCTCGAGGAAGGCGAGCATCAGGAACAGGACCAGCATCTGAGGAACGAAGCCGAGGACCGCGCCGACACCGGCTACGACACCGTCGAGGATAAGGCCGCTGAGCCAATCGGCAGTGCCGGCAGCTTCAAGGCCGTCGCCTATAAGGGTAGGAATACTGGGAACCCAAACGCCGTAGTCCGCGGGATCGGGCTCTTCGCCGATCTCTTCGAGGGTAGCCTGAGCGTCCTCGTAATCGGTGACAGTGGCTTCAACTTCTTCAACGGCCAGAGTCTCTTCATCTTCTACCTCATAGGTAAAGACGCCGTCTGCGGGCTCGCCGTTCTCTTCAACGTAGGCGTCATAGCCGTCTACGATAGCGGAAGCTTCGTTCCACTCATCGGCGACTTCGTTGTACGCAGCGGAGCCTATGCCGAACAGGTGCCAGCCATCGCCGAACACACCGTCGTTTGCCCAGTCGGTAGCGGGAGCGCCGACGCCGACCATTGCGACCCAGTAAACAAGGAACATGACCAATGCGAAGATCGGGAGACCGAGCCAGCGGTTGGTGACGATCTTATCGATCTTATCGGAGGTGGAGAGAGCACCGGCCTCTTTCTTCTTGTAGCAGTTCTTGATGAGCTGTGCTATGTAAATGTAGCGCTCGTTGGTGATGATGCTCTCGGCATCGTCGTCAAGCTCGGTCTCGGCTGCCTTGATATCGCTCTCGATATGCTCCATAACGGAAGCATCGATCTTGAGCTGAGCAAGAGCCTTGTCGTCACGCTCGAAGATCTTTATTGCGTACCAGCGCTGCTGATCCTCAGGCATGGAGTGCAGAGCCGCTTCCTCGATGTGAGCGATAGCGTGCTCGACAGGGCCGGAGAAGGTGTGCATCGGAACGGTCTTGCCGTTCTTTGCAGCGTCGATAGCGGCCTCGGCAGCGTCCATTACGCCGTCGCCCTTCAGAGCGGAGATCTCAATGATCTTGCAGCCGAGCTCACGGGAGAGCTCTTCGATGTTTATCTTGTCGCCCTTCTTGCGGACGATATCCATCATGTTGATGGCGATCACCACGGGGATGCCAAGCTCAGTGAGCTGAGTGGTGAGGTAGAGGTTACGCTCAAGGTTCGTGCCGTCGATGATGTTGAGTATCGCATCGGGACGCTCGGTTATCAGGTAGTTACGGGCGACGACTTCTTCAAGCGTGTAAGGGGACAGAGAGTATATACCGGGAAGGTCCATGATGACGACGTCATCGTGCTTCTTGAGGCGGCCTTCCTTCTTTTCAACAGTGACTCCGGGCCAGTTACCAACGAACTGGTTGGAGCCGGTCAGCGCATTGAACAGCGTTGTTTTACCGCAGTTGGGGTTGCCTGCGAGGGCAATTTTGATCTGCTTATCCATGATTGATTACTGCTCCTTCTTCCGGTTAAGCTAAGTTAACCTGTCTACAAAAAATCAGAAAATTTTTACTCGACTTCGATCATTTCGGTGTCAGCCTTACGCAGACTCAGTTCGTAGCCGCGCACGGTGACTTCCATGGGATCGCCCAGAGGAGCGACCTTACGGACAAAAACCTCGGTGCCCTTGGTGATGCCCATGTCCATTATACGGCGCTTGATGGGGCCTTCACCGTGGAGCTTAACGACCTTGGCAGTTTCGCCGATCTTGACTTCACGCAGTGTCTTCATTCTTTCCTCTCCTTTTTTGGTTTTCTCAGACCATGATTTTGCGAGCCATTTCTTCGCTTATCGCGACTCTGGCTTCCTTGACCTTGACGATCACGTTCCCGTTGAGCACGGTGATGAGCGTCGCGGTACCGCCGGCAACAAAGCCCAGATCCTCAAGATGCTTCTTGACCTCCGGACTGCCGCCGACTTTTCGGATCAGATATTCCTCTCCGACGTTTGCAAGGGGTAGCGGCATCATATTCTCTTTCCGCCTTTCAGGTTAGCTTCAACTAACCATAGTTGAAAAAACTGGTCAGAAGCGGTCGACCGCTGTCGTATGATGTCTCTTTCGAACTGTTAACCTCTTCTAACTGGTTTGCAGTTTAACACCTCTAACCATACTTGTCAAGTAGGAATTTGAAGATTTTTTTCGCACTTGCATTTTTGGTTAAAGTATGTTAACTTATACTAAACAATGACACGGAAGTTGGTGTATTTTAACATGGCGATTCAAAAAGCCGCGGAGGATTATCTTGAAGCGATGCTGATGATGAAGGAGAAGCACGGGTATATCCGCTCTATCGACGTCGCGGAGAAGCTCAATGTCACGAAGCCCAGCGTCAGCTATGCGACAAAGCGCCTCAAGGAAAGCGGACACATTACAATGGATAAGGACGGGCTCATCACGCTGACGGAAACCGGCATGGCGGTCGCCGCGGAGATGCTCAAGCGCCATAAAGCGCTGACGAAGTTCCTCATCATGCTCGGCGTCGATGAGAACACCGCGCAGGAGGACGCCTGCAAGCTGGAGCATGACCTGAGCCAGCAATCCTTTGACGCGATCTATTCCCACGCTGCAAGCATGGTGGGGAAAGACTGAGCAAGCGGGGAGCAAAGCTTCACTATGGAATTTATGAGTCACTCATAAACCGACCCATATCTTCCGTTCCCTTTGTATCCGCTCTATAATGAGCACAACAGGTGAGCCGGGAGGCTCAGAATACAAGGAGGAACTTATCATGCTGAATGAAAACGTTGTGAAGCTGCTCAAGAGCGGAATATGGGATCTGGCCACCTGCGCCGGCGGAGAGCCGAATGTAGTGCCCGTCGCGTTCAAGGACGTGACTGATGACGGCAAGCTGGTCGTCGGGGATGTGTTTCTGGACACAACGCTGAAAAACCTTGCCGCAAGCAACGGCAGGATCGCGATCTCGGTTTACGATGCGCAGAACCTCGAAGGCTATCAGGTCAAGGGTACGGCACAGTATGTCACCGAGGGCGAAGTGGTCAGCACTTTCAAGGCTATGGTAGAGAAGATGTTCAGCGGCGCTGCCACTGCAAAGGGCGCACTCATCATCACGCCGGAGAAAGTCATCGTCACCACTCCCGGCGCGGACAACAAGAAGGAACTGTAAAAACAATGAGCGGGTGCGGAAATGTGCCCGCTCATAAATTTCATAGTTACTTGTTTCTCGGCGCATATCCCGTTATAATAAAAAATACAGGAGGTACAGCTATGTATCAGAGAAAGCTGGAAAGGGATATCCGCTGCCCGCTGGAATACGGCATGGAGCTGTTCGGCGGGAAGTGGAACTCACGCATTATCTGCGTGCTGGCGGCGCTGGGTACGCTGCGGTACAGCGAGCTGCGCCGCGAGATGGGCAACATCACCGATGCGGTACTTGCCTCCACGCTGAAAGGGCTCATCACGAACGGCATTGTGGAGCGCAGGTCATATGACGAAATACCGCCGCGCGTGGAATATTCACTGACGGAAAAGGGCGCGTCCGTTGTCCCGATTTTGCAGAGTATATGCCAGTGGGCAGGCGTGTTTTATAAAGACGAGGGAGACGCGCCTATAATCCAGTGCCAAAAGTGCGACCATCGCTGAATAGAGAGGAGATTTGACATGACATACAACTTTGATGAGATCATTGATCGCCGCCACACCAATGCGCTGAACACCGACGGTTTCCGGGGCTACATTTTTCACGCAGGCCCGGAGAAAGTGTTCCCATACAAGGACGAGGAGTTCGTCCGAATGTGGGTGGCCGACATGGAGTTCGGCGTTGCGCCGGAAATACTGGATGCTCTGCGTCAGCGCATCGACCGCCGCATATTCGGTTACACCGGGCTGTACGACGATGAATACTATAACGCATTCTCCAAGTGGTGCAAGGATCACTATGACTGGAGTTTTCCGCAGGAAGAGCTGTGCATCTCTCCGGGCATTATCCCCGCATTGTACCAGTTGACGGAGACACTGTGCACCAAGGATGAAAAAGTGCTGGTGAATACCCCAGCCTACGGCTACTTTGTCCACGCGGCGGAATATGCAGGTGTAGGCGTGCTGACCTCACCGCTGCGCAAAAAGACCGACGGCACATTCGAGATGGACTTCGAGGACTTTGAGAAGAAGTGCGCTGACCCTGCCTGCAAGCTGGTGTTCTGGTGCAATCCACAGAACCCAACCGGGCGGATGTGGACGGAGGAGGAGCTGCGGAAGGTTGCCGCAATCATTGAAAAGTATAACCTGTGGGTAGTGTCCGATGAGATCCACTGCGACCTGATCCGCTGTGGACGTCAACATATTCCCATGGCTAAAGTGATGACTGACTATCCCAAGCTCATCACCTGCATGGCTCCCAGCAAGACCTTCAATCTGGCGGGGCTGGCGTTCTCCAACATTATTATTCGGGACGAGGCGCTGCGTAACCGCTTCAAAGACCGTGACAAGCTGTTCGGTATGGTCAATCCCTTATCTCTGACAGCGGCCAAAGCCGCCTACGAATGTGGCGGCGCATGGCATGAGGCACTGAAAAAATATCTGGACGGGAACTTTGCTTTTGTAAAAGAGTTTCTTTCCCGTGAACTGCCCGAAGCTGTCATGTACATACCGGAGGCTACCTATCTGGCGTGGGTGGATATGGGCAAATGCCTGCCGGACGGCACAGACCTGCCCGACTTCTTCGCAAACAAAGCAGGTGTGCTGCTTGAGGGTGGGAACGCTCTGTTTGTGGGCAATGCTGCCGGATATATCCGTCTGAATCTGGCAATGCCCCGAAGCATTATTAAGACAGGTCTGCAGCGCATGGCGGACGCCATACGCCGGGAGCAAGAATAAAACGCAATAACAACCAATAAAAACGCAGAGAGCTTTTGCTCTCTGCACAGTCTGTCGAAAAAGTCCGGCTGGAGCTGGGCTTTTTCTGATAGATATGGTAGAATGGACAAGGGTGATGAAGATG
>CAKTIH010000138.1 GCA_934565615.1 uncultured Oscillospiraceae bacterium | reverse complement strand
GCTCTGGCTTTGCCCGCACGATCAGGCAGGGAAAGCCGTTCACATCGATCATCTCATAGCACGCCTTGTGATCCGTCGGGGTAAAGACGCCGCGGCTGCGGTTCTGCTTTTCGATGACCTTCAGTATTTCTTCCTCAGGCAGAGTAAAGGCCTTTTTCGCGCCGCTGAGCTTATACGCCGCGCGCAGTGCCGATGCAAAGAAACTCATACTGTTTACCTTCTTTCAGCCGATCATGCTCTTCATCTGCCCACGCCCTTCAAGTAGCCGCTCTTGGCGTTCTCCTCGGTGTCGTCGTCCTCCTCATATGCGTCATAGGGTGCAGAGGGGTCATGTACGCGCTTGCCGAACGGCGAGCAGAGCTTGTCCTTATGGGCAAAGGCAAAGTCGAAATTATCCGTCCAGCCGGTGTGCCCCGTGACGAACATCGGACTCAGGCCGCGCGCACGCAGCTTCTCCTCAAGCTGGGCGAGGGACTTCACCGCAAGCTTGTTGTTCTCGGCAAGCGCGGAGATAAAGCTGTACCCGCCGTCGAAGCCGAACCAGAGCGTGTCCCCGGTGAAGAGGTATTTATCGTCAATGAGGTACACCATGTGTCCCCATGTGTGCCCGGGGACGAGGAAGCACTCGATCTTTATGCCATCGATGTCTATGACCTCGCCGTCGTGCAGCAGCACCTTCTCGTTATTGATCGTGACCTGCGGCAGCTTATAGAGGTGGTATATCACCTTGCGGCGCACCTCGCCCGTGAGATAGCGGTTCTCCGTCTCGCCGATGTACAGCGTTGCGTCACGGAACAGGCCGGGGCTGTCGGCCTCGACCGCGCCGACATGGTCGGTGTCCTGATGAGTGATGAGGATGTGCTTAATGGCCTTGGGGCCGATGCCGAGCCAGCCCATCTTCTCCTCAAGGCGCTCGTAATTGTACCCGGCGTCGATCATTATGGTCGTATCCCCCTTGCGGTAGAAGAAGATATTCGCCACCCATTCGCGCACGCAGGCGACGTTCTCATCTATCCAGCCTGTGTTCAGGGGCTTGAATATCTCCTTGCCCCGGTACATTTTGCTCATTTCCTTTTTCTGGAACTCGGTCGCTTTCTTGGACATGCTCTCTCCCTCATTTCTTGGCCGTTACGCACAGCCAGCCCTTGTTGTTTTTATGTATTTGGACATCGTGAAACCCGCTCTGCTCCAGCGTCTCTTTAAGCTGGAAGTCGCGGTAGATGGTCATGCCGTCGATCATTTCCGTCCATTTATCGTCCTTATCGGTGTCGCCGCTGCTCTCGTTGCAGATGAAGAACGTTCCGCCCGGTTTGAGAACCCGGAACACCTCTCCGAAGCAGCGCGGGAGCCCCGGCCAGAAATAGACCGTCTCGAACGCCGTGACGAGGTCGAACTGCTCGTCCTTGAAGCCGAGCCCCGACACATCTCCCTGCCGCACCGCGCAGCGGCCGCAGGCGATCGCGCTCCTGTTGAGCTTCTGTGCCCGCTCGACGCTGACCTCGGAATAGTCGATGCCGTTTACGATGCCCTTCGGGCATTTTTTCAGCAGCGCCTTTATGTTCGCACCGCCGCCGCAGCCGCAGTCAAGCACTCGGGCATCGGGCGCGATGCTCAGAAATTGCAGCCCCCAGCGCGCGAGTGCGCGGTGGCCGATGTTCATCATCGTCACCATGAGCTTCCCGCCGAGCCCTGTCGGCTTGCGGGTGTTTTCAAAAAATGACATACTGCACACCATCAACCTTTCTCAAGCACGACTATCTTGTTCGATATGTTCCGCACCGCCGGGAGCTTATCGAGCAGCTTATAGACCGGCACGAACTGCGCCATGCCCTCGGTCAGGCTGTGCTCCTCGATTAAGCGGAAGCCCGGCAGCAGCTTCACGAGCGCCGCTCCGTTCTTCACGCCCCATGTGAACTTGGCGTTGCTGCCCTCGATGGATTTTTCCTTGAAGCTCTTCACGACCATCGGGTTCATCGTCTCGACAAAGACGGTCACATTATCGAAGCGCCCGGCGATCACGTCAAAGATGCGCCGCACGTCCGCTTCGTTCAGGTACATGGTGAGCCCCTCGATGATGGCGAGCACCGGGGTGCCCCGCTCCGCGATCTCGCCGCCCCAATCGTCCATCGCGGACATGGCGATCTGCGAGATGCTTCCTTCTTCCGGCAGGAGCTTTTCACGCACGGCTATAGTCTCCGGCAGGTCGAGGTTATACCAGTGTGCGTAGCCCTCCATGCGGTAGCAGCGCGTGTCGAGCCCGCATGCGATGTTGACGACGATCGCACCGGGGTGCGCTGCGAGCCATGCCGCCGTGAGCTTATCCAGCACGATAGTGCGGGCTATAACGCCGCTGTGCATGGGCGCGTCCTTATCCGCGAGTGAGAAGTCATAATCAAGCCCGCTGATGATCTCCTCGGCCTTCTTGTCGCTTATCGCGCCGCGGCCGCGGCTCTCCTTCGCGCGGGCATAAACCGTCTGCAGCATAGTCTCCGGTACGCCGGAGAGCTTTATTTTTTCATCCATGTCATTTTACCTCCTCTGTTTTCATCTGCCGCCCTGCCCAGACGGCGTTCGCCGCCATCCAGATGCAGAGCGCTGCATTCCCTGAGCCTTGGCTCAGTACAAAATCCCAAGCGGACACCTCCGCGCCCAGCAGCTGCCGAATGTCCGGGATCAGGACAAACACAAGCTGCCAGACGAGCTGGTGAAATATGAACATCCGCCGCGGCAGAACGGTCTTACCCGTCAGCACCGCGTATGCGCTGCCGAGGATCAGCAGGAACATGCCCGCGTAGGAGATCAGCATCGGCGGGCTCAGCCGCGCATACTGCGCTTGGATTAGCGCCACGGCCTCCTCCCGGCCGATAAGCGGGGCAAGCGTGCTCATCCAGTCTGCAAGGCTGCCGATGAACAGATGCAGCGCCCCGGCGGAGCTTACGTAGATAACGCCGCCGATGAGGATGGCAAGCCGCGTCCTGCGGTGCTCGGGCTTTATCTGGTCCCGGCACGCGCGCACGGTGAAGAAGCCCAGCGCTATGCCTATTAGTCCCGTCACGATCAGAAGCGGCAGCCGCCACGGCTCATAGGCTCCGCTCAGATAATATTCCCGTGCGAACAGTCCGCTGTCCCCGGTGTACGCGGGGATAACGCTCAGACACAGGTCGCCTGCCAGCATCAGCAGCGCACCGAGAGCGCCGAGCAGGCAGTCCCGCCGGTAGCCTTTAAGGTCAAGCGTCATATGGCTTCACCCTTTCCGGCAGACGAACCACGCAATGCCTTTAAGGTTTGCGACCGTCACGTCCGCGTACATGCTCTCAAGCCGCGCTCTCAGGCTCGATACGGTCTCATAAGGCGGGGTGAAAAACTTCATCCGCTCATATACCTTGCTGACAAAGCGGTCTGTCCTCCCGCACTCGCCGGTGACGTAGAAGCAGCCGCAGAAGGTCCCGCCGGGCTTCAGCACCCGGAGCGTCTCTCGGTAGGCCGCCTCTTTATCGGGAAAGGCGTGAAAGCCGTTGAGTGACAGTACTATATCAAAAGTCCCGTCCTCATACGGCAGCGCGCCGACGTCGCCCTGACTGAACGCAACATTCTTGAGTCCCAGCCTTTCCGCCTTTTCGCGCGCCTGAGCCATCATGTCGGGCGAATAGTCAAGGCAGGTGATGTCCGCGTCCGGCAGTGTCTTATAGACCGGCATGGTCAATATGCCCGTGCCGACAGGGACCTCCAGCAACTTACCGGAGAACCCCTCCGGGATCCCGGAGAGCGCCTTCTCCAGATAGTCGTCACACTCCGCCTTATTCATGTCCCACACCAAACGGCACACGGCCCTTCCGCTCGGCGTGGAGCAGGTTATCATTCCGTCATAAAAGCTGTTGCTGCCCGTCATGCGATAGGCGCTGCGTATCGCGTCCTTGCGTTCCATAAGCTCCCTCTTTCTATGTTAAATTCATTTAACCCATTGTTATAAGTTAGATGTAACTAACTCTTGGTAGCTTTACAAGTTCCCCCAAAAGCCTCGCAGAGTTTTTCGCCGCGCACGGCGAAAAATAAATCAGATACATTTTCTCCGGCGGCGTGTACGTCGGAGAAAATACTTCTCACGAAGTGAGTGTCGAATTGTCCGCTGAAAGCGGACAATGAGGCGCAGAGCGGAGTGCAAACCCTTTTGTCAAAGAAGCTCTTCGAGCTTCTTTGACAAGCTAAAATAGCTCTCTGCACGCGCCGCGCACAAGAGTTTCAAGGACCTTCGGATAAAGCTCCCCTATCTGCTCCTGATGTGAGACGGTCAGGATAAGTCCGCGCACGGTCGCCGCGGCCAAGGCCATGCCGCCCTTGGGCTGCAATCCGCTGCCCTCTAAAAGCGCGCGGATGTGCACCTCATCGTCGTGGTAATGCGCGGACTTTACCTCCTGCGGCAGCCTGCGCAGCAGAAACTCCGCGTCGTTCTCGATAAAGACAAAGGCCTGCGTCCGGGATAACCACCGGCAGGATTCAAGTATCGCCGCCTCCGCGCGCTCTGCCGGCGGCAGTGCAGCGTTATCCCGCAGCGCCTGCTGCGCCACGGCGTAGCCCTCGGTATGTATATCCTCCAGCGCGGCGAAAAACAGCAGCTCCTTGGAGTCAAAGAATTTATAGAACGAGCCCTTGGATATGCCGACCGCCTCGGCAAGCTGCTCGACCGAAGTCTTGCGCATGCCGATCGTGACGCCGCAGTGCCGGGCCTCGCGGATCAGCTCCTTTCGGATCGATTCATTTTGTTCCTCTGAAAATGCCACTGTGCGCGCTCCTTAAACTTTTGACTGAATTTACTCTTTCAGTCAAATGATAACAACATTCCTTTCAAATGTCAATGAGAAAATCTGTTTATTATAAAGAAAAACATCCTTTGACCGACAGCGGTCAAAGGATGTTTCAGCTTGTCAAAGAAGTCTCGCCAATGTGCGAGTTTTTTGGTATAATGGGGAAAAAGAGAACCGGCGGGGGGAT
>CAKTIH010000137.1 GCA_934565615.1 uncultured Oscillospiraceae bacterium | reverse complement strand
GCGTTGCCGGTCTTGCGAGCGCAACAGTGCGCTCCTGCTGGGCAAAGTGTACGCTCTCAGGCGGCAAATACGTCGGCGGCATCGTCGGCTCCGGTGTGGAAGAAGCGCTGACCGGCTCCGGCAGCACCGTCACCGGATGCGTGAGCATGGTGGAGATCACGGATGCCGCGCAGTATTACGGCGCGGTATCTGGCGCCGACGCCGGCGAGTATCTGGAAAACTATTTTGTGTCCGATGCGCTCCCCGGCATTGACGGCAGGAGTGTTTCCGATAAGGCTGAACCCATAAACTATGAGGAGCTGACCGGCATAGACTCTCTGCCCTCAGAGTTCACGACCTTGCAGCTTAGCTTCGTCGCTGACGGTGAGACGCTCAAGACTGTTGACTTCGATTACGGTGATTCCTTCGACGAGGATGTGTACCCTGAGATACCGGCAAAGGATGGCTATTACGCCGAGTGGGATAGAACTGATTTGACCGATCTGCGCTTTGACACCGTCGTCACGGCGAAGTATGAGCTTGAATACACTGCACTTCATTCCGATGACACGCGCGGCGATGAGCGCCCTGTGTTCTTCGTTGAGGGCAAATTCGGTGATACCGATACTCTGTCAAGCCCTGCCGAGGTGAGCGAGAACAGCGGCCTTACGCCGCTTGACAGCGAGCTGAGCGCGGCTGTGGAGGACGACTCAACCTCTAAGCTTCCGCTGCTTGCCCGCCTCACCGCGCCGATAAGCGGCGGCATTGTCGAGCAGCGCCATGTCTCGATCCCGGACGACGGGCCGAGCACCCACGCCCTGCACTATCTGCCGCCAGAGGTGGCAATCGGCGGACTCAATATCTATGTGATGCAGGATGGCCGATGGGTCAAAGCGGACGCCGAGGAGTTCGGCAGCTACCGACGGCAGTTCTGTCGTGAACGCAAACGGCACCGGTGTTCCCGATGAAGAGACACAGCTTGCCGGCAGTGCAGGGCTGCTCGATGCGGTGTATCTGGCCTGTCTCAACGGCGATATAAGCGCCGCGCGGGACGGAGAGAAATATACCTACACCGTCGCGCTCGACGGGGACCGCATTGCGCAGCTCGTGGAGATCATCTCCCCGGCCGCTTCAAAGCTGGATGCGGATTTCGCCTACGGCACGGCAAGCCTCTCTGTCGACGGCGGCAGGATCACAGGCCTGTCCGTCAGGTGCACGGGCACGATGCAGGTCGTGCTGGTGGAGACTGAGGTGTCAGTTTCCGCTGACGTTACCATACAGAACGGCAGCGCGCCGCAGTTCCCGGGAAAAGCCGTCAGTGCACTGACGCAGGCAAATGGGTAGGACGCCGATTTCTCAGTTATAATCAATTACATATAACGATCAAATCCCTACGGGTGCAAAAGCCCGTGGGGATTTGATCTGTTTACACTGTTATACTTGCTGTGTACTTGATCTCCTGTGTGCGCTAATTTAGTAATAATAAAACTGCACCCAAGGCACACAGTATCCGGCCTCATTAAATTCAATGAACGCCATGACATGAACGGTATTTCCATCCGCGTTAGCCAAATATTTGCTGAACACAAGCTGTGGATTATCCGCGCTGCCGCCGTTCGGTGTGACGAAGCTGCGCCCGAACATACTGTACGTGTCACCCAGCTCTTCCTGTTTATCGTAAAGCCACTGCACCATGCTGTCGGATATATACAGATATCTAAGCGCCGGGTATCTGGTCTGGCGGATAATGTAGGTCAGCGCTTCAGGATATACATACGTGCGTACATTATAGATATTGATCGGTGCCTCGTCCATGTACTCCAGAGAGAGCAGCTTATACTGATAGCCGCTGTCGTCGCGCAGATTTTTGCTGTTGTTATAAAACACACTGCACACGTCTGCATAGCTGTCGGTTCCGACCTTGGCCTTTACATTCATTATTGCCGCACCGTCATTGGCGTATGTAGACATCAGCGAATAGCTGTCAGACACTTCGCCATCGTCCTCAGACATGCAGAAATAGATACCGTCTATGCTGTCATAATACTGGCCGAGCTTGTCGATATTGTCACAAGTAAGGAAATCAAATTTATATGCATTGAGCATTGACATGAATCTGTCTCTCGCCGCGCACCATCTTTTTATCATTTCCAGATCACTATCGTTAAGGTTCAGCTCTGCCGGGATGGCGTAGCCTGCCGCGCTATCCGGCTGAGGATACTGTTCGACGGTGTAAGCTTTCCAGAGGGAAACTGCGTTGCTGCCATCGGTCAAGAAGCTGATGCCTATCGTCTCTATGACATTGTCGCCGCTCCTTGTTTTTTCGACGGCCTTAAAGGCAACAGTCTCTGTACCGTCCGTTGTATAGTAATCCACAAGAAGATTGCCCACGCGGTCATATGTTGCCTCATATTCATATATCTGTGTGCTCTCCTCCGTGATGTACTCATACAGTCTGTCGGTTATCCCCAGACTCTCGCGGACCTGCGTCTGGTTTTTACCCACAAGGTCAATGAGTCCTGCAGGAATAATGTTTGAATACGCCGACTTTTCCGTGGACTTAAGCGGACTGTAAAAATAGTAGGCCTGCAGCAGACTGCTCTTCCGTTGGTTTTCCGGGCTTGCGGCAAACTGCACCCATGTAGTGCTGACTCCCGTGTCAGCGTCGTTCTTATCCATTCCTATTGTAAGAACCTTATAATCATCGCCGTCATCGTTAACATAGTCTTCTTCAAAAACTGGGGCGCTACTATATTCGCCGCTGCCGTCAAGGAAGTAAAGCCCGTTTATCCCGTTATAGTACGAGCGCAGCTTCTGCATGTCAAAATCTAAATAATCTATGCCGTCAGTTGCTATTCCGTCCATGACCTTGTCACGGATAGCAAGCCACGCCTCACGTTCGGTAAGATTTGTCTGCTCTGCCGGGGCATCATCTTTTACGATAACTATCACGGACATCGCGATTATGATCGCCGCAAGCGCAGCCGCAGCTATCAAGAGCTTTGACTTTCTTTTCTGGTCGAAGCTTTTTGCTTTAACCTTTTTCTGCACCTCGTGACGCACTGCGTCGCCGCAGACGGTTTTGTCGTCGTCCTCCCTGCTGCTGCGCTTGTCGCTGCGCGTCGTATACGCGCATGTGACATCCCCGTCGCTCCAGTTTGTTGCGCCGGAGGTTTTGTCGCTCTCTCCGCTGTACGCACCGCCGCCATATGAGCTGCCCCTTGCGTAGGCTCCGTCATATGTGCTGCTATAGGAGCCTTCGCTCTCCGCGGGTGCGTCGTTTACCGGCTGTGCCGGCCGTACCGCTGCAGCGGTCTTTTTCTTGGGCGCAGCGCTCTTCGTGCCTGTGCACAATGCCTCAAGCTGTTCATGCATTTCTTTTGCGGACTGATAACGAGCACTCGGGTCATAAGCGCAGGCCTTCATCACAATGCGCTGGAGCTCCGCACTTCCGTTTGCCGGGGCCGGCATCGTATCGCCCTTAAAGCGGCGCCGGTATGCCTCCTGCTCCTGAGACGATGAGACACGTCCGTCCGGTAAAAACGGAATACGCAGACCGTTGAGCAGCCAGTAAAGCACCAGCCCCAGGGAATAGATATCCGCTGCCGCGCCATAGGGCTTGTTGTTGTAGACCTCAGGCGCCATGAATTTGAATGTGCCGACTTTGGTCGCGCTCGCGGTACGCTCCATTGTGCGCGCTATGCCGAAGTCGCCGAGCTTATACTCTCCGTCGTCCGATACGAAAATGTTCTGCGGCTTTATGTCCCGGTGCACGATGCTGTACCTGCTGCACAGTTCCAGCGCGTCAGATATATCCGCGCCGATCTTTACTATCTGCGCCTCTGTCATGTGCTCAAGATCGAGCTTTGTCAGCGGTGTGAGCAGCTCCATCTTCATCATGATGTTCCAGCCTATACCGTCCTCATGCGGCGTAAACTGCACATCGTCGCAGTTTACAACGTGCGTATGACCATTGAGCTGGCGCATCAGTTTGTATTCCTGCACGATATCGTCGCGCAGCTTGAAATAGCGCGCCTTCAAACTGCCGTCGTCATAGCCCTCGCTGCGCAGTTCCTCTATTTCGCTGTCGTTTTCCGGCAGAGAAATGACCTTGAGTGCCGCTGTCTCCGTTTCTCCGAGCAGCTCTCTTCTGATCTCATATACCTCGCCGAAACCGCTCGAGCCTATTTTTTTGTCCGTAGTCCATCCCGGCCATATTATGTTCGTGTTGTCCATATTCTATCTCCTTAATCCTCTGAAAAAACTAAGCAAATACAACCAGTACAAATGCAAAAGCTAAATACACCACATATGATACAAGCTCTCCGAGCCTGTATTTTCTTTTCAAATCACCATGCTCGCTGAATTCGTCGAATGATCTTGAAGCTGCATACCCTCTAAACAAATAGACGCAAATATATATAACTATAATTATAAGAAGGCTCATCAAATCAAAACCGTCTGTCACTTGTTCTGCTCCGATGATAGAAAATCCAACAAAAAAGTCGCCTATCATCATTGCAATTGTAGCAAAAATCCGCGCAATGGTATAATTAAAAGTTGTTGCAGCTACATCAACGTAAGTTTTCCACGGGAATAGCAAATAATAGCATATTATCGCGCTTACAATATACAGTGATGGGGTAATACTAAATAACGGATTGCCCAAGAAACCGAAGCCCATTATAGCAAAAACCGGCGGAATAAAACGCAGCCTTGTCAATTTCTCATTTTTGCCTGCAAACGCATTTAAGACCGCAGGCTTTATTTTACCGACCTCCGGTTTCTTCAAAACCTTTACAGCTGTGCTTTGCCATGCCGAAAATTTGTCTTTCAGCGCGGGCCTTTGCCTTTCCGCTTTCGGTTTCGGCGCAGGTTTAGGTGCTTCAGTTTTTGGTTTCGGTTCGGGCTTCGGTGCTTCTTCTTTTGGCTTCGGTGCTTCCGCTCTCTTTGGCATCTCCGCCGCTGTGCCGCGCGTCTCGCCATACAGCAGCGCATCGAGCGCCTGCTTCATTTCCCCCACCGTCTGCCAGCGCTGCTTCGCGTCAAACTCGCAGGCTTTAAGGACTATCCTCTGCAGCTCCCGGCTGCCGTATGCCGGCGCGGGTACCGCATCGCCAGCAAATCTGCGGCGGCGTGCCTCTTCCTCCTCGGACGGGTTTATCAC
>CAKTIH010000136.1 GCA_934565615.1 uncultured Oscillospiraceae bacterium | reverse complement strand
GCATAAGCTTTTTTCTTACATTGTTCAATTTTCAAGGTACATCTCGTTCCCGTCGCTCTCGACGACAGCTTGTTTATATTAGCACATTTGTTTCGTTTTGTCAACAGGTTTTTTCAAATTATTTCAAAACTTTTTGACAAGCTTTTCAAATGTCCTGCACCGAAGTGCTTGCATAATATAGCACCGCAAAGCCTTGTTTGTCAACACTTTTTTCGAGATTTTTTCATGTTTTTTTCACATTCAAAATCTTGTGGTCACAACGCTGTACAAGGCACTAAATAGCGTTGCCCTACTTGCTGAAGAAACCGCCTATGTACGGCAGCGGCTCCATCTTGCCGTTGGCCGCGTTGCCCGCTCCCTTAAGAATAAAATATACTCTCAGCAGCGTGGCCACCCAGCCAAGCCCGAGAAGCGATCCGACCGCCTCGGCAATGACGCTCACGACGCAGAGTATCATCCCCTGGCGCGCATGGAACATCGCATACTCATCATTCCGGCACAGCAGATACGGCAGCACGAACAATATACTTATATATGAGAGCACGGCGAAGAGTTTGTTCGGCTCCGACTGTGCCGCGCCGACGTCTTTCCTGCTTCGGAACTCATCGTCGGAACGCGTCCTGTCAGCCGTGCGGCTTGTCCCGGCGCGCGCCTCATCAAAGCGTGACTGTTCCTCCTTCGCCCGGCGGCGCTGCTCATACTCAGCCTCCGCCCACTTGCGGTTATTCTCCTGCTGCTTTTTCCTCTGCTCCTCAAGCTGGCGGCGCAGCTCCTCATTGTCCTGCCGCCTTGCCGTCGACTTCTTCGCGGCAGCGGACGCGGCGGCGCGTTCCTCGTGCTCCGTCTGATCCAATCCGCAGGCAAGGCACTTCGTGTGCCCGTCCGGTATATATGCGCCGCAGTTCTTGCAGTATCCCATAGCCGCCTCCGATGTGCGTAAAATGCTTTGTCGTTTTATCTTATATATTATACCCTAAATTCTGCGGCATTTCAACAGTTATGCGCAGAACCTGTGCTTGCCTATTTCGACGATCAGCGGCCGCGACCATATCCATTTGCTCGTCGCGGTGATGGGATTGAAATAGTATATTGCGCCGTAGCTCGGATCCCAGCCGTTCAGCGCGTCGCGCGCCGCGCGGTAGGCACTCTCGGCGACGGGCTGGTCGAACTGCCCGTCGTACAGACACGAGAACGCGCCGGACTGGTATATAACACCTGAGATCGAGTTTGGAAACGACGCGTGCTTCACCCGGTTGAGGACGACCGCGCCGACGGCGACCTGTCCCTCATAGGGCTCGCCGCGCGCCTCGGCGGATATCAGCCTTGCAAGCAGGTCGACGTCTCCCGAACCGCCTCCGGATGAGCCGCCCGATGAACCGGTAGGCGTGATGCCGAGTGCAGCAAGCGTCAGGTCTCCGACCTGACCGTCGGCGGAAAGGCCGTTCGTGCGCTGGAAATATTTGACCGCCCGCTCCGTCCCGCTGCCGAAAATTCCGTCTACGGCCCCGTCATAGTAGCCCCAGTTTTTCAGCCTCGTCTGTATCTCGACGACCATGTCGCCAGACGCGCCTTTTTTATACAGATCGGCGGATGCCCTCTGCGCCATCGCTATAATGAAAATATTCACCGCGAATATGACCGCCACGGCAAGTATCAGCTTTTTCCTCTTCTCGGTCATAAAAACACCCCCACAGACTTTTTGTTAGTCTGTGAGGGTTTGGCAGATTTATGCGTAATTAACCGTTGCTGCGGGACTTGATCTCGCCGGTGATGCGCTCGATGAACTTATCAAGCGGCATCGCGCCGAGATCCTCGCCGCCGCGGGTACGGACGGCAACTGCTCCGCTCTCGGCCTCGCGGTCGCCGATGACGAGCATGTATGGGGTTTTCTGCATCTGAGCCTCGCGGATCTTGTAGCCGATCTTCTCATTGCGCAGATCGGTCTCGACTCTGACGCCGGCAGCGGAAAGCTTTGCGGCGACATCCTTTGCGTAATCGGACGTGCGGTCGGTGATGGGCATGACCTTGACCTGAACAGGAGAGAGCCACACGGGGAACGCACCTGCAAAGTGCTCGGTGATGATGCCGATGAAGCGCTCGATGGAGCCGAACACGACGCGGTGGATCATGACCGGGCAGTGCTTCTCGCCGTCCGCACCGGTGTACTCAAGGTCGAAGCGGCCGGGAAGCTGGTAGTCGAGCTGGATGGTGCCGCACTGCCAAGTACGGCCGAGGGAGTCCTGAATATGGAAGTCGAGCTTCGGGCCGTAGAAGGCGCCGTCGCCGGGGTTGACGGTGTATTCCTTGCCGATGCTGGTGATGGCGTCGGCAAGTGCGGAGGTGGCGATGTCCCAATCCTCGACGGAGCCGATGTGATCCTCAGGCATGGTGGACAGCTCTATCTTGTAGGGCAGTCCGAAGAGAGAATAGACCTCGTCAAAGAGCTTCGCGATGCGGATGACCTCGTCCTTGATCTGCTCGGGAGCGAGGAGGATGTGCGCGTCGTCCTGAGTGAAGCAGCGGACGCGGAACATGCCGTGCAGCGCACCGGAGAGCTCATGGCGGTGGACAAGGCCGAGCTCGCCGAAGCGCAGCGGCAGCTCCTTATAGGAGTGCGGCTCGAGCTCATAGACCAGAATGCTGCCGGGGCAGTTCATGGGCTTGATGGCAAAGTCCTCGCCGTCGATGACGGTGGTGTACATATTGTCCTTATAGTGATCCCAGTGACCGGAGGTCTCCCACAGGGTGCGGCGCATGATCTGCGGAGTCTGTATCTCGACATACTCCCACTTCTTGTGGACCTCGCGCCAATAGTCGATTAGGGTGTTTTTGAGCACCATGCCCTTGGGCAGGTAGAACGGGAAGCCAGGGGCCTCATCGCGGAAGGCGAACAGACCGAGCTCACGGCCGAGCTTGCGGTGGTCGCGGCGCTTGGCTTCCTCGATGCGGGCGAGGTACTCGTCAAGCTCGTCCTTCTTCGGGAAGGCGATGCCGTAGATACGCTGGAGAGTCTGGCGGCTGGAGTCGCCGCGCCAGTAGGCGGCGTTGCAGGCAGTGAGCTTGATGGCGTTGCCCTTGATGCGTCCGGTGGAATCCAGATGCGGGCCTGCGCAGAGGTCGGTGAACTCGCCCTGGCGGTAGAAGCTGATAACGGAATCCTCGGGCAGGTCGTTGATAAGCTCGACCTTATAAGGCTCCTCCTTCTCCTCCATGAACTTTATGGCCTCGGCGCGGGGCAGCTCGAAGCGTTCGAGCTTGAGCTTCTCCTTGCATATCTTGCGCATCTCGGCTTCGATCTTCTCCATTATCTCCGGGGTGAACGGGAAAGGAGAATCCATGTCGTAGTAGAAGCCGTTCTCAATAGCCGGGCCGATGGCAAGCTTTACCTCGGGGTAAAGGCGCTTGACGGCCTGAGCCAGAACATGGGAGCAGGTGTGCCAATAGGTATGGCGGTACTCCGGATTTTCAAAGCTGAACTTGTTTTCGTTTTCGTCCATGATCTTGTCCTCCATCATAAATATCACCTGCCGGGGAAAACACAAAAACACCCCCGGCGCAGCGCCAAGGGTGCCCGAAAGGCACGGTTCCACCTTGATTTTTAACTCAAAAGACGCTGTAACGCGCGTTTCGCGGGAGAGCTTACCGCATGTGTTTCGGCTCTCCGGCTCGGGAGTGGTGACCGCGGCACATATCCGGGGCGGCTCACAGCCTTTGGCTGCCCTCTCTGTACGTGTTCTGTGCCCGTCGTCTCCGTCTCAGCCTTTAGACGCGGATATCATAACACCATGAATTTTCCCTGTCAATATCTTTTACCTATATAAATGCCTTATTCTGCATCGTAAACCGGTTGACAAAGCCGCCGAGCGGTTGTATATTACTCCCCGTCATACCTATCAAATCAATCGGAATTGTGAGGTGGAGCCTTTGAACACGAAAGCAGGATGGGGACGCACCTTCAAGGCGGCCTTTCCCTACACCGTCCCGGTGATGACGGGATATCTGGTGCTGTCCGCGGCTTACGGCGTGCTGATGCAGAGCAAGGGCTACGGCCCGCTGTGGTCGACGCTTACGAGCGCGCTCGCCTTCAGCGGCAGCATGCAGTATGCCGCCGTCATTCTTTTCGCGGGCACGTTCGATCCGCTCGCGGCGCTCATATTCAGCATCACGATAAACGCGCGATATATTTTCTGCAGCATAGGCGTGCTCAACCGTTTTGCCGCCGCGGGGCCGTTCAAGCCGTTTCTGTATTTTGCGCTGTCCGATGAGAGCTTTGCCCTCGCCTCAACGCTGGATACGCCCGACGGGCTCGACACCGGGCGCTTCTATTTTGCGATGTTCGCGCTCAACTATTCATATTGGGTGCTCGGTACCCTTATCGGCGGGCTTATCGGTACGCTCATTACCTTCAGCACCGCAGGGCTCGACTTTGCGCTGACTGCGATGTACGTCGCGCTGTTTCTCGACCTGCTGCATGATAAGGTCTCGCGCGTGAGCGGAGTGATCGGCCTTGTGTGTACGCTGCTGTCGCTCGTCATATTCGGTGCGGGGAACGTCGTCATCCCGGCGATGCTGATGATAATCGCGGTGCTCATCGCAGTAAGGAGGAAGCTCGAATGACAATGACGCCTGTCCAGACGCTTATAACGATACTCGCGCTCGCGCTCGGTACGCTCATCACCCGCGCGCTCCCGCCGCTGCTGTTCCGCAAGGGGCACCCCAAGCTCATCGATGAGCTGACCCCGCTCATTCCGCCCGCCGTTATCGGGCTGCTGGTCGTGTACAGTCTTAAGGATGTGAACCTCGCGTCCGGTGCGCACGGGCTGCCGGAGCTTATCGTGATCGCCGTCACCGCGGGAGTGCATCTTTGGAAGAAGAACATGATCCTCACGATCATCCTCGGCACCACCGTGTACATGCTGCTCACGCAGCTGGTGTTTGGATAAATAGTGTTCTTTCGGGATAGATCAAAATTGTGCGCTGCAAATTATTGCAGCGCACAGCATTAGACGCTTAACAGGCACAGCGGGATGATTCGCTGTGCCTGTTCTTTACATCATTGCGAGCGCCCCTTGCCTGGCAGAAAGTCAAGCAAGTGCAACACCTAAATTATGGAACACTTCGGCAGGTGAGCGCCAGCCGAGGCATTTTCT
>CAKTIH010000135.1 GCA_934565615.1 uncultured Oscillospiraceae bacterium | reverse complement strand
TCTCTAACCATTGCCGACTGAAAAGTCCCGCCGGGTTTCTCCCGCAGGACGGTGATATCTTTCGGGCATATTGTAGCACCAGCGCCGCCTTTTTGCAAGATGTTCCATTGATTGTAGATAAACCTCAAGGGCGGGACCGCAGCGGTTCCGCCCTTGGACCTTGCGTATACTGTTATACTTGCTCAACCTTCCCGTGCGTAAAGGTAATTTCGCCATCTGTCAGGTTCTCTCCGCTCATTGTGATGGTGTCGCTTTCACTGTCATAGTCGGCAGTCTCGGTTTCAGTGCCGACAGTGATGCTTATATTGCCGTCCTCGACATTATACGTGCCGGTGATTATCAGTGAATCGTACAGAGATATAAGGTCGTCACGGGAGACGATAGCATTAAAGTAATCCTCAATGGTAAATCCCATATCGGCGGCGAATACTTCATCGATATCGGAGGTGCCGTAAGCTGCCTCCACTTCCTCCATTGTGATTCCGGAATCGATTATGTCCTGCCGCAGCGCATCCTCCATCGTCACTTGGAAGCCATCCTTGAGAGCAGCAATAAACGGATCGACAAAGGCGGCGGAATCATAGCTCATTATGAAGGTGTCTTTGTCGGTAAACTCGGTATAGATCACGAGGACGCAGTCATCAAAGTTACAGTTGGCGGCCAGCGCGGTCATGTCCACGTCACCGTCCCCGGCCAGCTCGTCAAAAGTCGCCTGCAATATCTCGGCCACATCCACATTGCCGGATACCCATTTGCCGACGAGCTTTGCTTCGAGCATATGATCGTCGCATTTCTGCTTGAGCTGGGCTGAGTTCCTATAACTACCGAGCTTATCGAAGAGACCGGCGGCAGTCTCATAATCCTCGCTGTCGTATGCGTCCTTCGCGGTCTGATAGCCGCATCCGTTGGCAAGTTCCGCGCTGTCCTTGTAATCGCCGAGGGCGATGTACATCTCCTGCGCGGCGGCATAGTCGCCGTCGAGTCTGAGCTTCTCGGCCTTCACGTAATCGATCATGCTGCACCCGGAGGCGCTGAGCATGAAAGCTGCAATGAGCAGCATGGACAGTGCTTTCTTCAGCTTATTCACGGTCATCTTCCTTTCTCTGTGTCTGATCGTCCGGTTTCCGAAATACCTGATTTCAATATACCATGTGCCGAACAAAAAAGCAAACCTAAAACATATTTATTTGTGCTGCCATCACATAATAACCGTCAGCAACAGGTAGTAGCCGATCATCAGCAGCGCGAACACCAGAGACGCGGGGATGGTTTTGCGTATGAGCTGCCCCATGGTGATCTTGAAGTAATCCGACGCGACGACGAGGCAGACATGCACCGGGGAAATAAGGCTCGCCGCGTGGCACATGCACATCAGCAGTACCATCAGCGGTATTCCGCCGTCGATGGCGGCAAAGGCCAAAGGCGTGCCGAGGGCGATGATGCCGTTGCTGCCGCTTATGATGCTGCCGACGAAGAACATCAGCGCGAACACGAGCCACGCAGGTATCGGCAGTGTCGAGAGCACGGACGGCAGCAGTGTCAGCACACCGGTGTAGGAGATAAACTCCTTGAGCACGAGGATGAGGAAGGTGTTGAGCAGCAGCTTCACCTCAAAGGCGCTGACGATGAAGCCTTTCAGCTCCGCAAAGCTGAAACGGTACGCAAACGCCGCGAGGACGATGACCGTGAGCACCGCCGTCACGACCTGAAAATCAAAGGCCAGTATCAGCACCAGTATCAGTAGCAGCGACCACAGGTGCTTCACGAGGTTCAGCGCGTCGCGGGCGCGGTTTTCGCTGCGCGGTGTGCCGGGGTCGCGCGGCAGACGGAGAAAATACGGGAAGTACCCGACGAGGGCAAGGGCGAGCATCGGTATTATCATCCCCAGCATGAACCTGCCGAGCGGCTGCCCGGACAGGCTCGCCATCAGCAGCACGCCCGTGTAGGTCGGGAGCGTGCTCTCCGGGATGTGGCGAAACCAGCTCGTGACAAAGGCCTGCTCCTTAGCGTCGAGATATCCGTCAGTCGAATCCTTCACTATGTCTGCGCAGAGTATCATTGCCGCGGCAGAGGGCAGCAGCCCGATGAAAAGCGGAGCACCCGCGGCGTTGACGCGCCGGTTGTGGAAAAGCCCGTTGAGGTCGAGCTGCGCGAGCTTTATCTGGCTGCGTGCCTCGAGCATTCTCTGAAGGTAGGTGATGAGATAGAGCGAAACGAGCACCGAGAAGGAGTTCCAATCGGTGAACACCCGTGCGGTCTGGCTCAGTATCGCCCTCGGCGGGATGCGGTAGAGCAGCGCCGCCGCGATGAGCGCGCCGAGTATGGCCTGATAAAGCGGACGCCTGACGGCGAGAAGGATCACGATCACAAGAAAGACTATACCGAGAAAAACGAGCTGCATATAATGACTCCAAACAAGATGATATTTGAAGAAATTATATCCTAACTGTGTACACAAAGTCAACAATTCCGGCAGCTATCGACATGGATGCGATTATATGATAAAGTAAAAACAAAAAATTACACGGCACTTTTTACATTTTTTACCGTCTATAATGTCAAGACGCAAAAACAAGGAGGCGGCGACATGAAACACAGCCGCATTATAAATACTCTCATACTGATCTTCGGCATCCTCTGCCTGTTGTATTATTTCGGCATGGGCTTTGCCGTGCGCTTCGGGCAGTCGCTGCTGTTCCTGTGGCTGCTGGCGGGGCTCGCGTGCATCGCGCGCTTTGTGATCTTTGACCGCAGCATACGCACCGGAAAGCCGCTCCCGTTTTCGGACAAGCTCTTGAAAATAGTCCACATATGCCTTGCCGTAGGCTTTGCGGTGTTCGTGTTCGCAGAGTGCTTTATCTGCTCGGGCGCGTTCGTGGAGCCCGAAGATGGGCTCGACTGCATAATCGTCCTCGGCGCGAAGGTCAACGGCACGCAGCCGAGCGGCGCGCTCGCGCAGCGGATCGACGCTGCGGCGGAATACCTTATGTCGAACCCCGATACCGTCTGCATTGCTTCAGGTGGGCAGGGGGCGGACGAGGGCATCAGCGAGGCCGAGTGCATCCGCCGCAACCTTGAAAAATACGGCATCGACCCCGAGCGGGTGCTTATCGAGGACAAGTCCACCAGTACGCTGACCAATATCGAAAACAGCCTGAAGCTGCTCCCGGCGGGGGCGGAGAACATCGGCATCGTCACGAACGACTTTCACATCTTCCGTGCCCTCGCGACGGCGCGGCACGTGTCGGCGCTGAACTTCAGCGGCATACCGGCACCCTCTACAGGCTACGGCTTTACGCACTATGCCCTGCGCGAGTTCTTCGCCGTCGGCGCCGGACTTATCAAGGGCGAACTCAGCTTCTGAAAATGCTATATAATTTGCTTTGCAGTCTGCTGTGAACCCGGCAGACTGCAAAATTATACGCGTATAACTTTGTGTAACTTGTCCAATTTAATTCCCAGTAATCTTATGGTATATTAAATTTGTAGGAATTAGAACATACCACAAGCGGTATTGCCTCAAAATTCCGGGAATAATAATCCGCAGAGGAGGGGTTATTCTTGAATGTGACGTCAAAGGGGCGCTATGCCCTGCGTATTATGGTCGACCTTGCAAGGCGTACCGATGAGGTCTATGTCTCCCTCAAGACGATCGCCGACAGGACGGATTCTTCCATGAAGTACATGGAGGCCATCGTCGGCAGCCTCAAGAAGGCCGAGCTTATAGACAGCACGCGCGGCAAGGAGGGCGGCTACAAGCTCGCCCGGAAGCCGGAGGAGTACAGTGTCGGGGAGATACTGCGCTGCGTTGAGGATAATCTTGCGCCCGTGTCCTGCATCAAGGCCGGCAGCGTCGAGTGTGACCGCGCTGGCGAGTGCATCACCGTTCCCATGTGGATGGAGCTTGACGAGATCATCAACGCCTATCTTGACGGGATAACGCTTCAGGACCTTCTCACCGGAGATAAATGGAGAAAAGATAAAAAGTAAGTTGATAAGTTGAAAGGATAGAAAGACATGTTCGTATACGCCGATAACGCCGCAACCACCTGCGTCAGCAAGACCGCGCTTGACGCGATGATGCCGTACCTGACCGAATATTACGGCAACCCTTCCAGCCTCTATGCCTTCGCCCAGAAGGTGACGGAGGATGTCGCCAAGGCCAGACAGACCGTGGCCGATTGCCTCGGCGCGAAAAGCCCGCGCGAGATAATCTTTACCTCCGGCGGCAGCGAGGCCGATAATCAGGCCATCTTCTCCGCCGCCCGCCTCGGCGCGCGCAAGGGAAAAAAGCACCTTATCTCTACTAAGTTTGAGCACCATGCTGTGCTGCACAGCCTTGCCCGACTCGAGAAGGAGGGCTTCGAGGTCACGCTGCTCGACGTGCATGAGGACGGCGTCGTCCGCCTTGACGAGCTTGCCGCGGCCATCCGCGAGGACACCTGCCTTGTCACCATCATGTTCGCCAATAACGAGATAGGCACCGTCCAGCCCGTGAAGGAGATCGGCGCGCTCTGCCGTGAGCGCGGCGTTCCCTTCCACTGCGACGCTGTTCAGGCCGCGGGGCACATGCCGATAAACGTTGAGGAGATGAACATAGACATGCTCTCCATCTCCGGGCACAAGTTCCACGCGCCCAAGGGCGTCGGCGCGCTGTATGTGAGAAAGAACATCCCCATCCTCAACCTCATCGAGGGCGGAGCGCAGGAGCGCGGCAAGCGCGCGGGCACCGAGAACGTCGCGGGCATCGCTGCAATGGCGGCAGCGCTCAAGGAGTCCTGCGATAATATGGAGGAGAACTCCGCGAAGATGTGCGCGATGCGCGATAAGCTCTTTGCCGAACTCGGCAAGATCCCGCACAGCAAGATAAACGGCAGCCTTGAGCACCATGTTCCCGGCACGGTCAACATGTGCTTTGAGGGCATCGAGGGCGAGTCCCTGCTGCTCATGCTCGACGCCAACGGTATCTGCGCTTCCTCCGGCAGCGCCTGCACCTCCGGATCCCTTGACCCGAGCCATGTTCTGCTCGCGCTCGGCCTGCCGCATGAGGTCGCCCACGGCTCCCTGCGCCTGTCGATAGGCGAGTACAACACTATGGAGCAGATCGACCATATCATCGAGGTCGTCCCGAGAGTCGTTGAGTACCTGCGCAACATGTCCCCCGTGTGGGATGAGCTTGAAAAGGGCGAGCGCAGGCACCTTATCTGAGC
>CAKTIH010000134.1 GCA_934565615.1 uncultured Oscillospiraceae bacterium | reverse complement strand
GTTCATAGATTAGTTGCGGAGGAGTTTATAGATAATCCTTATGGATATCCGATCGTGCATCATACAAAAGCTATTACTACATTGCCGATGAGGACAATATTTCCGTTGGCGATTATGTGATTGTACCCGTCGGCAAGGATAACCACCACTCCGCAGCGGAAGTTGTGAAGGTGGAGTATTTCGCAGAGGAGGATGTCCCTCTGCCACTTGACCGCACCAAACACATTATCCGCAAATGCAAAGATGAGGATTTTGATCCACCAAATAAAGAATAAGTAAGCTATTCTTTTGTCTGCTGCGGTAGTATGCGTGATATTAATCGAGAATTTGGCGTGGTGGATGGGTTTTACCTTCTTTAATAGGGACATCTCAGTTTCCCTGGATTTCTATATTCATGCCGTGGTTCGGAATGATAGGGTGGTCGCCCCGTAAGCGTTGCACCTTTTAATTATTCCTCTGAACCCAATGCACACCCTCCAGACCTATAATTAAAAAGTACATAGGCAAAAATGCAAAAAGGCTCTACGGCGATTGTTTCTCGGTTACCGCAGAGCCTATTTTCGTTAAAAGGTATATGAAAGCCCTTGCAAATAGGGGCTTTGAAAAAAGAAACTGGACACCCGCTTCGATACTCATCGTATCAAAACTGGTGTCCAGTTATGGTGCGGGCATGGGGACTCGAACCCCAACGCATCACTGCACGAGAACCTAAATCTCGCATGTCTACCAATTTCATCATGCCCGCAAATATATTAAGTTGAAAGATAAAAGTGTAAAGTGGATAGTTAATTTCTCTTTGATGCTCTCCATAACTTTCAACTTTCCACTTTCAGTTTTCCACTTTGCAAGGGCTTTGTCTCATGGATATTAAACTAAAAGCCTACTGCTTACGCAATAGGCTTTAATGGAGCGGGCAACGAGGCTCGAACTCGCTACCTCCACCTTGGCAAGGTGGCGCTCTACCGGATGAGCTATGCCCGCATCAGCAACAAATGTATATTACCACATTTTTTCCCATTGTCAAGTATAAAGATCATTTTCTTGGACTTTTGTACACAAAGCACAAAAGCTTACAGCGGCTTTTGGATGACTGCCGCAAAGCGCGGTAGTCCCCTCACTTATGATACCTTGAGCCTTCATTTATCTTGAAGCCGCGGTAGAGCTGCTCTATCAGCATCACGCGGGCAAGATGGTGCGGGAAGGTCATCTGCGACATGCTGAGCCTCATGTCCGCCCTGCTTTTGACCTTATCCGAAAGCCCGAATGAGCCGCCGATCACGAAGCACAGCTTTGGTTTGCCGGAGTTTTCGCGTTCCCCGATAAGCCTTGCCATGCCCTCGCTCGGCATCTGCCTGCCCTCAACGCACATTGCCGTAACGTAGGCGTCCGCCGGGATGGCCTTGAGGATGTCCTGCGCTTCCCTGTCGAGCGCGGCGGATATCTCCGCAGGCGACGGGCTATCGCCCAGACGCTGCTCCGTGAGCTCCGTCAGCTCAAAACGGCAGAGTGTGCGCAGACGCTTTTCATACTCGGTAAAGGCATCAATATAAAACTTTTCCCGCATCCTGCCGACGCAGATGAATTTCACAGACAGCACGGCTGTGTCTCCCCTATTTCAAAGCTCATGAATCCGCTGCTCGGCGCACAGTATAGCTCCGTACGCGTACCGTCAAGCACGGCGCGGGACTCGGCAAGCGCCGTCTCAGGCGTGTTGTTCTCTTTACTGAGGTGGCCGAGGATGATACGTGTCGTACCGTTCTCCGCAAGGTGCCTTGCGAGCACGGCGCAGTCCTTATTAGAAAGATGACCGCGGTCGGACAGTATACGCCGCTTGAGGTACACGGGGTACGGCCCGTAGCTGAGCATATCGATATCGTGGTTCGACTCGATAAGCACAGTCTCCGCGCCGGTAAGGCCGTCAAGCACCTCCTCGGTCACGTGCCCCATGTCCGTTGCAATGGCAAAGCTGCCGGTCCCGCTGAAACGGTAACCGACGCTCTCATCCGTATCGTGCGGAGTGTGAAACGCGCGCACACGGAGCGAGCCGAGTTCAAACACGCTGCCGACTTCTATTATATTCAGGCTCCCGTCAATATCAGGTAGCATACCGCGCATGCGGTTTGCTACCGTGTGCGGAGCGTATACGGGCAATTGGTGATACTTAAGCAGCATTTTCAGCCCCGAAATATGATCGGAGTGCTCATGCGTGATGAGCACTCCGGTAATATCACTCATTGCAATGCCCGCTTCGCGCAGTGACGCTTCTATTCTGCGCATTGAGATTCCCGCGTCGACCAGCACATGCGTGCTCCCATCCGAGAGCAGCAGACAATTGCCGCCGGAACCGCTGGCAAATATGCATATTCTCATCAGACTACCGAAACTATTTTCTCCGATTCATCATTGTCCGGGAAATCAACGATCTTGATATCCGCGCCCAGTGCGTTGAGCTTGCCGACAAAGTCCTCATAGCCGCGCTCGATATAATGGATGTCCTCCACAACGGTGGTCCCAACGGCGCACATACCGGCAATGACCATCGCAGCGCCCGCGCGCAGATCGCAAGCCTGGACCAGAGCTCCGGTAAGTCTCCTGCCGCCTTCGATAACAGCGACTCTGCCGTCGACCTGGACCTCCGCGCCCATTTTGCGCAGCTCGTTCATATACTTAAATCGGTTATCGTACACGCCCTCGGTGATGACCGAGGTGCCGTTTGCAAGGCACAGCAGCGTACCCATAGGCGGCTGCATGTCCGTCGGGAAGCCGGGGTACGGCAGTGTCTTGACGTTCACACGGCGGAGCGTGCTTGCGCCCTTGACGAGCACAGAGTCCTCATTCTCCTGAACGATAGTCCCGGTCTCTCTGAGTTTTGCGCTGATGCACTCAAGGTGGCGGGGAATGACGTTCTTCACAAGGACCTCGCCGCCGGTGGCCGCCGCGGCGACCATGTATGTACCGGCCTCGATCTGATCCGGAATGATGGCGTAACTGCCGCCGTGAAGCTTATCGACGCCGTTTATCTTGACAGTGTCGGTGCCTGCGCCACGGATATCCGCGCCCATCGAGTTGAGAAAATTTGCAAGATCGACAATGTGCGGTTCGCGCGCTGCGTTCTCGATTATAGTCCTGCCCTGGGCAAGCGCCGCGGCGATGATTATATTCATCGTTGCGCCGACAGAGACCTTGTCCAGATAAATGCGCGCGCCGTGGAGTCTCCCGTCCCTCGCGTCGGCGTAGACGAAGCCGTTCTTTACGTCAACGTCAGCGCCAAGGGCGGTCATGCCTTTGATATGCTGGTCTATGGGGCGCACGCCGAAGTTGCAGCCGCCGGGCATGGTGGTCTTTGCGCTGCCAAAGCGGCCAAGCATTGCGCCGATGAGATAATACGACGCCCTGATCTTGCGCATCAGGTCATAGGGAGCGTCCTTATAGGTTGCGTTCCTCGCGTCTATCTCTATCGTGGATTTATTGATATAGCGGATCTTTGCGCCAAGCTCCTTGAGGATGGTGAGGAGCATATCCGTATCGCTTATCTGCGGGATATTCTCTATGCAGCAGATGCCGTCCACCATCAGAGCTGCCGGGATTATAGCGACTGCTGCGTTCTTTGCGCCGCTTATTTCGACCTCGCCGTGCAGCGTTGTAGCTCCGTTAATAACATACTTTTCCAATATAAGCACCTTCCGATACTGTCGGATACGACCCGACTACAGGCCGACTAATTTTAGATTTTACCACAAAAGTCCTGTAATATCAACAATTATATTTCTCTGTCGGTTTTACTTGAGATACTTTGCCGCCTTGAGGATAGCGATAACGGTCTTTGCGTCCTCTATTTCGCCGTCCGCAACCATCCTCGTCAGTGTATCAAAGCTGTACTTCTCGACGTTCAGAAACTCGCCCTCGTCCGGGTGGCACTTGCCGGCGTGAAGCCCGCGCGCGAGGTAGACATGGATGATCTCCGTTGAGAAGCCGGGCGATGTGTAGCAGCAGCCGAGGTCTATAAGCTCGTCTGCCGAAAAGCCCGTCTCTTCCGAAAGCTCGCGTACCGCGCAGCTAAGATGCTCCTCGCCGTACTCAAGCTTGCCGGCCGGGGTCTCCAGCAGCGTCTTGCCCGCCGGGTAGCGGTACTGACGGACCATGTAGCACATCCCGTCGTCATCGACCGGGAGCACCGTGACGCCGCCGGGATGCTTCACGACCTCGCGCTTCGCGACCTTTCCGTCGCAAAGCTCCGCATTGTCAAGATACACGTCGACGATGACGCCTTTATATTTAAGCTCACTGCTTACCTGCTTTTCTATCAGTTCCATTTTTATATTCTCCGTATGCAGCAAATAATCTGATTTACATAATCCACAGGAAGTATATCACACCGCGCGGCGGATTTCCATAATTTTTGCATGGAAAATCATTTTTTGTTTAAGTATGATACTAATCGGCCTCTGCGATTGGCGAAAATGCAGAATTGCTTCAATAAACGGAGATGATAAATTACAGTATGGTAACAGAATTTGTGTCATCAGATGGCGTGGTCATATCACTTGCCGACGGTGAAACCGGGGATATCCGCGGCATGGTGCGCCTGTGCCTGCGCTCTGCCGGGCTGCGACCGTGGGGCGACATGGAGGCGGAGCTTTTTGAGTCCGGCAGCGGGTGCCTGCTGCTTGCGCGTCCCCGTTCCCCGCGGCAGCGGCGCGGTACATATCGGAGACGGATCAAGCACTGATGCGCTTACAGTCTTTAACAAAATGTTCTTTTATTTTCCGGTGTCCTGTGCTATAATATTCCAGCAAACAGACAGGCGTATGTGCGCGGAAAGGAAGTGAGCTCTTTGCCGAAGCAGACCGGTATAAAGGAAATCAGCAAAAACCGGAAGGCTTTCCATGAATACTTCGTGCTGGAGCGCTTCGAGGCCGGCATAGAGCTGGCCGGTACCGAGGTCAAGTCGATCCGGGCAGGTCAGGTAAACCTCAAGGATTCCTTCTGCACCATCAAGGACGGCGAGCTTTTCGTCCGCGGGATGCACATAAGCCCCTATGAGCACGGCAACATTTTTAATAAGGACCCGGTCAGGCCGCGCAGACTGCTGATGCACAAGCGCGAGATACTCAAGCTTCAGGCGCGCGTGATGCAGGACGGCGTCGCGCTCATTCCGCTGTCGCTGTATTTCAAGGACAGCCGCGTCAAGGTGGAGCTGGGCCTGTGCAAGGGCAAAAAGCTGCACGACA
>CAKTIH010000133.1 GCA_934565615.1 uncultured Oscillospiraceae bacterium | reverse complement strand
CTACTCTTATTTTTTCAACATGCTAAAAGTTGGAGCACCCGGAGCTACCCAGGTACCCCAACTTTTAGTTTACAGCCCAAAAACCGGGAGCAGAAGATATGCTCCCGGTTTTTGCTGCGTCGGAGCAGGAACCCTTTCGAGACTGCGGCGAGGGTCGGCGGAATGACCGAAAACATTATCGCGAAAATGTATACTGTATACAAAGTTTGGCGAACCCCGTCGTTTTTTGTTGACATTGGCAGTGGAGTCTGCTATTTTTGATGCAGACAGAACGAAACATTGTACATAAAGCACATAAGGATGCAGCAGGTTAGCAAATGATAACTGAAATAAAACAGGAACCCATTGCGGAACAGGTTGCGGATTTTATCCGCAAGGAAATAGAAAACGGAAGCTTGCGCGCGGGAGAAAAAATAACCGAGAACGATTTGTGCAGCAGGCTCAATGTCAGCCGTACCCCAGTCAGAGAGGCGCTGAGAGTGCTTCAGACCGAGGGCTATATCTCCCACAAGCCGCGCTTCGGCGTCTATGTTACCGAGCTGAGCGTTCAGGATGTGTATGACTGCTGGGAGGTCAGATCATATCTTGAGAGCATGGTCGCGAGAAAGACCGCTCTCAACTGTGATGCCAGAGTGAAGATGGCGATACGCCTTGAGCTTCAGAAGATAGAAAACGCCACCAGAAATGACGAGCTGCGCGAGGAGGAATACCGCGCGCTGGATGAGACGTATTACAGCATACATATTTCAAACTGCGGCAACAAGAAGCTTGAGGAGGTCGCGCGTTCTCTGAGGATAAATTCCAGCCTTATGTGCGGCAAGCCCAAGTATTCTATGGACAGGGCGAAGGATGCGCTCAGAGAGATCGCGAATATCTATAACGCATACCTCGAGAACGACGCCGAAAAAGCCGCGGAATGCAATGATATCCACTTTACCGAAAGTCTAAAGGATATTACGCGATACCTTTGATCTTAAATGCCTGAAAGAAAACGGAGATCAGAAACGTTTTTTGGAAGGCATTTTTGAGAAGCAAAATTGTATACAGTATACCAAAATTAAGGCCAATATGCCGCTATACATATATGGTCAGAAAGGAATGCCAATATGAAAGATTCACAATTGATCCATCGCAGGAGGGTGCTTTTCGCCGCGTCTCTGAGCGATTTCCTGAAAGCGAAGGAAGAGTTCTTCTCGGAGCTTGACAAACTGGCCGCCTCCGGGAACAAGGCCGAGGCCGTTCGGTGGGCGGCAGATATGTTTATCGACGCGCAGTCGTTCCTGACCGCATGGAAGCTTGACAGATGGCTTGCCAAGGAGGAAAAGGACGCGCTGATCGACGCCTGCAGAAGCTTTATTGCCGGCAACGGTACTGCCGAAGAGCTCAGTTCGGCGGAGGCCGAGGTCGAGAATATCCGCCAGTGCAAGCTGATGGCCGCAAGCAGGGCGACTCTTGAGGGAAAGCTAAATATCTACTGGGGACACGACAAGTGCGATGAGATCGATTACTCCCTGAGAAGGGGCGCATCCTTCACGACCTCGAACCCCGGCAAGGTGAACGGCTACCGCAAGGATTATCCGGAAGAGTGGGCCGCGCTCGTCAAGGAAGCAAATGCCGAGTACGGCGATGTGAGCACGGTCAAGCTGCTGTCGGTGCTGACCATGAAGGTCGTTGCAATGATGGCGCGCCACACCGCTCCAATATTTGAAGCGACCGACGGCCAGTACGGCTTTTCCAGCATTCAGGTTTCCCCCAAGAACTGGAACGACGCGGACGCGATGGAGCAGGAGATCTGCTTCTGGTATGAGGGCCTTAAGAAGGAGCTTGGGACCGAGACGCCCAATATAACCTTCAAGGTCCCCGCTACCCCGGCGGCAGCTATCGCCGCAAAGAGAGTTTCCGCAAAGTATGCCCGTCTCCGTGTCTGCGCCACCTCGAACTTCACGACCCGCCAGCATGTCGAGTTTTATGACGCGCTCGAGGGCAGGGACCCCGCGGGGCTGCTCGTTATCGTCGATGTGCATCTGCGCACCTATTCCAGACCGGAGTTTGAAGCTATGGGCGTGGCCGACCCCGAGAGATACTGCGAGCTTCTTGTCAGCATGATCTACCGCAAGTGCTACAGGCTGCTCAGAGAAAGGGGCCTGAATCTCCAACTCAACGGCGCCGGCATAAGAGACGCGCAGGGCGTGCGCAACAATTTCACTACCGACATGGCGCTTCCCGTGACCTTCACGATCATGCCCGAGGTAGTCAAGGACTTTGACGCCAACCCGAAGCCGCTCGTTGACGCAATGCACGATGAAATATCCGCTGCGGATATGGACATCCTTAACAAGAGCAAGATTTTCCGCCAGGCATATTATGAGGAGGAGTTCCCCTGGGACGATATCAGGAGCTTCCCGCCCTACTGCCTGATGATGGACAAGTTTGAAGAAGCCTATGATGCATGCATCGCCGCACTGGAGGGATAAAATGGACATTGCTCAGCTCAAGCAGTTATGCTCCGAACGCAACATTTGCCAGCTCGGCATTATGTGCGAGGACATTTTCAAGACGATGGACGCGCTTGTCGACCTGTTCAAGCTCGGCCCCTGGGATCTCTATACGCACTCCGACGAGACCCTGCAGGATCCGATAATCATCCCCGGCCTGTGCGAGCCGCACTTCAAGTTCTATTGCGCCGTATGCAGCTTTGAAAACATACAGATAGAGCTTATCCAGCCGATCGAGGGCATCCCGTTCTACAGTGATTTCCTTGCCAAGCACGGCACCGGACTCCACCACATAAAGGAAAAGGTAGCGCCCGAGAAGTTTGACAGCACCGTGAAGATGTATTCGGACATGGGCATGACGCCTCTTTTCGGCGCACGCCTGTTTGAATCAAGGTTCACCTTCGTCAACACCGTCGATAAGTTCGGGTTCTACCTCGAGATAGGCAACGGCCAGAGCCCCGTCTCTGCGCCGAGCAGCTGGAAAAAGAGCTACCCCGAGAAATAAAGTGAACTGCTCCGATATGACCGGAGTACAAATATTAAAACCAAAAGAAAAAGGAGAAAGAAAATGAAGGCAAACAAACTCGTAGCGATCCTTCTGCTTGCGGCAATGGTCTTTGCTCTGGCAGCATGCGGGTCGGCAAACACCACTGCAGCTCCCGCGACTGCAGCTCCCGCAGCGGATAACGCAGCCGCAGCCGCTCCCGCGGCCGACGATCCCTTTGCGGATATGGATGCCGTGACCCTCAGACTCGGTCACTCCCATTCCGAGAGCGAGGTTCCTCATGAAGAGCTCGTCGCCATGGCAGACAGAATCGCTGAGCGCACCAACGGCAAAGTGACCGTTGAGATCTATGCCAGCAACACTCTCGGCAGCAATGAAGATGTTCTCGAGCAGGCCCGTCTCGGCACCAACATCGCCCAGTACTGCGACCCCGGCCGTCTTGACAACTACGTCCACGGCGTTTCCGCCATCTCCGCTCCCTATGTCATCGAAGGCTATGACGATATCGCCGCACTGAAGGACTGTCCCACTGTTCAGGGCTGGGAAGCCGATCTGGAAAACAACTACGGTCTGACCGTTCTGGCATGGAACTTCTGCCAGGGCTACCGCAACGTTTTCGCGACCAAGGGCGGCACTACTCCCGCTGACTTCAAGGGCGTCCAGCTCCGCTCCGCGACCGCTCCCGTCTGGGTCGCTACCGTTGAGGCTCTCGGCGCTACTCCCGTTGCGCTCGAGTTCGGCGAAATGTACTCCGGCATCCAGACCAAGATAGTCGACGGCTGCGAGCAGAACTACGGCAGTATTTACAACAACGCCATTTATGAGGTCATCTCCGTCATGACCGAGACGCGCCACGTGTACCTTGCCAACTGCGTCGTTGTCTCCAGCCAGTGGCTCCGCTCTCTGCCGCAGGCGGCCCAGGACATCATCCTTGAGGAGTTCAACCTCGCCGGTCAGTACACCTCCGAGCGCCTTGCCGAGCTTGACGATTTCTACCGCACCGAGATGGTCAACAAGGGCATGGAAGTCATTCCCTATGAGGATCTTGATATCGACGCTTTCAAGGCAAATGCCGAAGCGGTCTATGAGACTCTTGATATCGTGGACGCCGTCAACAGCCTGAAGGCGGACCTCGGCAAATAATCAGCGCTTCAAGTCAGGGCAGATACATGCTTCTGCCCTGACGACTTCTTAAGGAGGCACATTCATGAAAAAGTTCATCACCGGATTCTATAATGGGCTGTGCAAAGCTGAAGAAGCGATCGCCATGTTCTGCCTCATATCGGCGACCCTGATCCTTTGTGTGGGTGCCGTGTGCAGAGCGGTCGGCAACCCGCTCACGAGCATCAGCGAGATAGCTCTCTGTATGTTTGCATGGTGCGTGTTTCTTGGCGCAGATACTGCCTACAGAAGAAACAAGCTGGTATATGTTGAGATCATCATTGACAGCGTAAAGCCGAAGGTGAAACGCGTGCTGTTCTGCGTATGCTATATTCTCATCGCGGCGTTTCTCGGCCTGTTTATATATGAGAGCATACGGCTCGTCGGCCATTCATGGGTCAGATCGTGGTCGTCCCTGCCCGGAGTCAGCTACGGCTGGATAGCCCTGTGCATGCCTGTGGGCTGCACCCTTATGCTTATCACCACAGCGATCCAGTTTTATAAATATGTTATCAAGGGAGAACCCAAAATGTCGGATACGGAGCAGTATCTGGAGGAAGCAAAGAACGACGAGAACGTATCCGCTATTGTACTTGACTGATAGGAGAGATAATTATGTATTCCATTACTGAAGATAAAAGCACCGTCCTTGAACTGCCGAAGAGGACCGTCAAGGTCTTTGTCGGCGCGGAAGCCTATAAGAGCGAAAAGATAACCACCGGCAAGACCATCGTTGAGCCGCATACCTTCATGGACCCCCACACCCATGAGACGGAGGAAGAGATAATCTTCGTCATGAAGGGCACCGGCGAGGCCATAGTCGGCGGCAGCGTCGAGCCTCTGGCACCCAATACCGCGGTCGTTTTCCCAGCGGGTGTGGAGCATGTGGTCCGCAACACCGGAGACACTCCGATGGAGTTCGTGTTTATGTTCAGCCCAACCTTTAATTTCGGCGGAAGGATCTGATATTGCTTCGCCGCCTGATTCGGAGGGAAACAAATGCTAATCGTTTTTATAGTCTTTCTGATACTGCTGTTCATGGGACTGCCGGTGGCCTTTGCGGTCGGCATCTCGGGCGTGACGTATTTTCTTCAGCACACCGAGATCCCCATGCTTCAGATAGCACAGCTCGCGCTGTCCCAGATACAGAGCGTTAACCTGCTGGCGGTGCCGCTGTTTATATTTGCCGGAAACCTGATGAATCTGTGCGGAATAACGGACAGGCTCCTTGGACTTGCGGCGATCGTGACCCGCCACATGTACGGCGG
>CAKTIH010000132.1 GCA_934565615.1 uncultured Oscillospiraceae bacterium | reverse complement strand
GGCATTTTGAGCTATCGCATTCCCTTACGCTTCTACAAAAGCATCCTTGCCGAGGCCGCAGACCGGGCAGACCCAATCTTCGGGAACGTCCTCCCAGGCGGTGCCGGGAGCAATGCCGCCATCGGGATCGCCGACAGCAGGATCATAAACATAGCCGCAGGGGCATTCAAACTTAGCCATTATATTTTCTCCTTTTATCTTACTTGAAATAGCGGTTGAGCAGGCCCTCGAATGCTCTGCCGTGTCTTGCCTCGTCACGCGCCATCTCATGGATAGTGTCGTGCAGAGCGTCAAGATTATACTTCTTGCAGAGCTTTGCAAGCTCGAACTTACCGGCGGTCGCGCCGTTCTCGGCCTCGACGCGCATGGTCAGGTTCTTCTTGGTGCTGTCAGTGACGACCTCGCCCAGAAGCTCGGCAAACTTCGCCGCGTGCTCGGCTTCCTCAAGTCCGGCCTTCTCCCAGTACAGGCCGATCTCAGGATAACCCTCGCGGTGCGCGACGCGCGCCATAGCAAGGTACATGCCGACCTCGGTGCACTCGCCTTGGAAGTTTGCTCTCAGGCCCTCGATGATCTCATTGCGTACCTCTTCGGGAACATCCGCGCCGAACTGCTTGCCGACGCCGACAACATGCTCCGCTGCCCAGCTCAAGCCTTCCTTCTGCTCGATGAACTTGGAACCGGGAACCTTGCACTGGGGGCAAAACTCAGGGGGAGTATCTCCCTCGTGAACATAACCGCATACGGGGCAAACCCATTTCTTCATAGTAAATTTCCTCCTCAAGTAAAATTCTTTATAATCTCAATACATATATCTCTTACCGCATAGCTGCGGGTAAAAGCAAACTATTCAGCCGCGGCGCGGCAGTTGGGGCACAGGCCGCTGACCGTCAGCGTGTGGCTCTCTGGCAGGCAGCCGAAGCGGCGCTCGATCTCGCCGTACATTCCGCCTATCGCGTCCTCAAGCTCGAGCAGGTCGATGACCCGGGAGCAGCGGCGGCATATAAAGTGCGTGTGCGGCTCGACCCTTGCATCGTACCGCTCCTGCCCGTTCACATGGGCGACGCTCACGACCAGGCCCTCCTCCGCCAGCACTGACAGATTCCTGTACACCGTGCCGAGGCTCAGCTCCGGGTACTCCGGTTTGAGAGCGTTATACAGCATTTCCGCCGTCGGGTGCTCGGTCGTCGCGCGCAGGGCGGCAAGCATCGCCTCACGCTTGCGGCTCTTCTTCCTCACGGTCTCCATGCTGTTCCTCCTCTCAAATCAATAATAATTCTTATTACTGAAATTAATATAGCACACCATCTCAGATTTGTAAAGGGGTAAAATAAAAAATTTTTCGATTTTTTTATTCCGCCGCTTCTTCCACGGATTCCGTCGGCTCCCCCACATCGACTAGCTCGCACAGCGCCGGGGCGACGGCATTGCCGAAAAGCCTTATCGCAGCGAGGGCTTCCTGCAATGTATTGCCGCTGCTGCCGACCTCTACGATAAGTGAGCCCGTGCTCAGGTGCTGGTTATAGCGCTGGCGCACAAGGTCGACCGGGCGCATCAGTGTCGGGTTTGCCTGAGTGACGGCGTTCTGCATATACATCGCAAGCGCGAGATTCCGCCGCCAGTCCGGGTGTTCAAGCCCGCTCTCATCCGTGCCGACGAGGAGCATTATCTGGCTTGCGCACACGCCCTGTTCCTCCGCCATGGTCTTGTACACCACGCCGTCAGAGCCCAGCGCGTCGCGGTGGATATCGAGCACTATCCTTATGCTCGGGTAGCTTTCAAGGTACTGCGCGATGGCCGCGCCCGAGCGGTTATATGAGCCGGTGTAGCTCGGGTAATCATATATGCCGCGGTCGTGGATCACGTTCAGCCCCGCGCCGGTGAGGATATCTGTCAGCTCATCGCCTATGCGCACAATGTTATAATTTGTGTCCTCGGTTCGGTTCGTGTCGCTCGCCTCATAATGGTCGAGCCCCGCCTGAGTATAAGCCTCGCTCGAATGGGTGTGGATTATGAGTATCTGCGGCTCGCCCTCAGAGAGCGTGAGCTCCGGGCCGTTCTCGATTATCTGCGCCGCGTCGACCCAATACTGCGTCTCGTTCTTTATGCTGAGCCCGCCGCTTATCGTCGTCTCTAAAACCGTCTCTCCGTTGTCGCTTATGAGCACGGTCTCCATACCGGGCTGCGGCGGCTCCGATACAGGCGTGGCTGTCTCCGCCGCCGGCTCCGTCTCCGGTTCGGACTCAATGTGCGCGGAGAGCGGCGCCGCGGCAGGCACCGGCGCGGGCGTTATTGTCGGAGCCGCAGCCTCGACCACGGTGACGTTTCTCATTCTTTTCGGCGCGGCATCGAACCCGAGCCGGTTTTCAAGGCTCGCGTATATCCCGCTCGCCGAGAGGAAATATAGTCCCATTGTCGTCAGCCCGCTTATGATAAGCTTGTTGACCCTGCGCAATCTATCACCCGCCCTCTTACAGTATTTCATATAGATAGATATGCCCGCCGGTGAGGAAATATCTCAGTGGAGGGAGGTATACTTGAAAAAGGACAACCGGCATGGTATAGTTGGGTCACTACTATATAGATAGGAGTTTCGATTATGAAGATCACATACAGACCCAAGGGAGTATGCTCCCAGCTTATGGACATTGATGTCGAGGACGGGAAAATCGAATCCGTCAAGGTAACGGGCGGCTGCTCGGGTAACCTTCAGGGCATTTCCAGTCTCCTCAAGGGCATGGACGTGGACGAGGCCATCAGCCGTATGGAGGGCATCCGCTGCGGCTTCAAGGCGACCTCCTGCCCAGACCAGATCGCGCAGGCTCTCAAGCAGTATAAGAATGCGTAAGCCCGCGCTTCGCCGCGCGCTCGTCCTGCTGCTGGCATTCTGCCTGCTCTGCCCCGGCCTTGCCGCGGCGGCGGACGGCGGGGACGCGCAGTCCATGCCGGTGTATATAGACGGGCTGCTATCGGCGCGCGCGTATCTATCCGGTGAGGCTGTGTTCCTCCCGCCCGAAGCGGTATGCGCCGCGGCGGGGCTGAGCATGAGCTGGTCGGAGGATAACGGCACGCTGACGCTCTCCGTCCCCGGCGCGGTGCTTACCGGGCTCAAGGGCAGCGGGTACTTTGAAGCGGACGGTAGATACATCTACGCGCCTGACGGCTGGCTCGTCAAGGGCGATGTGCTCTATCTGCCGAGTGACGCCATCGAGCGGCCCTTCGGCATTGAGATCAGCGTCTCCGCGAAACGCGACCGGCTGAAGCTTTCGACAGATAAGCTCTCCGTCATATCCGGCGGGCCGAATTACTATGAGCTCAATTATGACGCCGAGCTGCTGTACTGGCTGCCGCAGATAATCAACGCCGAGGCGAAATTTGAGCCGCTCGCCGGGCAGATAGGCGTCGGCAACGTCGTCATGAACCGGCTGAACTCCCCAGATTTTCCCGACACGATATTTGAAGTAATATACGACACGGAGCACACCGTGCAGTTTGAGCCGATATCCACCGGCGGCATTTTTCAGGAGCCGACCGAACAGGCAACTATTGCGGCCTATCTCTGCCTTGAGGGCTATAGTACCGTGGGAGACTGCCTGTATTTCGTGAACCCGGATTTCGGCAGCGGCTGGTTTGATTCCTCGCTGGAGCTTGTCGAAACGATCGGCCACCACAATTTTTATAAATGAGAGAGACTATGCTTGAAGAAATTCTGCGCGGCGGCTTTGACGAGCTCGGCCTTGAGCTTGACGCCGGAGCCGCGGAGCGCTACCGTATATACTATGAAAACCTTGAAGAGACGAACAAGGTCATAAACCTCACCGCCATCTCAGGCGAGGAGGACGTGGCACGCCTGCACTTTCTTGACTGCGCTGCGCTCCTCGGCATTGAGGACTTTGCGGAGAAGCACGTGATAGACGTCGGCACCGGCGCGGGCTTTCCCGGCCTTGCGCTGAAGATTGCCTGTCCCGAAATGCAGCTTACGCTGCTCGACAGTCTCGATAAGCGTATCGGCTTTCTGCGCGACACCTGCGCAAAGCTCGGCTTTGACGATGTTGAGTGCGTCCACGCGCGGGCGGAGGAGATACCGGACGGGTACCGGCAGGGCTTTGACTATGCCGTGTCCCGCGCGGTCGCGAGGCTGAACCTGCTGTGCGAGCTGTGCCTGCCCTATGTAAAGCGCGGCGGAGCCTTCATTGCCATGAAAGGCCCGGAGCTTGACGCGGAGCTTAAAGAGGCCGCAAACGCGATACGCCTTTTGGGCGGCAGCGTCGAGAAGCGGACAGATTACCGTGTTCCCGGCACGGACATCGTCCACAGCGCAGTCATCATCCGCAAGGTCTCAGATACCCCGGCAAAATATCCCCGCCGCTGGGCACAGATAAAAAAGGCAGCGCTGTAAGAAGCGGATAAGAATATAAGTTAAAGAAACCGCCGCATCTCGGCATGAGCTGAGATGCGGCGGTTATTTTTGGTGACCCGTACGGGACTCGAACCCATGTTACCGCCGTGAAAGGGCGGTGTCTTAACCACTTGACCAACGGGCCATATAAAAGGCGCAGTCAAAAGGCTGCGCCTTTTTTGGTAGCGGCACCTGGATTCGAACCGGGGACACTGCGGGTATGAACCGCATGCTCTAGCCAACTGAGCTATGCCGCCATTTCTGTTTTCTGAACAGCATACGAATTGTACCAGAATGAACCACGCTTGTCAACAATAATTTTAGATTTTCTTCCGCTTTTTTCAAATTTTTGGAGCAAACGAAAAACTTGCTCTTGAAATCCGCTGACGCTTATGTTATTATAGAAAAGCTTTTGGAGGGTTAGCTCAGCTGGTTAGAGCGTCCGCCTCACACGCGGAAGGTCGACGGTTCGAGTCCGCCACTCTCCACCATCATGGTCAGCCAATTTTGATGACACTGCTCCAAATGCAGTGTCATCAAGGCTTTTCGGGCTTTTTCAGCTCGGAAATTTTTTTGTTTTTCCATTGATGACAAACGCCGTTTTTACGCAGAGTTGCGGACTTGAACCGCGACAAAGCCATTTTATGCGCAGCTTGAAGTGTGGTAAGCACACTTGTCGTATGAAAATACTGCGATTCTCAAAAATAAAAAACTCTAAACTCTCAAGCGGCTATTTTACTATACAGCAAAAGCGTGTACGGCAAGCCGTCCACGCCTCACTGCCACTTTTCATTTTGCTCTCCCCCAACTATTGACATAGAGCCAAAATATACAAGTCAAGAGCGCTCCGTATGGAGCGCTCTTTTTATACTGTATCCGTATTGTTCCCTCAGCCGCAGAACTTCGTTAGCGCGGCATCGATATCTGCGGCGCAGGCGGCGGCGATGGCCTCGTCGCCCGGCTGGAGCGGATAGAGCGGCGCGCGCACGCTGCCGATATCCGGTGCTCCGCGCAGGCGGAGGATCTCCTTTATCATGGCGTACATGTTCCCCTGCCCGGAGCACATCTTGTAAATGATGTGGCAGCAGGCGTCCTGTATAGCGCGTGCGGGGATGATGTCCCCGGCGCGGACAAGAGCGTATATACG
>CAKTIH010000131.1 GCA_934565615.1 uncultured Oscillospiraceae bacterium | reverse complement strand
AATAATTAACAAAATCATGGATTGACCATCCCAAGTTTTATGGTAACATAGATGATAAATAAAGCTGAAATATTCATCGCTCGGGAGGTATTTTATGAAAACGCTGAGACTTGTCAGCCGCGGCTCGAAGGTGAGCTGCATAATATGCGCCGTCGTTATCGCCGCCGCGGGCATCGCGTGGATGGCGCTGCGCTTTTCCATCGGCGCGCTGCTGGCGTTTCTGGCAGCGGCGGCACTGTTCGGGGTGTATGTATATATCGTGTTCTCCTCAAAGGCCGAGTACGTCCCCGGCAGCGGGACGCTCCGCCTGTGCGGGATGCAGAGCACAGAGATACCGCTTGATGGCGTCGTCTCCGTTTCCAGCCGCGAGGTGACGGTACACGGCTCTGTCAGCCGCGTGATCGTCCTTCTGGACGGCGATGGTGCGGAGCTTGCGGCGATCCCCGTGATATGCGGCGGCAAGGGCTATGCGGCGGAGCGCATGGCAAAGGAGCTTGCGCAGCTGCTCTCGCTGCGCTTTGACGCAGCGGTGCCTGAATACCTCTATGACCGCAAGGCCGCGAGGGCTCGCAAGAAGGCGGAGAAGGCCGCCAAACGCGTGCCGAAGCCAATGGCAGCAGACGAGGATGAGCTTACCGAGGATGGGATCAATTACGACCTGATGGATGACGAGAGGTAAATAAAATCTGCGCCGACGAAAAACATCGGCGCAGATTTTATTATAGGAGCTGATCGGCGAAAAGCTCCGCTGCCTTATTCGTCTGAGCGTCCGAAAGCGGATCGGGCAGTTCGGCAGCACCGGTGACCTCGCGCAGTCCGGAGCCCTCACGCTGCACCATCTCGCAGAACTTATCCAGTCCCGAGCCGCTCTCCTCAAGCTCGAGCGCGTATATCTCAAGCGCCACGCCCGCGGACGCGGCATAGCTTATCACGTAGTATGGCGCGCTGAAGAAGTGCGGAGTATCGACCCAGCTCATGGCGTAATACGTGTCGTTCACGCCGTCATAGTAGCCGTACTCCTCGGCAAGCTCAAGGCTCAGCTCGTTTATCCACTCAAGGCTCAGCTCATCCGCCTCGTATACGCGGTTCTCAAACTCCGCAAACGACGCCTGCTGCACGAAGGTCTCGAGCGTATCAAGCAGGTTCATGCGCATCAGGTTTTCAAACTCGTCGTCAGTGAAGTTATCCTTCATCGCGCTCAGGCCGAGATACTGCATGGACTGTGAGAAGCACTCGGCAAGATCCATCGTCTCGTAGGCGTTATAGTTTGCATACGCGTCCACATAGTGTCCGAACTCATGGCAGACGCTTATTATATCCTCGCTGTCGCCGTAGGGATCGACGAACAGGAACGGCGCTTCATAGTCCTGAAGGTAGGTCTGGAAGGACATATTCGCCTTGTTGCCGCGCAGCTCCACGTCCCACAGCTCGTATGTTTTCATGAAGTTATATGCTTCGGCAATGTCCCCGCCCATGTTCTCCGCCGCGCTCTGCAGCAGCCATTTGAGTTCCCTGTCTGAGACGTATTCATAGCTGAGCGAGCTGTACGGATCCTGCTCCATTATCTGCTTATATATGGGGACGATATATTCCTTTATTGCCTCAATGTACTGCTCGCCTTCCTCGGGGCTGAAATCGCGGTCGTAGCTCAGTTCGTACTGCATCTGCGCATAGCTGTCATAGCCCAGCAGCGCCGCCTGCTCGTTGCGCACGTTCACAAGCTCGATATACAGCTCGCCTATCAGGGGGTTATTCTTCTCGTAATAGGCCTCGTAGCCGCGCTGGATATCGGCGTCCTCCTGCGTGAAGTACTCCTCCAGCGTCCATTCCCTGCCGTCAAGCTCAATTCCGGTGTCCGCGGCAAAAATGCGGTACTGTGACAGCAGTTCATTTTCACTGTACACAAGCTGCTGATATTCATCTGTATAAACGCTCTCCCCGGAGTCGGCATATTCATCACAGAAGCCGTCCCAGAAGTATTCCTTCTCAAGCTTCTCGCCGAGCGCGGAGGCGACGCAGGCATAGTACACGCCGTCCAGCGTCTCCTGTATGTCGTAATACGCGTCGCTGCACCAGTCGTACTCCGCGGCATAGTAACTGTCGGAAACGTCCTGACAGCTGCGGATGTCGGCGAGGGTGAACATCGTGTCAAAGCTATAGTACATCGCGTAGAGCTCATCAAGCAGCGCCTCAACGGCTTTGAGCTTCTTTCCGTCGTTCAGCGCCTGTTCTATCTCCTGCGCCTTGTCCTTAAATTCCTGCACGTCCGGCCGGGCATACTCCATATCGTCGAAGCTGCACATTTCCTTTGCGGTATAGTCAGCACGGTCAAACTCAGGCAGCGAGTCAAGAACGCAGCCGCTGAGCAGCAGCGCGCACAGCAGCGCGGATATCGCGGCGCTTATCTTTTTCCTTAACATACTCTTTCCCCTTGGCAGTTTTTGTTTTATTCTAACATAGATTCTGCCTCTGTGAAAGTGGAAAATTTGAAAATGCCGCCGCGGTTTTCCCGCGGCGGCATTGGCTGTTTATCCGGCTTTTACTCTATCCCGTGGACGGTATAGCCCTTGTCTTCAACGGTAGCCTTGAGCTTAGCGTCATCGAGCGCTGCGCCCGTCACAACGGCGGTACCCGCGGTGTGGCTCACCTCCGCACTCTCAACGCCGTCTATGGCTTCGAGAGCCTTCTTCACAGTCGCCTCGCAGTGGGGGCACATCATGCCTTCGATCTTCATGGTCTTTGTCATTGTCTTTTCCTCCTCAGTTTTTGTGTTCTCGGTTACCGCGTTTTCAACTTCACGGTGCTTTATTTTTCTGTCCCTCTTTGGGTTATAGATATCCAGCAGGTTGAGCCGCAGCGCGTTCGACACGACGCAGAAGCTCGACAGGCTCATTGCAGCCGCGGCATACATCGGGTCGAGGTTCAGGCCGACTCCGCTGAGCACACCCGCCGCGATGGGGATGCCGATGGTATTATAGAAGAACGCCCAGAACAGGTTCTCGTGGATGTTGCGCAGCGTGGCGCGGCTGAGACGTATCGCCGCGGAGACGTCGAGCAGGCTCCCTCGCGCAAGCACGATATCCGCTGCGTCAACGGCGATGTCAGCGCCAGCGCCGATCGCTATGCCGACGTCCGCTCTTGTGAGTGCGGGTGCGTCGTTTATCCCGTCGCCTACCATTGCGGTGCTGCCCTTGGCGCACAGCTCACGCACGACGGCTTCCTTGCCGTCCGGCAGGACTCCCGCGCTAACGCGGTCGACGCCGACCTGGCGGCCTATCGCCTCGGCGGTGCGCTGGTTGTCGCCGGTAAGCATGACGACATTTATGCCCATGTTCTTGAGCTCCGCGACTGCCTGCGGGCTGTCAGGCTTTATCACATCCGCCACAGCGATTATGCCCAGCAGACTGTCACCGCGGCAGAAGAACAGCGGCGTCTTGCCCTCGGCGGCAAGCTCCCCGGCTTTAGCTTCGAGCGCCGCGGGGATCTCGATGCGCTCCTTCACAGCCTTGAGACTGCCGCCGAGTGCCTCCGCGCCGTCTATCTCGGCGCGCACTCCGCTTCCCGGCAGTGCCGTGAAGCCGTCTATAGCGCCGGGTTCTATGCCGCGGCTCTGTGCGCCGCTGAGCACAGCCTTCGCGAGCGGGTGCTCGCTGCGGCTCTCAAGGGTCGAAGCAAAGCGCAGGAGCTCTTCCTCCCCTACTCCGTCTGCCGGTATCACGTCCGTCATTTCCGGGGTCCCGGCGGTTATGGTGCCGGTCTTGTCGAGCACAACGGTCTCGACCTTGCCGGCGGCCTCCATCGAGACGGCGGTCTTAAACAGTATCCCATGCTTTGCGCCCATGCCGTTGCCGACCATTATCGCAACGGGCGTCGCAAGGCCGAGGGCGCAGGGGCAGCTGATGACAAGCACGGATATACCGCGCGCGAGCGCAAAGCCCACGCTCCTGCCGAGCAGCAGCCACACAACAAAGGTGACGAGCGCGATGGATATGACCGCCGGGACGAACACGCCGGAGACCTTATCGGCGATCTTTGCTATCGGCGCCTTGGTCGCGGAGGCCTCGCTGACCATTTTGATGATCTGGCTGAGGGTCGTGTCCTCGCCGACGCGCAGTGCGCGGCAGCGGATATAGCCGGTTTGGTTCACGGTCGCGGCGGAGACCTGATCCCCCTCGGCCTTGTCGACGGGGATGCTCTCGCCGGTCAGCGCCGATTCATCGACCGTGCTGCCGCCCTGGATAACGACGCCGTCAACGGGGATGCTCTCGCCCGGGCGCACGGCGAAGATATCGTCTTTCTTGAGCTGCTCTATCGGTATCTCGCGCTCAGTGTCGCCCTCGACGATCGTGGCGGTCTTTGGCGAGAGCTTCATGAGCCCGCGCAGGGCATCGGTCGTCTTGCCCTTGGCACGCGCCTCGAGCATCTTTCCGACGGTGATAAGCGTCAGGATCATGGCGGCGGACTCAAAGTAGAAGTCCATCATATAGCGCATGACGGCTTCCTCGTCCCCGCGCACCTGGGCACCGGTCATGGCAAAGAGCGCATATGTGCTGTAAATAAACGCGGCGCTGGAGCCGAGCGCAACGAGCGTATCCATATTCGGCGCACGGTGCATGAGTCCCTTGAAGCCGCTGATGAAAAACTTCTGGTTGATGACCATGATTATCACCGTCAGCAGAAGCTGCGTCAGCCCCATCGCGACATGGTTGCCGTCATAGAACTTCGGCAGCGGCCAGCCCCACATCATGTGCCCCATCGAGAAATACATCAGCACGAGCAGGAAGCCGAGCGACGCGAACAGTCTGCGCTTCAGCACCGGGGTATCATGGTCGGCAAGCTCGTCCTCCTCGGCGGCGCTGCTCTTCTGCGCGCCCTTGACGGACGCGCCGTAGCCCGCGTCCTGCACGGCCTTGATGATCGCGTCAGGCGCGGCTGACCCGTCGACCATCATTGAATTTGTCAGCAGGCTCACCGAGCAGCTATCGACCCCCGGAAGTCCCGATACCGCCTTTTCGACCCTGGCAGAGCAGGCGGCGCAGCTCATGCCTGTCACTTCATACTGTGTCATTTGCTTGTGTCTCCTTTTGACGTTAGCTCATTTCATGAGCTTCTGGAGCGTGCACACCAGCTCGTCTATGACCTCGTCCTTGCCGTCGCGTATATCGTTGACGACGCAGGAGCGGATATGGCTGGCAAGCAGCTCCTTATTGAATGCGTTCACCGCAGCATTCACCGCCGCGGACTGGACAAGGATATCCGGGCAGTAGGCTCCGTTTTCGACCATACCCTTGATGCCCCTGATCTGCCCCTCGATGCGGTTAAGGCGGTTCATCAGGGCTTTATATTCCTCCGGTGAACGCTCCTTGTGCCGCTCACAGCAGCAGCATTTTTTATCTTCCATCATTTCACCTCTTCACATACCCCCTCGGGGTATCTTGAATATATACCCCCACAGGGTATTTGTCAATAAGCATACGAATATTATTTCCGATAAAATGGCTGTAAACTAAAAGTTGGGGTACCTGGATAGCTCCGGGTACTCCAACTTTTAGCATGTTGAAAAAATAAGAGTA
>CAKTIH010000130.1 GCA_934565615.1 uncultured Oscillospiraceae bacterium | reverse complement strand
GAGCATGTATCAGGCTCTGTATCGCAAGTGGCGTCCGCAGACCTTTGATCAGGTCGTCGGGCAGCAGCATATTACCGAGACGCTGAAAAATCAGGTCAGGACAGGCAGGCTTTCACATGCCTATCTCTTTATCGGTACGCGCGGCACCGGCAAGACGACCTGTGCAAGGATCCTCGCCAAGGCTGTTAACTGCGAGCATCCGGTGGACGGCAATCCCTGCGGAGTGTGTCCTGCCTGCCGAGGAATAAGCGACGGCTCTGTGCTCGATGTCGTGGAGCTCGACGCTGCGTCCAACAACGGCGTTGACAATGTGCGCGCGCTCAGGGAGGAAGCGGTGTTCACCCCGGCCTCCGTGCGCAAGCGAGTGTATATTATCGACGAAGTTCATATGCTGTCGGCCTCGGCGTTCAATGCGCTGCTGAAAATTCTTGAGGAGCCGCCGGAGCATCTGATGTTTATCCTTGCGACGACGGAGCTGCAGAAGGTACCGGCGACGATACTTTCACGCTGCCAGCGGCACAGCTTCCGCCGCATCGACACCCCGGACATTGCCGAATACCTTGAATATATCGCAAAGCAGGAAAACTTCAAGCTCAGCCACGAGGCGGCGGAGCTTATCGCCCGGCTTGCCGACGGCGGCGTAAGAGACGCGCTGAGCCTGCTCGACCAGTGCTCGGCCAGCGAGACGATAGACCTTGAAGCTGTTTACAGCGCAATGGGGCTTGCCGGAAACCGGCGCACGGCGCAGCTTATGGGCGGCATACTTGACCACGATACCGACAAAACGCTGCGAGACTTTAACTCCATGTGGATGGACGGCAAGGACCCGGCCACGCTCCTGACGGAGCTGTCCGGTTTACTGCGCGACACGCTTATGACGCACGTCGCCCCCAAGGGCGCGCGCAGCCTTATCTCCGGCGGCTATGACGATACGACGCTCGGTGAGCTCTCGGGCCGCATGACGACCGAGGAGATAATCTGCGCGATGGAGACTGTGCAGAAATATACCGCGTCCATGCGCGAGAGCACCAGCCCTAAGACGACGGCGGAGCTGTGTCTTGTATCCCTGTGCGACAACACTATGGGCGAGAGCATAGCGGAGCTGCGGGCAAGGATATCGCGGCTTGAGCTGCAAATGAGCAGCGGGAGCTTCACCCCGACGCGGGAGAACACGCGCCCGACACCCGCACCCGTCGAAGAGGAACCGGAGCGCTATGAGCCGGAGCCCCTGCGGCGGAGAGAAGAAGCTTACATCCCGGAGGAGGACGACCTTGACCCTGAGATGTTCATGGAGGAGCAGCCAGAGGACAGCTTTCTTCAGCGCGGCGGCAGAGCTGAGCCCGAGCCGCAGGGCGAATCGGAAGCCCTGCCCAAAGCTGACGCACCGGGGGGAGAGCCAACATGGAAGGATATCTGCGCAAAGGCGGCGGGTACTCTCCCAATGGATATAAAGCTTAGACTGGACGACAGCGCTTCCGTGAGAGGGAAGATAGAAAACGGCACACTGCGTATAGAGGTCGTACCCGGATTTCTCTACGGACGCTTCAACAGGCAGGATGTGCTTGCAAAGTTTTCGGAGGCGGCGACGGTGCTCGCGGGGAAAGAGATACACGCGCTGCTCTCGGAGCTGCACGACCAGCCTCATCAGCAGCGCAGTCTGGACGAGCTGAAGCGGTTCAAGGAAGTAAAATTTATATAAGTATATAAACAGTAAATAACAAAAATGGAGGATATAAAAATGGCAAAAGGCGGATTTCGCGGCGGATATCCCGGCGGCGGCAACCAGATGAACATGATGAGACAGGCTCAGAAGATGCAGCAGGATTTCCTGAAGATGCAGCAGGAGCTTGAGACAAAAGAGTTTGAGTTCACGGCAGGCGGCGGCGCAGTAAAGGCGACTATGATCGGCACCCGCCAGCTCCACAGCATAGAAATAAGCCCCGATGTTGTCGACAGCGACGATGTCGAGATGCTTCAGGATCTGATCCTTGCGGCGGTCAACGGCGCTATCAAGCTTGCCGATGACGAGACCAACAAGGCCATGAGCAAGCTTCAGGGCGGCATGGGCGGCTTCCCCGGACTGTTCTGAGATGAATACCCCTTGGACAGACGGCGTTGATATCAACGCTCCGCTTCCCGAATACCCGCGTCCGCAGATGGCGAGACGCAGCTGGCTGAACCTGAACGGCCCGTGGCTCTATGCCTTTACGGACAGCAGCAGGAGACCGGCCGAGTACGACGGCGAGATAATTGTGCCGTTCTCACCGGAGACGGAGCTGTCCGGTGTCGGCAGAGCGCTTAAGCGCGGGGAGTACCTGTGGTATTGCAGAGAGGTCGAGATACCGGCTGAGTTTTCCGGTAAGCGCCTGCTGCTGCACTTCGGCGCGGTGGATCAGTGCGCGGCGGTGTGGGTGAACTCCACGCAGGTCGCGCGGCATACCGGCGGCTATCTGCCCTTCGAGGCGGATATCACCGACGCTGTTGAGGACGGCTATGCCCAGATCACCGTCAGAGTGACCGATGATACCGACAGAAGCTTCCAGTCCCGCGGCAAGCAGAGCTCAAAGCGCGGCGGAATATGGTACACTCCGCAGAGCGGTATATGGCAGACGGTGTGGCTCGAAGCCGTACCGGAGATATACGTTCGCTCGCTGCGCATCACCCCGGATATTGACAAGGCTGCGGTCACAGTCGAGGCCGACGTCAGGGGCGACGAGTTGGCCTATGCTCATTTTGACGGGCAGGACTATCCGCTGCCGGCGGAGATCCCTGTGCCGGGCTTTGAGCCCTGGTGCCCGGAGAACCCAAAGCTCTACGGCTTCAGTGTAAGCTGTGGCGAGGACGAGGTGTTCAGCTATTTTGCGATGCGCAAGATAGCTGTCGCAAAGGATAAAAACGGAGTGCCGAGACTGTTTCTGAATAACGAGCCGTACTTCCAGAACGGTCTGCTCGATCAGGGCTATTGGCCTGACGGGCTCTATACCGCACCGACGGATGAGGCGCTTATCTACGATATCAGCACCGCAAAGGCGATGGGCTTCAATATGCTGCGCAAGCATATCAAGGTCGAGCCGCTGCGCTGGTACTACCATTGCGACAGGCTCGGCATGCTCGTCTGGCAGGATATGCCGAACGGCGGCCGGCGCTATAACCCCGTTGTCATCTCCGCGCCGCTTGTGACGGGCATCCATCTGAACGACTCGGCGCATGCACTCTTTGCCCGGAGCGACAGCGAGGGGCGCGCACAGTTCAAGTCGGAGCTCGGCGAGTTGGTGAACCATCTGTACAACTGCCCGTGCATCTGCATGTGGGTCATCTTCAACGAGGGCTGGGGTCAGTTCGACGCGAGGAAGATGTACGACTTTGTCCGCTCTATGGACAAGACCCGCGTCATAGACCACGCCTCCGGCTGGCATGATCAGGGTATCGGCAATGTGCAGAGCCTGCACGTGTACTTTAAGAAATACCGCTTCAAGCCCGATAAGAAAGGCCGCGCGGTGCTGCTCAGCGAGTTCGGCGGGTACAGCCATCAGGTGCCGGGGCACTGCTACAATAATAAATACTTCGGCTATAAGAAGTTCGAGATGCCGTTCCAGCTTGAGGCGGCGCTTGAGGACCTTTATCAGACGGAGATCGGCCCGGCAAAGATGCGGGGGCTTTCGGCGGCGGTATATACGCAGCTTAGCGATGTTGAGGACGAGCTCAACGGGCTGCTGACATACGACAGGAAGGTCGTAAAGATCGCGCCCGAACCGATGCGCAAGATAATAAATGTTGGTAAATAAACACCGCGTCCGTGTTCGGCCATGCCGGATACGGACGCGCGAGCTTTTAGGTGAGTATATGCTGAAAAAAGCCTATCTTGAAATTACGAATGTCTGCAATCTCTCGTGCAGCTTTTGCCCCGGCACGCGCCGCGAAAAGCGCTTCATGACGCCCGAGGAGTTTGAAACGCTCTCCCGGAAGCTGCGCAGACACGTGGAGTATCTCTACCTGCACCTTATGGGTGAGCCGCTGCTGCACCCGCAGCTTGAGGAAATACTCGGCATAGCCGCGCGGCAGGACTTCCGCGTCATAATCACGACGAACGGAACGCTGCTCGACAGGCACGGTGAGATGCTCGTTTCCTCGCCGGCGGTGTATAAGGTGAATGTGTCGCTCCAGTCGTTTGAGGGCAACGGATCCGAGGAACCGGACGGATATGTCGGGCTGTGTGCGGACTTCGCGGCAGCCATGTCTGCGGCGGGGAAGCAGTGCGTACTGCGCCTATGGAACAAAAACGGGCTTGACAGCATGAACCCGCGGATCGAGGCGGAACTGGAAGCGCGCTTTCCGAAGCCGTGGAGAGACAGCCGCGGCAGCCGGTACATCGCGGAGCGCGTGCTGCTCCAGCCGGGCGAGCGCTTCGACTGGCCGGACATGAGCGCGGAGGACACAGGCGTGCACCGCTTCTGCCGCGGCCTGCGGGATCAGATTGGCGTGCTGTGCGACGGGACTGTTGTACCGTGCTGCCTTGACCACGAGGGAGACATAGCGCTGGGCAATCTGTTTGAGGATGAGCTTTCTGATATTATGTCAACCGAACGGGCGCGCAGGATATATGACGGATTCTCGCAAAGGCAGGCGGCAGAGGAGCTTTGCCGCCGCTGCGGGTATTCAATGAGATTTACATAATATAATTTACATAATTTTGAAATGGTGATAGGAAGCCGCGGCGTGGTAAAAGAGCATAGAATTTTGCCGCAATGGGTAAAAAAGTTTATGTAATTGGCATAGGCCGACGGGGCTTGTATTTCCTGTCGACTTGTGCTACACTGTCGCTGCCAGAAAAACATGTGTCTGTGAAAAACGGACATGGAGGATAAAGAAATGAAAGTTGCAGTTTTAGGATTCGGTACTGTCGGTCAGGGCGTTTATGGTATGCTCGCCCACAGCAAGGGACTTGAGCCGGGGCCTGTGCTTGTCAGACCCGGTAAGGATAACGAGCCTTGGAAGGTCGCGGATATGAACGCGATAGTGTCCGACGCGTCTGTCGGCGCGGTCGCGGAGGTCATGGGCGGGGTCGAGCCTGCGTTCAGCTACTGCGCTATGGCGCTCAAGGCCGGCAAGCATGTCGTTACCTCGAACAAGGCGCTCGTCGCTGCCAAGGGCATTGAGCTTGCGGAGCTCGCGAGGGAACACGGCGCGGCGTTTTTGTTCAGCGCGGCCTGCGGCGGCGGTGTGCCGTTTCTGCATAACCTCTCGCTCGCAGTGCTCAGCGACAGGATAGAGAGCCTCGGCGGCATTCTCAACGGCACGACGAACTATATGCTCGATGCCATGCAGCGCCGCGGCCTTGATTACGGCGCTGCGCTCTCGGACGCGCAGAAGCTCGGCTATGCCGAGGCTGACCCGACGGCGGATGTTTCCGGGCTTGATGCGCTGAGAAAGATCATGCTCGGCTGCGCGGTCGGCTTTGATGCGCTCCCTGATGAGGGGCTTGACCGCGAGGGGATCGAGAGCTTCACCGCGGCGGATGTCGCTGACCTTAAAAAGCGTGGCCTTACCTGCCGCCTCCTTGCACGCGGCGGCAGGACGGACGGCGGAGTGTAC
>CAKTIH010000129.1 GCA_934565615.1 uncultured Oscillospiraceae bacterium | reverse complement strand
ATAGCGCAGCATCGCATATGGGCAGATCGTATCGGTCGACTGACCGATGCCCGACCAGCCAAGCTCGGGGTCGCCGACAAAGTCGAGCGGATATGTGCCCGAAGCGCAGCCGATGCCGTCAAGCTCATGGGACGAGAGGAAGCCGTATTTCGTGACGTAGTCGATCATGGTCTCCTGACCAAGCATCACGGTGATCTGCGCAAAGGCAATATTGCAGGAGTTGGAGAGCGCCTGCTCGAAGGTCTGCGTATAGTGCGCGGCCTTGCAGGTAATGGGTACGCCGGCTATTTTATATTCGCCCTCGCAGTAGAAGGTACGCTCGTTTATATCCGGGATGTTCTCAATCGCGGCAGCAGCGGTGACGAGCTTGAAGGTCGAGCCGGGGGTGAAGGCGGCGGAGAGACAGCGGTTGAGATATGCCCCGTCCGGGACGCCGTTTTCTACATCGAGCGGGTCGACCGTCGGAGCCGAGACCATGCCCAAAAGCTCGCCGGTTTTGTAGTTGCAGACGAGCACCGCGGCGTTATGCTCCGTGTCGAGAAGCTCGTATATTTTATTGTTGAGCCTTGCGTCGACCGTGAGGGTGAGGGTACTGTTCTCGGTACGCGTCGTGCCGGTGAGAAGGCTGAAGCCGTTCACATCGCGGCGGTAGCGCGAGAGGATGCCAGTGCCGGTGCGCCCCCAATAGTCGCCGGTGACGTGGTAGTTTGACATCCGCGTCTCAGCGTCGGGGGAGAAGAACTCGTCCGCACCGCCGAAGGAGGCGAGGACTATACCGCTGCGGTCAAGCAGCATACCGGTGGAACCGGAGTTCGAGCGGGAGAAGTACAGCGCCCAGTCCTGCCCGTGGTCGATATAATTGAGGACGTACACGATCATGCCGAAGATAACGCCCGCCGCGATAAGCAGCACGCAGAAGGCGCGGTTGGTTATTTTTCGCACGGCTGCCACACCTCCCAATTTGCAGGATCGTCATCCGGAGCAAAGCCGTTATCAGACGCACCGGGGGTATCGTCGTCCTCATCTTCATCGTCCTTGCCGCGCCCCGGACGAACGGCAAAGCTTGCGTTGCGCCGGGTATCGGAGCTCTTGATAAAGGCCATGAGCATCCAGCAGGAGATAAGCGAGGTGCCGCCGCGGGAGACAAACGGGAAGGTGACTCCCGTAAACGGTAGCAGGTCGAGCGAGCCGAAAACATTGAGCGCAAGCTGCACGAGCAGCATGCTCATCGCAGCGCACGAGGCGATGGAATAATACGCCGAGCGCCCACGCCGCGCGCTGCGCACGGCGAAGAAAGCCAACACCAGCACCGCGAGCACCATTATGAGCCCGATGATAAGCCCCTGTTCCTCGCAGATAACGGCAAAGACCATGTCAGTATTCGCGGCGAAGATGTCCTTGAGCCAGCCGCCGCCCGCACCCTTGCCGTACAGGCCGCCGGAAGCGGCGGCGGACATGGCGCGCGTCTGCTGGAAGCCCTTGTCATAAATATCCTCCCATGCGTGTCCCCATGTGGCGAAGCGCTGGGCGATATAGGGCTTGACGCTGACGGCGAGAAAGCCCGCAAGCCCCGCGCCGGTCACGGCGAGGAGCAGCGTCGCGATGGAACCTGAGCGCAGGTAGGAGATAACAAGGAAGGTCGCAAAGAAGATGAGCGCTGTGCCGAAGTCCCCGATGAGGGCGAGGGCGATGACGCAGAAGGCCGAGAAGCCGATAAAGGTATAGAGGTTATTACGGCGGTATAGCCTGTCGAGCGTCGAAGCGCCGGCGTAGATATAGCCGACCTTGACAAGCTCGGACGGCTGGAACGAAAATCCGCCGAACTCAAGCCAGTTGCGCGCGCCGAGAACGGCGTCGCTTGCGACGATGTTGACGACCATCAGCAGCACCGCCAGTGCCGCGATCGGGATGCGCGCGGCGGCAGTGCGGCCAAGCTTGCGCAGCCACCAGCCCATGAGCAGGAACAGCAGCACCGCCGCGATGGTGAGGACGATCTGCTTATACATATCGTCCGGAGTGGACGAAGCGGCGACGGACATGCCGAGGGTGGTGAGGTAAAAGGCGAGAGTTTCAATCTCAAATCCCGAGCGGTTCATGACGCGCATGGCGTTATAGCAGCACCACTCCAAGGCGATGAGCGCGAAGAAAGCAAGCGCGATGGCGAAGAGCTGCTCACCGGAGGAGGTGACACAGTGCTGAAGCAGCAGCGCAAGCTGGAACAGCGTAAGCTCAAAGAGCGTGACGGCGGGGGAGACGCCATGACCCGCCGCGGTGCGGACGGATTCATAGCTTTCCTTATCGTCATGGCTCAGCTCATGAAAGCGCAGGGACTCACCGGCGATATTGATAAGGTCGCCGTGCTGCACGGGCAGACCGCGCCCGCCGGCCTTGACGCCATTGACCCAGACGCCGCCCTTTGAGAAGATATCATAGATGCGCCACAGCCCCTTGTCATTGCGCGTGAGCACGGCATGGGTACGGCTGACGTTCGGATAGATAAGGCGGACATCGCACGAGAGCGTGCGGCCGATGATGTTCTCCCAATGCGTGAGGGTATAGGTCTGCGATTCGTGCCATAGATAGCCCCAGACCTCGGGCTCATATCGGTCGGAGAGCATGGAGCGGATGCAGCGGACGATGATGACGAGCGAGAGGATGATAAGCGCGTACTTGCTCGCGGCAAGGGTGTATTCGGTCAAAGCGTCCACCGTATCACTCCTTTCAAACGGACATATTTACTCCAATAATATCACATAGTATAGCACATTCGACTGCCAGTTGACAACTGCCGCGGCATAAACTACAATATGCTTATGGACAGAAAAACGAAAAAATGGATAATCATTCTGGCAGCCGTGGTGATAGCAGGGCTGGTTTCATACTGCCTTGCGATGAGCATGGGCGGCGGGACAGTCGCGGTGATCTCGATAGACGGAGAGGAGTATGAACGGATCGATCTGTCGAAGGTCACGGAGAGCTACGATATCGAGCTGAGCACGCAGTACGGGCACAACACTGTACACGTCGAGCCGGGGGCGATATCGGTCACGGCGGCGGACTGCCCGGATAGCGTCTGCGTGAGCCAGGGGCGGATAAGCCAGAGCGGGATGCCGATAGCCTGTGTGCCGCACAGACTCGTGATACAGATAGAAGGAGGCGGGCTCGATGGCTAAGACGAAGAAGCTCTGCTTCATGGCGGTGCTGACGGCGATAGCGCTGACGATATTCATGATAGAGAACCAACTGCCGTCACCTGTACCGATACCGGGAATAAAGCTCGGCCTTGCAAACATTATAACCCTCACGGCGATGGCGATACTCGGCAGGAAAGAGGCCGGGGCGATACTCGCGGCGCGGATAATAATGGGCGCAATATTCGCGGGCAGCCCCTCGACATTTATATACAGCGCGGCCGGGGGAATACTGGCGTATATCGTGATGTGCGTGACGATAGGTCTGTTTAAGGAAAACCAGCTCTGGATCGTCAGCGCCCTTGCGGCAATTGCGCATAACGCAGGGCAGCTCGGCGCGTGTGCGCTCATAGTAAAGACACCGGGAATATTTGCCTATGCGCCGATACTCGCGGCGTCCGGCGTTATAACGGGCGTGTTCACAGGCTTTGCGGCGATATATCTCATCCGCGCGGTGAAGAAATTGAAGCTGTGATTCAAGCTATGAATTTTATTAGTTTGACTATTTGCGCGAAACGGGTATAATAAAGCTATATTTATAAAAATGGATTGGAAAGGCAGATTATTGATATGAGCGAATGCACACATGATTGCTCCAGTTGCGGCGAAGCCTGCGCTTCCCGCGAGCCGGAGAGCTTTCTTAAACCGCTTCACGAGGGAGCGAGCGTTAAGAAGGTCATTGCCGTCGTCAGCGGCAAGGGCGGCGTCGGAAAGTCCCTTGTCACGAGCCTGATGGCCTCCGAGATGCAGCGCCGCGGCTATAACTGCGCGGTGCTCGATGCGGACATCACAGGCCCCTCGATACCGAAGTCCTTCGGCATCCACCAGCACGCGACCGGTACCGAGGAGTACCTTATCCCCGTCACGACGCACTCCGGGATACAGGTAATGTCCATCAACCTCATCCTTCAGGATGAGACGGAGCCTGTCGTATGGCGCGGCCCGGTCATTGCGGGCGCGGTCACGCAGTTCTGGACGGACGTGATGTGGACGGACGTTGACTATATGTTCGTCGATATGCCTCCCGGAACGGGCGACGTGCCGCTGACGGTGTTCCAGTCCCTGCCGATAAGCGGGATAGTCATCGTCACGACGCCGCAGGATCTTGTCGGGATGATCGTCGCAAAGGCCGTGAACATGGCGGAGATGATGAAGGTCCCGGTGCTCGGCATCGTCGAGAACATGAGCTACTACAAGTGCCCGGACTGCGGCAGCGAGCACTCAATCTTCGGCGAGAGCAAGGTCGAGGCGCTGGCAAAGCAGTATAACATCCCGCACTTTGCAAAGCTGCCGATAGACCCCGTTATCACCACGATGGTGGACGCGGGCGAAGTGGAGTCCGTGAGCGGGGAGCACATCGCGCCGCTGATGGACAGCATCGAAAAGGAGATATGACATGCGCATAGCAGTTGCATATAAGGACGGAGAAATTTTCGAGCATTTCGGCCACTGCGAAATGTTCGCGATATACGACTATGAGAATGCGGACGTGAACAAGTGCACCAAGCGCCTTGTCGAGGCGGCGGGACGCGAGGGGCACAAGGCCATGAGCGACCTGATGCGCGAGGAGAAGATCGAAGCGGTTATCGCCGGGAACATGGGGGGCGAAGCAAAGGCGCTCCTGCTCAGCTACGGCATCATCCCGATAGTCGGCTACTGCGGCAGCGCGGACGACGCAGCTGACCTGCTCATCACCGGGAGACTGCCGATAGTCGACCCCGGCGCGGGCATGGGCTTTGGCGGCGGCTGCTCCGGGAGCTGCGGCGGATGCAGCGGCTGCGGAACAAGCGACGAGGGCTGCGCCTGCGGAGACGACAGCGGAAGCTGCGGCTGCGGCTGTCACTGAGCGGAATAGAAATCATAACGCCCGCTGCGATATTGCAGCGGGCGTAAAACTTGCCAAAGAAACTCTGAGAGGATTTCAAGATGCAAGACATTACAGAAATCATGGATATGCTCGACTGGCATAAGCCGCCCGAAGTCCAGGCCAAGGGGATAGCTCTGGCGAAAGATGTAGAAACGATTCGCCCGTTTATACAGCCGCTGACACCGGAACACAATAAAAATGTCTGGGAAAACTGCGCGGTCATCATAGCGGAGAAGAGCGATGAAAAGCTCAGACCTTATTTGACAGAATTGCTGGAATGGCTACAAGACATGAACTGGCCGGGAGCTTTCCGCATCATGGACAGGCTGCAAAAATACTCGGACGATGCTTCTTTACGTAGTGCGGTAAACGCTTGCATTGCAAAAGCAAGGGAGTGCGGCGATGAGGTTTGGGAGAATAATTTATGTTTGCTGCTGGAAAGGCGAGGGCAATCAAAATAATGTTATGATTGCTATAAGATTGCAATCATAAGCAGAGCTTCGTTTTAAGGTCAGCCTCAAAAGCTTTTACTTCAGGTAGATTGCAAAAGTAACTTCCAGTTTGCACAATTTACTTCTAGTTTCCTCAAAGACTCGTAAGATTAAATTCCAG
>CAKTIH010000128.1 GCA_934565615.1 uncultured Oscillospiraceae bacterium | reverse complement strand
GTACAGGCTTGAGAAGATCAAGAAGATCACGGGTCTTGATCTGCGCGAGTTCGACCATGCTATCGTCTTTAAGGTCGCTATGATGGTTAAAATGTACCTCGATTCCCTTAACAACAGCAAGTACTGAGGTGCTATAGATCGCAAGCGCTGTCGGCGTATGGAGGACAATATACACCGGCAGGAAACAAAAGCTTTGGAGGTCAATTGACTTATGGTTCAAATGAACAACGTGAGGAAGGTCTACGAGAGCAGCAACACAGTTGCGCTCGACGGAGTTAGCCTCACCATTAACGACGGCGAGTTTGTCTTTCTTGTCGGCCCGTCCGGTTCGGGAAAGACCACTATCATGAAGCTCATCACCGGCGAGGTCCGCCCGACATCCGGCCAGATAATCGTTAACGATTTCGACATGGGCACGATAAAGCGCCGTAAGCTGCCGAAGGTCCGCAGGACGCTCGGTGTCATATTCCAGGACTACAGGCTTATCGAGAACATGAACGTGTACGACAACGTCGCTTTTGCGATGCGCGTTGTCGGCGCGGCGAACTCCGAGATCAAGAAGCGTGTGCCGTACATATTGGAGCTTGTTGGGCTTGAGGGCAGAGGCAAGCGTATGCCGAACGAGCTCTCCGGCGGCGAGCAGCAGCGTGTCGCCATCGCAAGAGCGCTCGTCAACAGCCCGCGCATGATCGTCGCGGACGAGCCTACCGGCAACCTCGATCCCGTGCGCAGCTTGGAGCTTATGCTTCTGTTTGAAAAGATAAACGAGATGGGCACCACCGTTATGGTCGTGACCCATGAGAAGGAACTGGTCAACGCTTTTTCCAAGCGCGTCATCACCATTGACGGCGGCAACCTGATCAGTGACGGAATGGATGGGTATTACAGTTATGAGATTGAGTAGGTGCGGCTATCTTATCCGCGAGGGCTTCAGAAGCATTACGACCCACGGTTTCATGTCCTTCGCGTCGGTCACGATCATCATGGCGTGCCTTGTTATCATGGGCAGCGTATCGCTGCTGTCGGTCAACATTGACGCCTTGATAAAAGACCTTGAAAACCAGAACGAGATCGTCGCTTTCGTCGACGAGAAGATCTCGGATGAGGATCAGGCAAAAGCGCTCCAGAGCAGCATTGAGGCACTGGACAACATTTCGTCTGTCGAGTTTGTCTCAAGAGACGCGGCGATGGAAAACTTCATGAACAAGTACGATGAGAACTTCCGCGAGGGCATCGATGAGTCCGTGTTCCGCCACAGGTTCGTTATCCACCTGACGGACATCGCGCTCATGTCGCAGACGAAGGCGGCGCTCGAAGCGGTCGACGGCATTGTTAAGGTCAACGCGCATCTTGAGTACGCAAAAACCTTTGTCACGATCCGCAACGTCGTCAGCGTTATTTCGCTCGTACTGATAGCGATCCTTGTCTTTGTCTCGATATTCATCATGTCTAACACGATAAAGCTTGCCACCTTCGGTCGGCGCGACGAGATCGCGATCATGAAAATGGTCGGCGCGACGAACAGCTTTATAAGACTGCCGTTTGTGGTAGAGGGGCTTGTGCTCGGCATCCTTGGCGGCGGGCTCGCTTTCCTTGCAGAGTGGGGGCTTTATAACCTCGTCACCGGTAAGCTCGTCGCATCTGTTACCGAGAGCTTCATAACCTTCGTGCCATTCCACAGCGTTGCGCTCGAAGTGTTTATCGTGTACATGGCAGTAGGAATTTTGGTCGGCGCGTTCGGCGGTGTGAACGCTATCAGGAACTATCTGAAGGTTTGACCGTTCCCTTGGAATAAGGAGTTATCAATGAATAACAAGAAGATCATATCGGTCATTGCCGTAATTATGGCAGTGCTGATGCTTGCTTCGCTCGTGGTCAGCATGATCCCGGTTTCCGCATTTGCGGACGAGCCGGAGGGGCTGAGCGAACTCAAGGCTCAGAAGGAGCAGCTGTCTAATCAGGTAAAGGACTGCATGGAGAGGCTTCAGGCACTCAAGGATCAGCAGGCAAATGTTCTTGAACAGAAAGCGGCGCTTGATGAGCAGAAGAAGCTTGCAAATGAACAGCTTAAGATCATTGCCAAGGAAATCGACCAGTGCAATGAGCTGATCGCCGAAAAGGCAAAAGAGGTCGACGCGGCGAAGAACAAGGAAGAGCGCCAGCTCGAAAGATATCGCGGCCGTGTGCGCGCGATGGAGGAAAACGGAGGATACAATATCCTTGCGCTCATCCTTCAGGCGGACAATTTCTCCGACCTGCTCACTGCGTTTGACGATATGGGCGAGATAATGTCGAGCGATAAAACACTTGAGGCTCAGTATGTAGCCGCGCGTGAGCAGACCGAAGAGGTCAAGGCTCAGTATGAGCAGGAGAAGGCCGAATATGAGGCCACGCAGACTGAGCTGAAGGCGGAGCAGAAGGAGATAAGCGATCAAATCGCCGAAGCGGACAAGACACTGAAGAGCCTTGAATCCGAGATAGAAAAGGCGATCGCCGAGTATGAGGCTGCCGAAGCAGCCGAGCAGGCCGCCGCGGCGTCTATTACCAGCATGATCGCCCAGTATAACGCCCAGAAGGCCGCAGAGGCTGCACAGGCAAAGTCCGATGCAGAGAATGCCGCGTCCCGTGTCGAAGAGATGAACCGCGCAAATCAGGAGGCTGAGGCCAACGGTCAGGAGCCGCCGTACAGTCAGGATGAAATAAACGAAGCGCAGAATAACGCCAACACAGGCGGTGCAAGCGGCGGCGACAGCGGCTTCATGTGGCCTGTGCCGTGCAGCACGAGGGTCACCTCGCGCTATGGCAACCGTTCCGACCCCTTCACAGGCCAGACCAGATACCATGCTGGTATCGACATCGACGGCTTTGGCAACGACGGCGCGCCTATAGTCGCGGCTGCAAGCGGCGTTGTCGTTACTGCGTCCTCCGACGGCGGTTACGGCAACTATGTAATAATCAACCACGGAGACACTTCGACAGTGTACGCACATATGTCAGGCTTCGCGGTCTCCACGGGCGACTATGTCAGTCAGGGGCAGACTGTCGGGTATCTGGGGGCAACCGGAAGAGCCACGGGTACTCATCTGCATTTTGAAGTTTACGTAGGAGACGGAAGAGTAGATCCGGCTGCTTATTTCTCCGGAATTACATATTACAATTGCTGAAGCAATTCAGGTACTACTATGAAAAGAAAGACATTACGCCTGATAGCGCTGTCGCTTTGCGTAGTGCTCACGGCGGTTGCCGTTGTTGATACGGCGCCGGTCAGCGCCTATGCGGTCACGCAGACCGAAATAGACGCACTCAAAGCCGAGCGCGACGCGATCAAGGCACAGCGGCAGGAAAAGCAAGCTGTTGTTGAACAGCTTGAGGCTGACAAGGCCAGCGTTGTGGAACAGAAACAGGCCATGGACGAGCGCAATATGTATACGCTCCAGCAGATCCAGCTCAACAGCGATGAGATCGCAATGTATGACGAGATGATCGCCGACAAGGAGAAAGAACTTACCGAAGCCCAGCGCCTTGAGGACGAACAGCTTGAAAGATACCGTGCGCGTGTGCGTGCTATGGAAGAAAACGGCAGCGTTGGATATCTGGCGATGGTGCTCAAGACGAGCAGTCTTGGCGATTTCCTGACTGCGATGGACGATATCGGCGAGATAATGCAGAGCGACAGGGCGCTCGAGGACGCGTATATCGCGGCCAGAGAGAACACCGAAGAGGTCAAGGCCGATTATGAGGCCTACCGCGCTGATATAAACGCCAAACAGGAAGTGCTCCGCGAGGAGCAGGCCGAGCTTGAGAAGGATATCGAGGAGGCCATAAACCTCATCCTTGATATCGAAAACGACCTTGAAAAGCGTCAGGCAGAGTACGATGAGATCATGGCCGCCGAGGATGCGGCGAACGCAAATATAGATAAGCTCGTCGCGGAGCTTGAAGAGCAGAGACGTGCCGAGCAGGGCAATAACGGCGGCAGCACCGGCGGTGGAGCGGTCGGCAACGGCAGCTTTATCTGGCCTGTCGCGTCGTATGTCTACGTATCGAGCCGATTCGGCCTGCGCATTCATCCCATTACCGGACAGCAGAAAACGCATACCGGTATAGACATTGCGTCCAATCAGGGAACAAGCATCTATGCTGCTGACGGCGGGACCGTAACGCTGGCGTCATGGAACGGAGGCTACGGCAACTGCGTCATGATAGACCACGGCAACGGCTATGTGACGCTGTATGGTCACATGTCCTCCATTGCGGTAAGTCAGGGACAGGCCGTAAGTCAGGGCGACACCATCGGATATGTCGGTAGCACCGGTAACTCTACCGGGCCGCATCTCCATTTTGAGGTTCTGAAAAACGGCACGCGTATCGACCCGGAGCAGTTCTATTCCGGGCTTACGATCTCCGCGGACGCGGGAGTATAATTTTCTAAGCAAAACCGGGGGGCTGCGGCAGCAGCCCCCACGTGTGTAAAACAGCAGGTAATCCGGAGGTTGTGTATGAGTTTAGGCACCAGACTAATGAACGCCGTAGTCAACGTTTTGACGGCGATCCTCAATATACGCATAAGGTTCAAATATGTGCTGCTCGCCTTTATTATTTTTGTCGGAGGTTCGATAGGGATCACATATAAGCATATGCTCGACCTTGTCGGTGGCAAGGAAGATTTTAACGAAGCCAAACGGTATATTGAGATCAAGGATGTCGTTGAGGACCAGTACATAGACGAGGTCAGCAGACAGGCTCTCGGCGATTACGCCGCGGCGGCGATGGTTTCCGGGCTTGCTGACAACTGGAGCTACTACATGTCCGCGGATGAATACAAGACCTATCAGCTCAACTCTGCGAATGAATACTCGGGCATCGGCATGTCTATAATGAAGCAGGACGACGGGAGCTTTCAGGTCGTTTCCGTCAACGCTGACTCTCCGGCAGGGCTTGCCGGACTTGGCGCGGGCGATGTGATAACCTCCGTTGACGGCGAGGATATAACCAGCATGTCGCTGGATGAAGCGCGCAAGCTGATACGCTCAAAGATGAACGGAAAGTTCACTCTTGGTCTTGGACGCAAGAACAGTATCGAGGTCGATTGCAGCGGCGTCTATCAGAGCGCTGTCAATTACCGACTTGAAAAAACAGAGGCCGGTTATGTTCAGATCCTGAATTTTGAAGCCGGCAGCGGCGACGACGCGATAGCGGCGGTCGAGGACCTGCTCAATCAGGGCGCAGTTGCACTGTGCATCGACCTGCGCGGAAACCCCGGCGGACTTGACACTGAGTGCGCGAAGTTTCTTGACTATCTGCTTCCGAACGGTACTCTTTTCATAGAGACCAACAAGCAGGGCAAGGAGAATGTAACAACGTCGGACGGCATGTGCATACAGCTTCCGATGTGCGTGCTTGTAAACGCCGAGACCTTCGGCGAAGCCGAAGTGTGCGCAGCTGTGCTCCAGGAGTACCAGTGGGCGACCGTGCTCGGCGAGGCGACGACCGGCAAAACCAGAACGCAGGAGACCATCCCGCTTGAGGATGGCAGCGCGCTCCGCCTTTCGACCGGTACATATCTCACCGGCAACCGCACCGATATCAGCGCCAAGGGCGGCGTTGTGCCGGACCTTATCCTCTATAACTCCGATGCTTCCGCGACCGGCACGACCGACGGCACCGTCGGAGAGAGCACCGGCGTCGGCGCATCCTCGAATGACGAGCAGCTTATGCAGGCTTTGAAGCTTTTGAGTTGACAAGCCTTACGTAAGTTAATATAATGTACAAGCTTCCCAGTATAAATTTACCTCAGGATCAATGAGGCGGCAGAAGGAGATCGAAACGTATGCCTAATTCCAACAGATTCAAAATG
>CAKTIH010000127.1 GCA_934565615.1 uncultured Oscillospiraceae bacterium | reverse complement strand
AGCGGAGGGTGAGTGAGCAATGGCCTATGCGGCAGCATTAAAATACGGTAAAAATCTGGTCAGCTTTTTGATCTCGGATGGGCAGCAGATAAAGGTGGGTTCTCATGCAAAGGACGATGTTTTTGCGGAGGGACTTGCTCCGTCGCTGTTGACGCTTACATGCGAAAATGACCAGGTTATCGCGAAGATGAAAAGACAGACGGTGTATAGCGGCGATGCTCTGCCGACGGACAAGCCCGTTCGGCTTGGCCCCGACACGGATATGTCGATCACGCTGTCCAGAGCGTCAGGGCTGTCAAGGCAGAGTTTTATACTGCCGTATAACGGAGTCTTTTGTATTGGACGGTCTGCCAAGAACGACATATGTATAAAGAAACCTTTCATATCCGGGAATCACCTTGTTATTCGTGTTGAAGCCGGGACAGTGCATGTCGAGGACCGTGACAGCAGCAACGGAAGCTTTCTTAACGGGCATTTGATCACCGCGGCTAAAATGCAGTCCGGGGATGTTCTCTCTCTTCTTACCGTAAAAATAACTCTGCGCGGCAGAGAGCTGCAGTTTGAAAACGTCTCGAACACGCTGAGCATATCCGAGCAGCAATCAGAAAGAGCATTTGAAAATGCGACACCGGACGCGGAGCGCCGTGTACAGGACAGCGGCGACCGCCTGTACCGGCGCTCACCGAGAACGCAGGAGCAACTGCCGAAGGACGACATAGTCATAGATGACCCGCCTCCGCGCCTGCATATGCAGCAGGGACGCCGCAGCATACTTGGAAATATAATAGGCCAAGGGGTGAGCGTGGCTGCGTACACGGCAATGGGGGTATGCTCTCCGGCGCTGCTTGCGGCACGCGCCGCAGGACTTATCGGGTCATCCATAGCAAACGGCGGCGGCAGCGGCAAGCGTCAGGCGGCAGAAGCGAAAAAGGCCGAACAGATCAGGCATGACAAATACACACTGTACGCGAGCGAGCAGCGCGCGAGGATAGAACAGACCGCAAAACGCCAGAAGGAAATCATATTAAGAGAGAACCCGAGCCCGCGTGAATGCGTTGACATAGTTGTCAATATGCGGCGCAATTTGTGGGAACGTATGCCCGAGGACAGAGATTTCGGCTGCGTGCGTCTTGGCATGGGCTATGATGAACTCTGCGCAAATGTCAAAACAAAGAGCGAAGCGGGAGGCTTCCGGATACAGGATGATGAGCTGCAGCGTCTGGCGGACAGCATCATAGAAGAGTCACGGATCGTGGACAATGTCCCGGCGCTTCTCGACCTGCGCTCAAACACAGCGGTCGGGATCGTAGGCGACAGAGGCAAGGCGATGCACCTTTTGCGCAATATGCTTGCGGAGCTTGCGACCATGCACAGCGCGAAGGAGCTTAAGCTGGTAGGCATATTTGACAAGGAAGAACAGGGGTATTTTAGAAACATGCGTTGGCTGCCACACATTTGGGATGACGACAGGCAATCGCGCATGCTGGCGTTTGACACGCCGGAGCATCGTAGCAATACCAAGAATATATGCGAGACGCTCAACGAGATAATCAAGGAGCGCCTGTCGCGCGCTTCGGAGAATAAGAGCGGGGCGCCGCAGCTCCCGCAGTATCTTATTATACTCGGAAGCCGCAGGCTGATAGAATGTGAACCTGTTATGGAGCAGTTGGTCAATGCGGACCCGATGCTGGGCATAAGCACGATTTTTATGTACGACGAGCTGTTCTATCTTCCGCCGGAGTGCGGCGTGATCATCGACATGAACGACGGGCCGAGCGTGTACCACAGAAAAGCCGTGGACCGCAAGCGGATATTTACCGTTGACAGGGATATTCACAGCGCGGATTTTGAGCTTCTTGCACGCAATATGTTTTCAATACGCATGGTCGAGCGCGCAGGCTCAGCTCCTGTACCAAGCGGGATATCCTTCCTTGGGGGCTACGGAGTGAAAACACCGGAGGAGCTCAATGTTTTGCAGAGGTGGAGGTCCGCGCATCCCGAGAAAAGTCTGGCTGCCCCGATCGGCCTTATGAGCGGCGGGAAACAGCTTGTTCTTGATATACATGACAAGGCCGACGGTCCGCACGGCCTTGCAGCGGGAACCACCGGCTCCGGTAAAAGCGAACTGCTGATTTCATGGATACTGTCAATGGCGGTCAATTACTCGCCGTATGACATAAATTTTGTCCTGATAGACTTCAAGGGTAGCGGTATGGCGGACGGCGTAAAGGAGCTGCCGCACGTTGTAGGCACGCTGACAAACCTTGACAGTAACGTGGAAAGAGTGCTCATGGCGCTTGACAGTGAGAACAAACGCCGCGAACGGATATTTTCAGAGAACGGAGTAAATCATATCGACGACTATATGCTGCTGTACCACAGCGGAAGAGCGAGCATCCCGCTGCCTCACCTTATAATAGTTGCCGATGAATTTGCGGAGCTTAAGAGCACAAACCCCGAAGCAATGAAAAGCATGGTCAGCATTGCGAGGGTGGGGCGCTCGCTTGGCGTCAATCTCCTGCTTGCCACGCAGACGCCGGCCGGCAATGTTGACGGGCAGATCATGGACAACTCGCATTTCCGCATATGCCTTAAAATGATGAACGCGTCCAACAGCCGAGATATGCTTGGAAAGCCTGACGCTTCATACATCACCCAGCCGGGCCGGGCATACCTGCAGGTCGGTAATGACGAGCGCTTTGAGCTTTTCCAATCATTCTGGTGCGGCGCGCCGTATTCAGGGGAGGACAGTACCGACGGCGAGGATCTTGGCAATCAGGTTAGGATCATAAAGGTCAACGGTGAGCGCAAGAAGTCAGCCATTGATCAAATGGCTCGCTTCAAAGACAAGGGCAGCAATATAAGGGAGCTGGAAGCGGTCCGCGCGCACATCGTGAAAACCGCAGCGGAGGCCGGATTCAAACAGCTGCCCGGCCCGTGGCAGGAGGAGCTTCCGGACAATATTACACTTGAGGAGCTGGGTGTAAACACAGGCTTTGACGGAAGCGCATGGACCGACACTGCGGGAGGGCTTGCGGCACCCATCGGTAAATATGACGCGCCAATGCGGCAGACGCAGGGAGTACAATACATAGACCTTGAGCGCGACGGGCACCTCGGCATATACGGCGCGCCGGGTTCGGGAAAGTCAACGCTGCTCAAGACGCTTGCGGTGTCTCTCTGCTCGCGCTATAGCCCGGACAAGCTCAACCTGTACATCATCGACAATAAGGGTAGCGTCAGTGTCCTGCACGATATGCCCCATACGGGAGGAGTAGTGTTCGGATTCGACGAGGAAGCCATTGAGAAGCTTGAAAAGCTCTTGGAGGATGAGCTTGCTCGCAGAGTGAGTCTTATGCGCAGGAACGAATTTGCTCAGTTGAAAAAGCTCCCGGCAATAGTACTTCTGGCCGATGATATAGATCAGCTTCTCAGCTACAACCACCGCGGCATGGACGATTTCCTCAGAAATATCTGTATGGCGGGAACAACCTTTCGTATCTATGTTGTGTTCACCTCGAGCGGAGTCACAGGTATACTTAACAAGCTGCAGACAAACTTCATAAAGAGCGCTATCGCACTGGAGCTTGCGGATAAATCCAACTATTCAATGATCGTCGGGCGTCTCAGCGGAGTGCCTGCACCCAGCAAGCATGGCCGCGCGGTTATCAAGGGAGAGCCTCCGATAGAGTTCCAGACAGCGTTTTACTGTGGTGGAAATGATGACGATGAGCGCAGCGTCAGGCTTATTGAGTTAGCGCATGCAATGAGCGCTTCATGGAAAGGCGTGCGCCCCAAAGCGATACCTATAATGCCGGAGTACTTTACTTCGGATGATATGGCGAGGCTCTGTACTGACGAGGCGGTCATACCGCTGGGGTATGCCGTGGACGATATCAGCACGGCATGTGCCAATATGAAGGAGCGGTTCTGCTTCCTTGTGACCGGAGAAAAGCACTGCGGGAAAAGCGCGGTGCTGCGCTCGATCGCGCATATTGCTTCAAGCGTGAACCCGCGCAGCGAGCTGTGTGTGCTTGACAGCGGCAGGGGAGGATTGGCCGCACTGCAGGATACCGCCGCCATCTATGCGCGTGACAATGATGCTGCGGCGCTCAGTTCCGCGATAGACAGCATTGTCACAAAGCTGTCGGCACGCCTTGAGGCGCTGAATACCGTCTATGAAACAAGCCTGTATATTTTCATAGACGACCTGATGGAATTCATAGTCAACATCTCAAACGAGGACAGAGCCTCGCTGCTGGATAACCTGACTGGCGGTATCGGCGCGTATGTTATCGCGGCGGGGTGCTATGACGACATATACAAACTCAAGACCGGCGATATTTTTACAGCGGCGATCGTGGCGCAGCAAAACGGCTTGGGGATCGGCGAGACTCTTACGCCGTCCACGCTGAGCTTCTTTGCGGCGCAGCCGGATCAAAGTCAGAAATACACGGCGCTCGGAGCCGGTATTGGGATGCTGTACGAGGGCAGCCGGTGCAGACGCATAAAACTTGCGGAGTAGGGAGGAAGCATGGAAAGCATTATAGTAACTTTGGACAACCCAAAACTGAAGCAAAGCTATGACCTTGAGCTGCCGAGCCGGCTGCCGATGTACAAGCTCGCGCAGGACATAGTGGACACCATAAACGCTGAAAACCCTCCTGTGAGGTGGTCGGCGCGAAACGCCGCGATCATACGATGCAGGACGCGTCAATTCATCCCGGGCGGAGAAACGCTCCACAGCGCCGGGGTGGCAAACGGGGAGAGTCTTATATTTGACAACGCCCCATGACAAACAGTTTTCCCAAAAAATTTTTATATTAAGGAGAAGAAACATGGCAGACTTTATTAAAGCGACCCCTGAAATGATCAATGCAAAAGCAACCGAGATCCGCAACCTCAAAGCGGAGTATGAGGACGTTATCAAGAGGATCGGTGCAGTTGTCGGCACTCTTGATGACGACTTTGCCGGCGCGGCAAAGAACGCTTTCCAGTCAAAGTTTGAGGGCATGCAGCCCACCTTCGTCGCCTTCGGCGAGGCACTGGAATCCCTCTCCGTCGCGCTCAACACAGCGGCGACCGGGCTCAGCGAGGCAGACGCTGCTGCCGCAGCACGCATCAGCGGCATGTAATACATACGCAGCCGGTACGCAAGCTTTATTGCGTACCGGCAAAACTGCTTTGGTCTGCCGACGTGAAGCGCCGGCAGCTCAAAACAGTTTTAATAGACATTAAAGGAGACGGAACAATGAATTGTTTAACACTATCTGTACCGGAGCTTGTGTGCCTGGGATTTGCTATGGAGGCGGAGACGCTTGAGCAGGGCTACCTTGACGCACTGAATGAACCGCTCGCCGGCATTACTGCCCGTGAGGACGAGCTGTATCAGGCCCTTGAAGGCCGGGGCGTTATCCGCAGGTTTCTGAGCGGGAGGATAACGGTCAAGCAGGAATACGAGAAGCTGCTCCGCCCGATCTTTTTCGGGGAGCGCGTCACGGCGTTTGATGTGTGTGTCCTCACACCGGGTGCACAGAGCGCGGAGTTCGTGCGAGTGCACTATATGGAGGGCGAATGCGTCCGCACGGTTACCGAAGGGGACATGCTCGTTGTCAGCGCGGCACAGCCGGATGAGCTTAAGCGCATGGTCATGGAGCGGCTTCCGGAAACGCTGCTCCCCGGCGACGGAGAACCCGCGCAGGAGAAGCTGGAGGTGCTTATAGCCGCAAAGGATCTCCGGCGCTCCGGTGAGAGCACACAACAGCATTTTGCGATATCTGGCACGGAGCTATATAAAATAGAACTCAACGGCTGCTTTATTGGCATCGACCGCTCCGCAGCGGCGAAAAAGCTTATAGAAACGATTTGCTGAGAGGAGAGATAACATGTACAT
>CAKTIH010000126.1 GCA_934565615.1 uncultured Oscillospiraceae bacterium | reverse complement strand
CAGAAAATGCCTCGGCTGGCGCTCACCTGCCGAAGTGTTCCATAATTTAGGTGTTGCACTTGCTTGACTTTCTGCCCTGGCGCGCAAGCGCCTGAGGGGATAAAGCCCCGGATTACCTGTGCAGCTTGGGATCAGACTCCCAGATACTCCGCCTGCTCTCCGCTGAGAGAGTCGGTCTCGACGCCCATCGCCTTGAGCTTACGGCGCGCGACGGCGAGGTCAAGCTCATGCGGGAAGGCGATCACATCAGGCGCAAGCTCCCCGCGGTGCTTCGCGAGATACTCCGCCGAGAGTGCCTGCACGGCAAAGCTCATGTCCATGATCTCCGCCGGGTGCCCGTCGCCCGCAGCGAGGTTCACGAGCCTGCCCTCGGCGATGGTAAAGAGCGTCTTGCCGTTCGGCAGGACGTAGCCCTGTATATTGTGCCGCGCGTCATATTTCCTGACGGCAAGCTTTTCAAGCCCAGCCATGTCGACCTCAACGTCGAAGTGCCCGGCGTTTGTGAGAATCGCGCCGTCCTTCATCGTCTCGAAGTGCTCAGTCGTAATGATGCCGCTGCACCCCGTGACGGTGACGAACATGTCGCCCACACGCGCCGCATCCTTCATCGGCATGACCTCGTACCCGTCCATGACGGCTTCGAGCGCGCGGATGGGGTCGACCTCGGTGACGATGACCTTCGCGCCCAGCCCCTTTGCGCGCAGCGCAACGCCCTTGCCGCACCAGCCGTAACCGGAGACAACAACGTATTTGCCTGCGACGATAAGGTTCGTCGTGCGGTTTATCCCGTCCCACACGGACTGCCCTGTACCGTAGCGGTTATCGAACATATGCTTGCAGTCGGCCTCGTTGACCATGACCATCGGGAAGCGCAGCTCATGGTTCTTCGCCATGATCTTGAGCCTGTGTATGCCGGTAGTTGTCTCCTCGCAGCCGCCGATGACGCCGGGGATGAGCCCGGTGTACTTCGTGTGCATGAGGTGTACAAGGTCGCCGCCGTCGTCGATTATGATGTTCGGCCCGACCTCGAGCACGCGGCAGAGGCAGTCCTCATATTCCTCCATCGTGCAGCCGTAGCTTGCAAAGACCTCCATGCCGCCGGATGCGAGCGCCGCGGCGACGTCGTCCTGCGTCGAGAGCGGGTTTGAGCCGGTGACGTACATCTCCGCACCGCCCATTTCGAGCACACGGCAGAGATACGCCGTCTTTGCCTCAAGGTGTACCGACAGCGCTATCTTGAGCCCGGCGAAGGGCTGCGTTTTCTTGAAGTCCTCACCGATGCCGCGCAGCACAGGCATGTTGCGCTCCACCCAGTCTATTTTCATTTCGCCCGAGGGGGCGAGGGCGATGTCTTTTATCTGGCTCATAACGACGCTCCTTATAATTTATCGTGTAATTGACCGTGCCCTTTATTCTAACACGCCGAAAAATTTATTACAAGGATAAGATTTGCCCCCTGATGAACGAATTTTTTCTTTTCCTTTTATTTTTCCTGAACATAAAATTATATGCAACAGCGCAGAGTGACGTCCTTCTGCACATTACATAACTATAATAATCATATCTTATGTAAACTCAGGAGGAAGAGAACTATGGATGTTGGGAGTCAGGGCAGGCTGTCTGCCCTGAAGGCTGCGGGCGGCGGAGCGGATGTGCGCCTTCTTATCGCGGCGCGCTGCGGGATATATATGCTCCTCGGCGGAGTGATGTCCTGCTCACGTGTGCTTGGGGACGGCGCGCCCTTCGGCATGGCGATGGTCGCATGCTCCGGACCCGGGATAAGCGGGGTGTTTGCGCTCACGGGCGCGGCGCTCGGATATCTCCTCGGCGGAGGGCTGGAGTGGGGGATACGGTATATAGCCGCGGCGGTGCTGGTGTATACGGTGTCCTTCGTGTTCCATGAGCTGGAGGCGTATAAGAGCAACTTCTTCATGCCGACGGCGGCTGGACTCGTCATGGGGCTGACCGGCTTTCTCGGCAGCTTCTCCATGTCGCCGGGGCAGCTGCCCGCAGCGGCGGAGATATTTTTGGAAGTGAACCTCGCCTTCGGCGGGACGTATTTCTTCCGCGAAGCGCTCTCTGGCGGCCTGCGCGAGACTGAGACCGCCGAACTGCGGCACAGCGTGTCGGTGATGATAATGTCTGCCTGCGCGCTGATGGCCTTCTCGCGAATCATGATCTTCAACACCGTTTCTATCGGGCGCTTCATGGCGCTGGTGCTCGTGATGACCTCGGCAATGAAGGGCGGCATGCTCACGGGCGCGGCGGTCGGCACGGTGCTGGGGCTTGCAATGGATGTTTCGAGCGCCGGTGCCCCATTTTATACTATGGCCTATTCCTTTGCGGGGCTGCTTTCGGGTGTGTTCGGCAAGCACGGCCGAGTGATCTTTGTGCTGTCGTTCATTCTTGCGGGGGCGCTCTCCGTTGTGTGCGCGTGGACGGCGGAGGTCCATATCAATGCACTGTTTGAGACCTTCTGCGCATCTGTCGTGTTCATGCTCCTGCCGGGCTCGCTTCTCAACCATGTCGGCCTTATGCTCCAGCACATGGAGCGCGGCAGCGGGGAGTCCGGTCTGCGGCGCTTCGCGGCAAACCGCGTGCGGAATCTCAGCGAGGCATACGCGGGGCTGTTTGAAACGGTGCGCCGCAGCATCGAGGAGCCGGGCAACGATGAGAATGTCGCCCGTATCTTTGACCGCGCGGCGGACGAGGTCTGCGTCCGCTGCAAGAACAAGAACCGCTGCTGGAACGCGGAGTATGTCGATACCCTTTCAGCGATGAACGACGCGACGCAGGCAATGGTCGAGCACGGCAGTCTCGATGTCGGTGACCTGCCCGGCTTCTTCCGCGACCGCTGTGATAAGCTCCCGGCATTTGTTTCGGCTGTGAACGCGGAGCTTCGCGCGCAGGCATACCGGAAGCAGCTGCGCATCGGACTTACGGAGAACCGGAGCGTAGCTTGGGGACAGTATATGGATATGGCGGATGTCCTCTCGCGTGTGGCCGATGAGCTCGGCAGCCTCAACGGCTCCGACCCGCTGGCAGAGCGCCGGCTCATACGCTATCTGCGCAGCATGGATATCGACGCCGACGCCTCCGTATACCGCGACGGCGGCGGAAGGCTGCACGTCACCATCGAGAGCGGGCGGCTCACGCCGCTGCTGCGGGAGGAGAACTATCTTGAAAAGCTCTCCGCCGTTGTCGGGGCACGCCTGTGCAGGAGCGCGGCGGCAGCGGGGGAGGAGTGCTCCAAGCTTGTGCTGCTTGAAGCCGAGCCCCTTGCCGTGTCCGTCGGCATCGCGGCCATGAAGAAAAAAGGCGAGAAGGTCAGCGGCGATAAGGGGACTTATTTCAAGACCGATGCGGGCGTCCTCTGCGTCATCCTCGCCGACGGCACCGGCTGCGGCGACGAAGCCGCGCAGGACAGCGCGCAGGTCGTCGCAATCCTTGAGAAATTCCTGCGCTCGGGCGTCGATCCCGCCGTCGCGATGAAAATTCTCAATTCCGTTCTGCTCCTGCGCAGCGGGGACAGCTGGGGCTATGCGACGGTCGACCTCATGTGCGTCGATCTCTTCACCGGCGAGACCTGCTTCTATAAATACGGCGCAGCTCCGTCATATGTTAAAAGCGGCAAGAGCATCCGCCGCATAAAGTGCGAGACGCTTGCTGCCGGTATCTCTATGGGAGCCGGCATCGCGCCGGACACTGTGCGCATGCGTCTGCGCCCCGGCTCGACCGCGGTCATCGCGACAGACGGCGTGATAGTCGACTCCGAGGACGAATGGCTCAAGCAGCTTCTGAACAAGGGCTTTGACGATATGAAGGCGCTTGCCCGCGCAACGCTCAAGGAGGCCGAGAGCCGCTACGGGGTCAATGACGACATGACCGTTGTGACCGTCCGCGTGGAGGAGCGGGCATGAGCGCGCGGCTTGGGGAGCGCCTGCGCGGAATGCTGCACAGCGTAGGTACACTTTTCCGCATGCCGTATTCGGGAGCGCCCGCGGAGAGCCGCCCTGTGCTGCGCGGGAACATGCGCCGCGCGATCGTCGTTAAGACCCCGGACGATATGTTTGCCGAGGCGGTGTTCATCCTGCGCGACGATTATGACCCCGGCGTCAGCCGCGGTGAGCTGCTGCGTCAGGCAAAGAGTGCCGCCGAGGGACATGCGCAGCGTGCGCTCCCGCCGCGCCGGTACACGGGACTTCCGCCGATGGCGGTGTTCGTTTTGGGTGCTTCCGCCGCGGTGCTGACGCTGTGGATATCCGGAGTGTTGTAGTGCACTTGTGCTGGAACAGCAGCTATGCTATAATAAACCAAAAAGACAAATACCCGTAAGCAGGAGGAATATACAATGCAGATGAAGCTTGACACCGGCAAGACTTATGCCATAGCCCTTGAGGGCGGCGGAGCCAAGGGCGCGTATGAGATCGGCGCGTGGAAGGCCCTGGAGGAGGCGGGGATAAAGTATAACGCCGTCTCCGGTACCTCCGTCGGCGCGCTCAACGGCGCGCTCATGGCGATGCGCGACCTGCCCCGCGCCGAAGTGGCGTGGAACGATATGCGCCTTTCCAAGGTCATCGAGCTTGACAAGGAGGGCGAGGAGGACCTGCACAAGGCCATGAACGGCGAGCTGGAGCTTGGCGATATCCAGGAGCTCATCCCGCAGATGTTCGAGATCATCCGCAACCGCGGGCTTGACGTCGCGCCGCTGCGTGCGTGGGTGCGCGAGGTCGTCGATGTGAAAAAGGTCAAGCAGTCCGATGTAGAGCTGTTTGTCTCCACCGTCTCTCTGACCGACCGCAAGGGTCTTGAAATAAAGATCAACGATCTGCCGGAGGACGAGATATGCGATATGCTGCTTGCCAGCGCCTATCATCCGAGCTTCCGTCTCGAAAAGCTCGGCGGCAAGCTCTATACCGACGGCGGCTTTGTCGACAGTTTGCCCCTGCATGCGCTTGTGGTCAACGGCTATAAGGACATTATCGCCGTGCGCATCCCCGGCATGGGCTGGGAGAGACGCTTCAAGATGCCGGATGATGTGAACGTCACCACCATACACACAAATTCAGACCTCGGCTTCGTGCTGAATTTTGACGCGGAGCAGTCAAGACGCGATATGGCCATCGGCTACCTTGACGCGCAGCGCGTGCTCTATGGCCTCTATGGTCAAAAGTATTATATTGACCGCTCCATGACCGACCGCGAGGCGCTGGAGTGGCTGCTTGACCACTGCGCCGAGGAGGGCGAGAACCTGCGCGCCGTCTGCGAAAAGGAGCTGCCGCGCCTTGCCCGCAAGCTCAACGCCGAGGATGGGGATTATTACGAGCTAATGGCCGCAAAGCTTGAGCAGGAGTGCACGAACAGAGATATTGACAATATGCGCATCTATACCGATAAGGAGCTTATCGCCCTCGTCGGGTGACAGATACCAGAACAAAGGCATAGTATGATACTGAAAGAAATAACGGGTCGCACTGCGATCCGTTATTCATTATTTATCTGATAAGGCGTTGATCTGCTATGCTTTCTTCTGTCGGCTGGGCTGCGCTCGGCGTCGGCTTTATATTTCTTATGACCTCTTTGGGCGCGGCCTCGGTGCTCTTCTGCCGTGAGGATACGCTCCCCAAATCACAGACCGGGATGATGGGCTTCGCCGGGGGAGTGATGACCGCGGCCTCGGTATGGAGCATGCTCCTGCCCGCGATAGAGCAGACGCGGGCGGAGGGAGTTCTCCCGTGCTGGCTCCCCGCGGCAGCCGGCACGGCGGCGGGGGCGGCCTTTCTCTGCGCGCTCGATGCGCTTATCCTCCGTCTGCGCCGCGGCGGCTCCGCCGAAAAAAGCTCCATGCTCATGACGGCCATCACCCTGCACAATATCCCCGAAGGGATGGCGGTGGGGCTCGCCTTCGCGCTCTCCGGCGGGTCGGACGGCCTGACCGCCGCCGCGGCG
>CAKTIH010000125.1 GCA_934565615.1 uncultured Oscillospiraceae bacterium | reverse complement strand
CAAGGCCGTTCCTGCGCGCATTCTCCCGCGCCATCTCAACAGCGCTCTCGGACACGTCCACCGCCGTCACGTGCTCCGCGCCGCCGAGCGCGGCGTTGAGCGCGAAGGAGCCGGTGTGAGTAAAGCAGTCGAGCACGCGCCGCCCCTTGGCAAGGCGTGCCACGGCAAGGCGGTTATACTTCTGGTCGAGGAAGAAGCCGGTTTTCTGCCCGTTCTCAAAATCCACGGCGTAGTATATCCCGTTCTCGCATATCTCGGTCACGGTACTCTGCGGGTGCTCCTCGCCCGGCAGCTCATACCAGCCCTTGCCTTGTTCCAGCCCCTCAAGCGCGCGGATGGCGACGTCGTTGCGCTCATATATGCCGTCGATCCTCTCCCCGCTCTCGCGCAGCACTTCGGCGAGCATCGGGAAGATCACGTCCTTGAGCCGCTCCATCCCGACGGAGAGCGTCTGCGTGACAAGGATGTTCGAGAACCTGTCCACGGTCAGACCGGGGAAGCCGTCGGCCTCGCCGAAGATGACGCGGCAGCAGGACACGTCCTCCCCCATGACGGTGCGGCGGTAGTCCCAGGCGTATCTGATGCGCCGCTTCCAGAACTCCGCGTCAAAGCGGTCGTTCGCGTTGCGGGAGATAAGGCGCAGGCCGATCTTGCTCTCGCGGCTATACAGCCCCGTGCCGAGATAGCGCCCGTTTTCGCTGAGCGCGTCGACCAGCGCGCCGTTTTCAGGCTCGGCACTTTTGGAGATTATCTCCTGCGCGTATATCCACGGGTGACCCGTATTGACCCATGCGCAGCCTTTCTTGGTGATTATAAAGGAAGGGTATTCTCTTTCGATCTTCATTTCAGTTCCGCCCGAATAAAATAATTTGCTATATTGTAGCATATTCAATGGAAAAAGAACAGACAAAACGCCGCACATTTTCACACATTCGCAACATTACGAATATTGACGGAAACAGCGCACTATGCTATACTACAAATCAATTTATTAAAAGGAGATGTGTATCCTCTTATGGATGATGGCAGTCGATTGCCTTGGATAATTGCCGCGCTGCTTCTTGTATGCGCCGCATTTTTTGCTGTTACGGAGACTTCGATGGCCTCCGCATCGCGCAGCCGCATTAAGGCGTCTGCCGAACGCGGCGACTTCCGGGCAAAAAAGACTCTCTATGTGCTGGATAATTTTGATCTGGCCATCAGCACCCTGCTTATCTGCACCAATATCGTACATATCGCCGCAGCCTCTATCGTCACCCTCGCGGTCACGAGGAAGTGGGGCGTGAGCGCCGTGTCGCTCAGTACGATCATTACCACCATTGTGGTGTTCTTTGCCGGCGAGATGCTCCCGAAGAGCGTCGCGAAGAAGTACAGCGATACTCTCGCTCTCTCCTGTGCTCCGGTGCTCTGCTTCTTCATGAAGCTTTTCGCCCCGCTCTCGAAGCTGCTGACTTGGATAGGTCAGGCAGCCGCGAAGCTCACCCCCGGCGACAGTCAGATATCCGTCACGGAGGATGAGCTGTACGATATCATTGAGGATATGACCGAGGAGGGCAGCCTTGACGAGGATCAGGGCGACCTGATATCCTCCGCGCTCCAGTTCGGCGACGTCACCGTTGAGAGCGTGCTGACCCCGCGGGTCGATTTAGTGGCCATAAACATAAACAGCAGCCACGCGGAGCTGCTGAGCCTTATCAAGTCAACGAACCACAGCCGCCTGCCTGTGTACGAGGGCAGCATTGACAATATCATCGGCGTGCTCCAGATACGCAAATATATCAAGGCCTACCTCCGTCTCGGCGAGAACCTTGATATAAAGCCCATGCTTGACGAAGTCCTCTTCGTTCATCAGAGCACGAATATCGATGAGCTGCTCCCCATCCTCTCAAAGCGCAAGCTGAACATCGCCGTCGTCACCGATAACTACGGCGGTACGCTCGGCATCGTGACGGTCGAGGATATCCTCGAGGAGCTTGTCGGCGAGATCTGGGACGAGGACGACGTCATCGAGGAACCGATGGTCGAGATCAGCGATGGCGTATACGAGGTCGGCGCAGATGAGACCGTCAGCGACGTGTTCGATCAGCTCGGCTACGAGGACCCGGAGAACGACGAGGAGCTTGTAAACACGCTCATGGGCGAATGGGCCTACGAAAAGTTTGACACTATCCCCAAGCCCGGCGACAGCTTCCGCTATCATCAGGTGCTTGTCACGGTGAAGGATATGAACCATAACCGTATAATGAAGCTTACAGTCACCCTGCTTCCGGAAGAAGAGGAAGGCGGTGAGGCGCAGTGAATATAGTCCTTATCTCCATCGGCATCTTCCTGTGCCTGTGCCTTTCAAACTTCTGCTCCGCTTCCGAGATGGCATATTCCTCCTGCAATGTGCTGCGTCTTGAAAACGCGCGGGACGACGGCTCCAAGAAGGCCGGGCTTGCAGTCAGGATAACCGAGCATTTTGACGATGCTCTCAGCGCCATACTCATCGGCAACAACCTTGCGAACATCGGCGCGTCCTCGCTTGCGTCCGTGCTCGTGATACTCATTACAAGCTCTGAGGACTACGCGTGGGTATCGACCGTCGTGCTGACGTTCCTTGTCATCATCTTCGGCGAGACGATACCGAAGATCACTGCAAAGAAGAATGCCAACCGCATCGCTCTGCGTCACGCCTACCCCGTGCGCTTCATGATGATAATCCTCAAGCCCCTTATCTGGGTGGTCGTGAAGCTCATTGAGCTTATCACAAAGGGTCTGCCCGATCAGAAGGACGAGAGCGGCGACGAGGCCGTTGAGGAGCTTCAGTCCATCATTGAGACCGCCGAGGATGAGGATGTTCTCGACGAAGATCAGTCCGAGCTCGTGCAGGCCGCGATAGACTTCTCCGAGATATCCGCGCTCGACGTTATGACCGCGCGTGTCGACGTCTGCGCGATAGACATTGAGGACGACTGGGACGATATCATGTCCGTCGTCGAGGAGGCCACATACTCGCGTATCCCCGTCTACGAGGGCAGCATCGATAACATCATCGGCGTGCTGTATCTCAACCACTTCCTCAAGGCAATGGCCGATAACGGTCGCGCCGATATCCGCAAGCTGTTGATGAAGCCCTGCTATGTCTATAAGACGATGAAGCTGCCCGCGGTGCTCAGCCAGCTGCGCAAGGCAAAGCAGCACCTCGCCATAGTCTCCGACGAGTACGGCGGCACCCTCGGCGTCGTGTCGATGGAGGATGTGCTTGAGCAGATCGTCGGCGATATCTGGGATGAGACGGACACCGTCGAGCACGAGCTTGTGCAGCGCAGCGAGGATGAATACGAGCTTGACGGCTCAATGGTCATCTCCGACTTTGCCGAGCTCATGGGGCTTGACGAGGAGAGTTTCTCTCCCGAGAGCAACACCGTCGGCGGCTGGACGCTTGAGATGTTCGGCGACTTCCCGCATGCCGGCGACAGCTTCCATTACCGTGACTTTACCGTCACCGTACTGCGCATGACCGACGGCCGCCGTGTCGAAAAGGTGCTTGTCCAACGTGATAAGCTCCCCGAGGACACGGAGGAAAACAAAGAATAAAGCACAAAAGCGCTTCCGGTGCGATGAACCGGAAGCGCTTTTATTACAATTGGATAAACTCAGCGCCCCGGGAAACCGGGGCGCTGAAATGGTTTATGCTGTTTTTCGGCTTATTCGTAGAGAGCCTTGAGCTTGAGCAGGTGCTCGTAACGCTCCTTGGCGTTCTCCTCGGATGCCGCGAAGAGCTTGGTAGCTCTCTCGGGGAACTCGCGGGTCAGACGGCTGTAGCGCGCCTCGTTCATCAGGAACTCCTGGTAACCGCCGGCAGGCTCCTTGCTGTCGAGAGTGAAGGGCTTCTCTGCGTCCGGATTGAATCTGAACAGATTCCAGTAACCGCACTTGACAGCCTTCTCCATCTCCTTCTGGCAGTTCTCCATGCCGCCCTTGATGCTGTGCATCTCGCAGGGGGAGTAAGCGATGATGAGGGACGGGCCCTTGTGAGCCTCGGCCTCGGCGATAGCCTTGAGGGTCTGGACCTTGTTTGCGCCCATTGCGATCTGAGCAACGTAGACGTAACCGTAGGTCATAGCAATCTCGGCGAGGGACTTGGACTTGATCTCCTTACCGGCAGCCGCGAACTGAGCGACCTGACCGATGTTGGAAGCCTTGGAAGCCTGTCCGCCGGTGTTGGAGTAGACCTCGGTGTTAAAGACGAATACGTTGACGTCCTCACCGGAAGCGAGAACATGGTCGACGCCGCCGAAGCCGATGTCGTATGCCCAACCGTCGCCGCCGAAGATCCAGACTGACTTCTTGTTGAGGTAATCCTTCTTTGCGAGGATCTCCTTGGTAGCGTCGCAGCATGCGCCGTTTGCCTCGATGATGGAGAGGAGACGCTTTGCGGGCTCCTGGTTGTTGTTGCCGTCGTCATAGGTGGCGAGGTAATCCTGTGCGGCCTTCTTGAGTTCGTCGCTGCTTGCGTTCTCTGCAACTGCTTCGACGCTCTTCTTCAGGTCGTCGCGGATCTTCTTCTGGCCGAGGTAGATGCCGAGGCCATGCTCAGCGTTATCCTCGAAGAGGGAGTTTGCCCATGCGGGGCCCTTGCCTTCCTTGTTGACGGTGTAGGGAGAAGTCGCAGCCGGGCCGCCCCAGATGGACGAGCAGCCGGTAGCGTTGGAGATGATCATATGGTCGCCGAAGAGCTGAGTTACGAGGCGGGCATAGCTGGTCTCGGCGCAGCCTGCGCAGGAGCCGCTGAACTCGAGGTACGGCTGAGAGAACTGGCTGAACTTCACGTTGTCGGCAACGAACATATCCTTCTTCTCGGAGACGTTCTTGACCATGTAGTTGAAGACTTCCTGCTGGTCGATCTGGCTCTCCATGGGAACCATTTCGATAGCGTGGACAGCGCACTGGCTGATGCAGACGCCGCAGCCCATGCAGTCGAGCGGGGAGACAGCCATGGTGAACTTGTATTCGCCCTTGCCCTTGCCGGCCTTAATGTCGGCGAGCTTGGTCTGCTCGGGAGCGGCAGCCGCCTCGTCAGCGGTGAGCGCGAAGGGACGGATGGTTGCATGCGGGCAGACGAAGGCGCACTGGTTGCACTGTACGCACTTCTCGGCGTCCCACTTGGGGACGGAGACGGCTATGCCGCGCTTCTCGTATGCGGCAGCGCCGAGCTGGAAGGTGCCGTCGACATGGTCGACAAAGGTGGAGACAGGCAGGGAATCGCCGTCCATCTTGTCGATGGGGTTGAGGATGTTCTCGACCATCTTGACGGTCTTGGGCAGACCGGTGACGGACTCGGAAGCGGCCTCATCGGTGGCCTCGGCCCAGTATGCGGGGACCTCGACCTTGTGGTACGCGGTGGCACCGGCGTCGATGGCGGCATAGTTCATGTCGACAACGTCCTGGCCCTTCTTCAGGTAGGAGTGCAGGGCGGCGTCCTTCATGTACTGGATGGCCTCAGTCTCGGGCATGACCTTTGCCAGAGAGAAGAATGCGGACTGGAGAATGGTGTTGGTGCGCTTGCCCATGCCGATCTTCTTGGCGAGGTCGATAGCGTCGATCATGTAAAGCTGGATGTTGTTCTTCGCAATGTAGCGCTTAGAAGCGGCGTCAAGATGATGCTCAAGCTGTGCGAAATCCCACTGGCAGTTGACGAGGAAAACGCCGCCGGGCTTGACGTCACGCACTATCGGGAAGTGCTTGGTGATGTAGGAAGGAACATGGCAGGCAACAAAGTCGGCCTTGTTGATGTAGTACGGGCTCTTGATGGGCTTGTCGCCGAAGCGCAGGTGGCTGATGGTGACGCCGCCGGTCTTCTTGGAGTCGTACTGGAAGTAAGCCTGGACGAACTTATCGGTGTGGTCGCCGATGATCTTGATGGAGTTCTTGTTCGCGCCGACGGTGCCGTCGCCGCCGAGACCCCAGAACTT
>CAKTIH010000124.1 GCA_934565615.1 uncultured Oscillospiraceae bacterium | reverse complement strand
GCCTTGATAACGGCACGGGTCTGCATCTCGGCGATCTCCGGGAAGGTGACGGCCAGACGGCAGCCGCGGTGACCCATCATGGGGTTGAACTCGTGCAGGGAAGCAATGATGTTCTTGATCTGCTCAACGGTCTTACCCTGAGCCTTTGCAAGAGCCTCAATGTCGGCTTCCTCGGTGGGAACGAACTCATGGAGAGGAGGATCGAGGAAGCGGATGGTTACGGGGTAGCCGCCCATTGCTTCGTAGATGCCCTCGAAGTCTTCCTGCTGCATCGGCTCGAGCTTTGCAAGAGCTGCAACGCGCTCTTCCTTGGTATCGGAGCAGATCATCTCACGGAAAGCAGCGATACGGTCGCTGTTGAAGAACATGTGCTCGGTACGGGTAAGGCCGATGCCCTGTGCGCCAAGCTCACGTGCCTTGCGTGCGTCGTGAGGAGTATCGGCATTGGTGCGGACCTGCAGACGGCGGTACTTGTCAGCCCAGCCCATGATGCGGCCGAACTCGCCTGCGATGGTAGCGTCGACAGTGGGGATAAGGCCGTCATAGATGTTGCCGGTGGAGCCGTCGATGGAGATATAATCGCCCTCGTGGTAGGTCTTGCCTGCGAGAGTGAACTTCTTGTTTGCCTCGTCCATAGCGATAGCGCCGCAGCCGGAGACGCAGCACTTGCCCATGCCGCGGGCGACAACTGCCGCGTGGCTGGTCATGCCGCCGCGAACGGTCAGGATGCCCTGTGCGGCCTTCATGCCTTCGATGTCCTCAGGGCTGGTCTCGAGACGGACGAGAACGACCTTCTCCTTGCGTGCGGCCCATTCCTTGGCCTCTTCAGCGGAGAAGACGATCTTGCCGCAGGCAGCGCCGGGGGATGCGCCGAGGCCCTTGCCGATGGGAGTTGCGGCCTTGAGGGCGGCGGTGTCGAACTGCGGGTGGAGCAGAGTGTCGAGGTTTCTCGGGTCGATCATCAGAACGGCCTTCTTCTCATCGATCATGCCCTCGTCAACGAGGTCGCATGCGATCTTGAGAGCTGCCTGAGCGGTACGCTTGCCGTTGCGGCACTGGAGCATGTAGAGCTTGCCGTTCTCGACGGTGAACTCCATGTCCTGCATGTCGCGGTAGTGCTCCTCGAGGATGCCGCAGACTTTGACGAAGTCAGCGTATGCTTCGGGGAACTGCTCTGCCATCTGAGCGATGGGCATAGGAGTGCGGACGCCGGCGACGACGTCTTCGCCCTGTGCATTGACGAGGAACTCGCCCATGAGCTTCTTCTCGCCGGTGGCGGGGTCACGGGTGAATGCAACGCCGGTGCCGGAGTTCTCATTGAGGTTGCCGAACACCATGGGCATGACGTTGACAGCGGTACCCCAGGAGTAGGGGATATCATTGTCGCGGCGGTAGACGTTTGCTCTGGGGTTGTCCCAAGAACGGAAGACCGCACGGATAGCTTCGTAGAGCTGGACCTTCGGGTCGGAGGGGAAGTCCTCGCCGATCTGCTTCTTGTACTCTGCCTTGAACTGCTCAGCGAGCTTCTTGAGGTCGGAAGCGTCGAGCTCGAGGTCGGAGGTGACGCCCTTCTCGGCCTTCATCTCATCGATGAGCTGCTCGAAGTACTTCTTGCCGACTTCCATAACGACGTCGGAGAACATCTGGATGAAGCGGCGGTAGGAGTCATAAACGAAACGCTCGAACTTGGGGTCGGGGTTGCCCTTGATCATGGCGGCGACGACGTCGTCATTCAGGCCGAGGTTCAGGATAGTGTCCATCATGCCGGGCATGGAGGCGCGGGCGCCGGAACGCACGGAGACGAGCATGGGGTTCTGGAGGTCGCCGAACTTCTTGCCGTTCATTTCCTCCATCTTTGCGACGTACTGCATGATCTCAGCCATGATCTCATCATTGATCTGACGGCCGTCCTCATAGTACTGGGTGCAGGCTTCGGTGGTGATGGTGAAGCCCTGGGGAACAGGCAGACCGATGTTGGTCATCTCGGCCAGGTTGGCACCCTTGCCGCCCAGCAGCTCACGCATGTTTGCGTTGCCCTCGGAAAACAGGTAAACGTATTTCTTGCTCATCTTTTTTATCCTTTCTATGGTAAATTAAGATTTGGCAGATAACGGTGAATGCAGTATCTTCTGCACTCCTTAGGATATCACATAAAGTGCTATTTTTTCAATAGATTTTAATCACAAATCTGCATTTATTATAGCCAATATTTTATCTGAGATTTTCGCAAAACCACTAATATCCAACACTTCTCCGCGGATCCGCGTATCGTATCCGCATTCTGCGAGCGCCCGCTCGGCCTGATCCTTGGTGATTTCGCCCAACTGGGAGCTTATAGCGTTCACAAGAGTCTTGCGTCTCTGGTTGAAAGCGGCGCGGATGATGCGGAACATGAGCTTCTCATCCTTGACCTCGGTGGGGTGCTCCTCCCGCCTTTTCAGGTGGATGACGCTCGAGGTCACTTTCGGCTGCGGGACGAAGCAGGACGGCGCCACATCAAACAGCAGCTCCGGTTCCATGTACCACTGCACAAAGATGCCGAACGCGCCGTAGTCCGCCGTGCCGGGCTTTGAGCAGATGCGCCGCGCGACCTCGCGCTGGATCATTACCGTGATGCTCTCAAAACAGCTGGCCTCGATAAGCGCCGTGAGCAGCGGAGAGGTGACATTGTACGGCAGGTTTGCGCACACCACGGGGCGCAGCCCATTGAGCTTTTCCGCAACAAGCGCCGGGATATCCTGCTTGAGAATGTCCCCGTAGACCATCTCGACATTTTTGCAGCCGATGAGCGTCTCGGCAAGGATAGGCTCAAGCGCTCGGTCAAGCTCGACGCACACTACCTTTCCCGCTCTCGCCGAAAGCTCGCGCGTGAGGCAGCCGACGCCCGCGCCGATCTCCAGCACGCCCGTGTTCTCATTAAGCCCCGCGGACTCGGCGATGTCCTCCGGCACCCATGAGGCCGTGAGGAAGTTCTGCCCGAGCGACTTTGAAAAGCGGAAGCCGTGCCGCGCGAGCAGGTCATGTATATAATTGATGTCCGTCAGCAGATTCATTTCTTGTCCTTCAGCATTTTTTCAAAGGCCTGCCGGTGCGGGTCGTGCCCCGGCTCACCTGTGATGAGGATATTTCCCCGGTAACGGTAGCCGCTGTTTCGCAGCAGCTTCTGCATGGGCTTGTTGTTGCGGTGCGTGTCGATCCTGACATAGCGCCGCCCGTGGCTGCGCGTCAGCTCCTCCACGCATTTTATAAGATAGCCCGACATGCCGCTGCCGCGGTACTCCTCGGCTATCGCGCTGCGGTGCATGACGCAGTAAGGCGCATCGGAGCTCCACTTGCCGTCGGTAATGTCGGCGTAGGTCGGCTCCTCGCGGTCGGAGAGCATGAAGAAGCCCGCAAGGTCGCCGCCGTGCATGAGCTTATATAGCTCGCCGCGCTCAATGTCTCCCTCGAAGGTCGCCCTGTCGGGGTAGTCGCCCTGCCACTGGTCGACGTTCAGCGCTTTGAGCGACCTGCGCGCGTAGCCGACGATCTCCATTATGTGGTCAACGTCCTCTTTTTCCGCCGGGACGCACGCCAGTTTCTCCGTGAGCTTTATGCGCCCGTCGCTGCGCTCGATGTCCTTCATGAGTTTTCTGTCCGTCTCGTCCTGCGGCTCGAACTTTTCGTACATATCCGGTCTTTTCTCCTTCGTTCTCTCAAGCTGCTGACGCCGCCGCCAGAGCTCAACCCGGCTGTGATCTCCGTTCAGCAGCACCTCCGGCACGGCGCGCCCCTCCCAGACCTCCGGGCGCGTATACTGCGGGTACTCCAGCAGCCCGTCCCAGTGGCTCTCGCCGGTGTAGCACTGCTCGTCGGCAAGCACTCCCGGCACAAGGCGGCACACCGAATCAGCCACGGCCATCGCCGCGATCTCGCCGCCGGTGAGGACGAAGTCGCCAAGCGATATCTCCTCATCGACGCACTCCTCGATGAAGCGCTCGTCCACGCCCTCATAGTGCCCGCAGACGAGCACGAGATGATCGTAATCGCGCTTTAGGCGCTTTGCCGTCTCCTGCGTATATGGCTTGCCCTGCGGGGACATGTATATCACGCGGCGGCGCATGCCATCCGTCTGCGCCTTTATCGCATCGAGACAGCTCTTGAGCGGCTGCGCCATCATCACGCAGCCGAAGCCGCCGCCGTAGGGGTAATCGTCCACCTGGTTCTGCTTGTTCTCGGTATAGTCGCGTATCTGCACGCAGTTTATTTCAACTATGCCCTTCTTCGCCGCGCGGCCTATGATGCTCTCATGGAGCACCGCATCGACCGTCGCGGGGAAAAGTGTCATTATATCTATGCGCATGCCTTACATCCCCTCGATGAGCCTTACGGTTATGACGCCGTTCTCCGCGTCCGTTGCCAGCACAAACTCCGGCACGGCTGGGATCAGGTGCTCCGTCTCCCCTTTCACGACGTACACGTTCGACGCCGGGCGCTCCATTATCTCTACCAGCTCGCCTATCTCGTTCCCGTTCTCGTCCACGACGCGCGCGCCGAGGATGTCCTGCAGGAAGAACGCCCCGTGCGGCAGCGCCGCATCCTCGCGGCGGACGGTTACCTCGCGTCCCTTGAGTGCCATCGCGGCGTTTATATCGTCGATGCCCTCAAGCTTTGCGATAACGAAATCCTTATGCGTCCTTGCGGAGACTACCCTCATCTCCCGCTCGCCGAGGTATATGCGCTTGAAGCTCCGGAAGAACTTCGGCGAATCCAGCCAGACCTCTATCTTCACCTCGCCCGCGACGCCGTGCGTGTTCACGATGCGTCCCGCGTCGATAAATTCACGTTTTTCCATATCTCAAATGCGCCGCGCGTCCCGCGCCGCTCCTCCGTTGAGTTGTTATAGCATTATACCATGTGCCCCGGCCTTTGCCAACCGTCTATTTCCGCCCTGCCGGCTCCCAGCCCTTGAGCGGCAGACGCTGCATCGCACCGAAGATCTTGGACTTCATGTCCGGGTACTGCGCGCTCATGGTCTTGAGCAGATGCTTTATCTCATAGCGCTTGCTGCCCTTGTCCTCCGGGCACGGGTTCTCGACGATCGGCACATTGAGCTCTCGCGCGAGGTTCGTTATCTTCTGCTCCCCGGCGTAGATGAGCGGGCGTATCTGGGTAACGCCGGAGCGGTCGAGGAAGGTCACGGGCTGGAAGCAGCTTATGCGCCCCTCAAACAGCAGGCTCATCATATAGGTCTCAACCGCGTCGTCAAAGTGGTGGCCGAGCGCGAGCTTGTTGAGATCGCGCTCACGCAGGACGTTGTTGAGCGCGCCGCGGCGCATCTTCGCACACAGCGAGCAGGGGTTATCCTCCTTGCGCACATCAAAGACGATCTCCTTGATATCGGTCCTGACGCAGGTATACGGTATATCGAGCTTCCCGCACAGCTCGCGCACGGGCGTGAAGTCCATGCCCTCGAAGCCCAGCTCTATCGTCACGGCCTCGAGCTCGAACGGCTCCGGGTAATATTTTCTCAGGCAGTCCAGCGCGAGGAGCAGGATCATGCTGTCCTTCCCTCCTGACACGCCGACGGCCACGCGGTCACCCGCCTGTATCATACGGTAATCGTCCACGGCGCGGCGGACTGTCCCTGTAAAGTCACTAAGTGCGTCTCTCATGGTTTTTCTCCTTCGGTAAAGTGAAAAATCGAATTTAGATTTCAGTAGCATTTAGGCGTATTTCAGAGTATTTGAGAGCTTTAAAAATCAAAATCAAATTTGCTGTTGACATGCTCGGTTCCTTGTGATATAAAGATAAGGCGCGTTTGGGATATATTGTACTTTCGCGCGCATGAAATGTCAAAACATTTATCATTTATATGGAGGCAAGAACATGTCCACTACTATGCTGACCAAGGAGACCGTTGAGCGTAAATGGTACATCCTTGACGCAGCCGGCAAGCCTATGGGCAAGACCGCTGCACTGGCCGCTGATATTCTCCGCGGCAAGCTCAAGACCGATTATACTCCTCATGTTGACTGCGGTGACTATGTCATCATCATCAACGCCAAGGACGCTGTCCTCACCGGCAAGAAGCTGGAGCAGAAGTACTACCGTACCCACTCCGGTTATCCCGGCGGCCTGAAGGAGACCCA
>CAKTIH010000123.1 GCA_934565615.1 uncultured Oscillospiraceae bacterium | reverse complement strand
GTACAGGCCAGAATCAACGGTTATCATATTACCGCAGTTTGCCGTGAGAAGAATAACCCGGACATCTGTGAAAGCGTAAAAGGAATACTGCTTCAAAGCATTATGGACTAAAAAAGCGGACTGGAAAGTACCCGATAATTTGACACTATCCGGTATATATGAGAAAATATGAATAGAAAGGTTCTGACTTGTACCTTGAAAACTTCATATATTTTGCAGAAGTGCCAATGCCGTTCCGTGAAAGGATGGTATTGAAATGAATCTAACAAGCACTGACGCAAATTATAGCTTTGATAAAGAAACAGGCTGTCGCCTCAATCTTCCTCTTTACATAGAACCGGGTACACGGGTGCTTTGCCTTTATCGCGTTTCCTCCACTAAACAGCTCTACCATGATGCCAACGATGAAGCCGACATTCCCATGCAGCGCCTCCGCTGCCGTGCGTTTGCCGAGCAGAACGGCTGGACGATTGTCTGCGAGTTGCAGGAGGAAGGAATCTCCGGCCATAAGGTCAGAGCGGAAAACCGGGATAAAGTGCAGATGATCAAGGACTACGCGCTAAAGCAGAAATTTGATATTCTTCTTGTATTCATGTTTGACCGCATAGGCCGCATTGCTGACGAGACTCCCTTTGTTGTGGAATGGCTTATCAGTCATGGAATCCGTGTTTGGGCTACCGAAGAAGGAGAGCAGCGGATCGAATCCCATACGGACAGACTGATGAACTATATCCGCTTTTGGCAGGCAGACGGTGAGAGCCAAAAGACCTCAATCCGCACCGCCAACAGTCTGCATATTCTCAATGAGCAGGGCTATTTTACCGGGCGTATTTGTCCCTATGGGTATGAGCTGGTAAAGTCCGGACGCATGAACAAGCGAAAGCAGGAGGTACACGACCTTGCTATCCGCGAAGATGAAGCCGCTGTTGTCCGTACTATGTTCCATCTTGCCTATGTCTATGGCTACGGAGCACAGCGGATTGCAAACAGGCTCCATGAGCTGGGCTACAGAAACCGATCCGGCGAAAACTGGCATCCTGCCACGATCCAGTCTATCTTGCGAAATGTCATATACATTGGCATCCTGCGCTGTGGGGAATCCCAATCACCCATGCTGGAGCAGCTTCGGATCATAGACGATAAGACCTTTAATGAGGTGCAGTCTATGCTTCAAACCCGGTCACGACAATACCAGAGCACCCGATCCGCACCGCTGAATACGCGGGGAAATTCCTTGTTGGCCGGAAACATATTCTGCGGTCACTGCGGGGCGCGGCTGTGTATTACAACCAGCGGCAAAGGCCGACCGAGAGCCGACGGAACAGACACCGTAAGGACACGCTACTGCTGCCAAACAAAAACCCGCAAGCATGGTGAGTGCAGCGGGCAGACAGGCTATACCGTCAACAAGGTGGATGATGTTATTGACACCTTTGTTCGTGACATTCTTGCCAGAGTAAAAGCGGCTGACCGCGGCGAGGTCATACGGGCGAGAAGCCAGGCGGACATTCTTTCTAGAAAGAATCATGTCAAGCAGCTCTTTCAGGAAGCAAGCAAGGCAGAGAGCGAATTGCAGCGGCTACAAGGTGAGATTATCAAATCTCTGACCGGGGAAAGCGCCTTTACACCCGAAATGCTCCGGCCGGTCATAGAGTCACAGGAGCGCAAATACGCCGATCTGATGACCGCCTATAAGGAAGCCGAAGCGGACTATCACGATGCCGAAAACAATCTTCTTGCCGTTTCAGAGAAGTTTGACGATATGCTGGAATGGGCGGCCATGTATAACAATGCCGATATTGCAGCCAAGAAAATGATCGTTTCTCGTATCATTGACCGCGTGGATATGTACCGGGATTATGAGATCAAGATCACGCTGAATATCAGCATAGAACAGTTTTTGAACAGTATAGAAATGGTCGCATGAGATTTTTCTTTTCCCATTTGCATCAAATGGGGGTATGTAAGCTATGATTTGCGAGAGCGCTTGAATGGCATTCAAGAGGTCAGCGGTTCGATCCCGCTTATCTCCACCAAAAATGACAGGATTTGCGAAGTTTTTCGTGAATCCTGTCACTTTTTTATTCCGTTCCGTTCTTGCCCGTTCTGCTCTATTATCAACGTATTATTAACGCAGATTAGGCAAAGGCCGGGGAAATCCCCGGCCTCCGGCTTAGTCTACGACGCACTCATAATATCTTATGAGCTTATCATCTGCCGCGTCCTTATCGCAAAGGAACGCTTCGGCAAGGTCGGCGTAGAACTCTGTGTTGTTGACGTTGAATTTCTTTGCAACCTTGAAATAGTCAGAGTACAGCATATTCATTGCGACGTAGAACTCTATCGGATCACTGTCATATTTCTTCTGACTAAGAAGATTTGACGTCTGATCGTAGCTCCAATGTGCGCCCCTGCTACCATCTTCATTTTCAAGATCGTGCATCCATTCATCCGCCATCTCGCGGCTCATGCCGTTGTACATACTGCCGCCGCCATAACCGCGCTCATAGTCCCCGCCATAGCTCACCGGATCACCCATACGCGGCGCGTCGTAGTCAAAACCTATTCTGCGGCGTTCATAGTAGTCATCCCGGTAGTTGTCACGATATTCGTTGCGCGGAGCATAACGGCCATTGTCGTAATGCTCGCGCCCCCGGCGGTCACGGTATTTATCCTGCGGCTGATAGTCGCGGATTCTCATTATACGGTCGGTTCTGCTCATGCTGTCGTACCTCCTGTTGCCGCGTTAACTGCGGTAAGATTGTTGCTCGGAGAGCAGCAGGGGTTTCCTATCATGCGGAACGTCGCGCCTGTTGCGCTTGTGACAACGACGGTGCTGTACTTTGTCCGCGTCCGCACTCCGCACGCTGTCACCTGTGCGCAGCAGCGGTTTGTCAGCGGGAATTGAGCTGTCCCCGTGCCGATGGTGAACACGACCGGCGCATTGATCGTCGCCGTCGCGGGTATGGTCTGCGCCAATACGATACAGTATTTCTCGCCGTTGGTATAGCTGCCGTCCGGGAGGTTGACAACTACGTTGCCATCGGCAAACGTTATCGCTTGGCTGAGTATCAGCTTTTGGCAAAGCTGACATACGGGTTTACATGACATGGTAATCTCCTTTCAGGGGCGGGTTATCCCCGCCCCGATATCAGTTTTGCTTAATAGTTGCCGCAGCCGCCGCAACCGTTCGCGCCATACGAATAGGGGTTCTGCACCTGATACGCCGGTATGGGTGCAGGGCGCAGCGTGTTGACAAGGTAGTTGTTCTGCGCCGCCTGAGATGCCGCGAGTTTAAGGGTAGAGTTCTCCGCCTCAAGATCGCGCAGTCTGCTGTTAGTCAGGAAGTCAAGGACGGCTCTGGTTCCCGCGTTCTGACTGTCTATGATGTCGCGTGCTGCTACCTGCACGGTGTTACGGGTGTCGCAAGCCTGTGTAGCCATGTCGTAGCGCACCTGCGCAATAGCCGCGCGGTTCTCGCAGCAGCACTCTTGAGACTGCATCTGCATCGCGTTGAGCTGCTGCATGAGTGCCGCCTGCTGGTTACACCTTGCAAGCTCCGCCGCAGAAAAGCCTCCTGTGACCGCCTGAGTGACCCCAGCAAAGCCGTTGAGCATACCGGTATTCATCGCGTAGAAGCCGTCACAGATGCCGTTGTTTACACCGTCGAGCTTGCGCTCAAGGTTCGCAAAATCCGACGTGAGAACATACCCGGCCATAGCCGCGCCTGTGCCAGTCGAGCCGCCGTCACCGGCTCCGTTGCCAGCGCCATAGCCGCCGCGTCCCCAACCGAAGAGCAGCGCGATTATGATAATCGCCGCAAGCCCATCACCGCCGAGAAAGCTGTTGCCCCTGCCGGAATTGTCGCCCTGCCCGGCGAGAAATCCGCTCATAAAATCGTCTGCCATAAAAAATCTCCTATCAGTTTATTTACATACGGGTCGCGCGCCCCGTCTGCATTTGCCGGGGCAGTTTTTATCAAGACCTGCAAAACTGATAGGATTTTTATTTATTTAAGGCCAAGCTCCTTGGCCAGTTCGTCTACCGTAATGCCGCGCTCAGCGGCCATGTTCTGCGCCATCTGCGCAAGGCTGTTAGCGTCCTTGCCTTGCAACATCGTCACCGCCTGTGCCATCTTCGGATTCTGCGACGCCATCTGCTGCAACGCCGGTAAGAAGTTCCCCGACTTATACGCGCTTATCAGCGACATTACCATTTCTGCATCTGTGGCCATCTGCCCCATCTGCTTCATAGTGCCTATCGCCTCCGTCGCCATCCCCTTTATGTTTCTTGCCATTTGCGGCGGGAAAAGGTTATTCATCGTCGTCTATCCTCCGTTTCTTCTTAGGTGTCAGCTCCGCCCGGAGCGCGTCAAGGTCGGCTTTCGTCGCGTACTCCACCGGTGCGGCTTGCTCCGGTGTGAAGAGTTTGAACTCGAAGAAGTCAGATGATCCGGTCTGTTGGTTAAAACGCTTGAGATAGATCATCCCGTGACCTAAGTCCGGCATTACGACGCCAAGAGAGAAATAGTCTGTGCTCGTCGCTACGGCCTCCTCACGGCTTGTCACGGGCTTGCAGATGTACCCCGGTGGTGCTGCTTGCTGTACCTGCTGCATAGGCCGCTGATAACCGCCGTAGAACTGCTGCTGTGGCTGTTGCGGGGGCTGCTGGTAATACTGTGGGTAATCCATTACGTCACGTCCTTTCTGTTGATATTTTCGCATAAAAAAAGAGGGCCAACCCATCGGTTAGCCCTCGTCAACACATCATTTAGCCATCAATCGCGGCAGCTATTTTATTTTTTATGCTCCGTATACGGCGCTCGACTTTTTCAGTGCCGTATAGCTCGGTTTCTGTCTGAAGAGCAAAAGAAATTTGCAAGATGCTCATCCCCCGTGCCCTCATGCGGAATATGGTCAACTCCTCGTCTGTAAAGCCGCAGTCGCGCTCAAACTGTTCTTTCAGTGCTCTCGGAAATTGCAGCTTGTTCTTCTCCCCCGGCGTTATCAGACTGGTTCTTATTTCTGCTGTTGTCGTTAGCCTCACTTCCTATGTACGCATTATATAGCATGTCTACAAGGTTTGCTGATTGCTGGTTCAGCCCATTCAAGCGGCAGAAATTTTTCACGGATTCTTTCATCTGTCCTCCGTTTTGTCGGTTTACAAGGATTTTTTTGCTTGCGCCCAGCGCGTGTTAATAATTATTCGTCTTTGCCCAGCTGCTTAACGATCTGATTAGCGCCGGTCGCAGCGAGGCCGGATACGATGCCGACGGCGACGGCGGTTATGTAATCCGTTGCAGGGAAATCAGGCATTATCTTCATGCCTACGACACCCAGTGCGCCGCCGCAGATACCGCAGATGACCGGAATCCACTTGTTGTCAAGGCCAGTAACCTTGATACCCTCGCCGATGAGATACGCTATGACGGTAATTGCCGCCACGCTTGCTATGCCTATCATTTCCATGTTTGTACTCCTTTCTTATTTCAGAAACATACCCAGGACGTACCCCGCTACGCCTGAGATAATGAGTCCTACGACTGTATCCCAATACTTAGCGGGCTTGTCCATGAGCTTTTTTACGTTGCTCTTGATCTCCACAACATCGGTCTTGATGTGCTCCTGCTCATTAGCCATGACCGACATGGTAGTCGCGAGTTTGTCCAGATTGTCCTGTCGGACTTCGAGATCGTCAATGCGATGCGTGTTGCTCTTGCACCACTGCTCAATCTCTGCGAGTTTAACTGCTTCGTCCATGTGCCTTACCTCTTAGCATATTTATTCATTGGCAAGTTGCCAGCAAGTTAAATGATCTTCTTCATTCCCGCTCACCTCCCCACTATGCTTTTGTAGGTCGCCGCGCCGCAGATGCCGTCAGCCTCAAGGCTGTGCTCCGCCTGATAGGCCATGAGCATGTTGCGCGTCCTGGTTCCGAACTCTCCGTCGATCCACTTAGGATCATAGCCGAGATACTTCAGCGCTGCTTGGAGCATCGCGACGACTACGCCGGTCTGTCCGTCCTCCAGCATGGGCAGCTCGACAGTGACATAGCGTGTAGGTTTCACCGGTGCCGAAACCGTGTCCGGTTCTGCCCCCGTGTACCGCAGCACACAGTCCCATGGGTAGTTGTAATAACTGCGCGTGTATATTTCGCGCCCAGTCTGGTCGCCGGTCTGTCCGCCGGTCGTGCTGCCGTACTCGTTGATGCTTGCCTGCACTATCTGTCCACCGCCTATATACAGGGCGGTGTGATGGACGTGGTTCAAGAGCACATCGCCGCGCTCAAGCCCCGCACCGGTCGTGAGGTCAACACTGCCGGTCACGTCCTCGAAGCCGCATCGCAACATGTCCCCGCGCATGTTGCCGGTGTAAGTGCAGCTGAGCGGCACCCCGGCTTTCTTAAACGCAGAGATAACCAAGCTGCTGCAATCGTAGTCAGGCCCCCAGCGGCTTGTCTGGTCATAGCCGTGGCTGTCGTCCGCCGCTATCTCCAGCGCGCGGGTCACGGCGTTGTCGATGATTCCCATTAACTCACCTCCTGAACATAGAGCCCCACCAGATCGGCGAGGTCGAACGCGAGCGGCTTA
>CAKTIH010000122.1 GCA_934565615.1 uncultured Oscillospiraceae bacterium | reverse complement strand
CTTATCCCCCCGCCGGTTCTCTTTTTTCCCATTATACCAAAAAACTCGCACATTGGCGAGACTTCTTTGACAGGCTGTTGAACGCGCTGCAAAGTATATTGCAGCGCGTTCATTTATAATGTCGTTATATAAACTTGTCTATAGCGTCGTTGAGATGCTGGAGGCTGTCGCCGTCGCCGTGGTCGGCGTCGCTGATGCAGTGCTCAATATGGTCCTTCAGGATTATCTTGGCCGTGTTATTGAGCGCCGAGCGCACCGCCGCAAGCTGGATCAGCACATCGGTGCAGTCCCGCCCTTCCTCGACCATGCGCTTTACGGACTCAAGGTGCCCAATGGCGCGGGCGAGCCGGTTCACGACGGCCTTAGTCTGCGTGTGCGTATGTCCGTGACCGTGCCCATGCTCGTGGGTATGCGCGTGGACGTGACCGTCGCCGTGGTTGTGGTAATACAGCTCCCCGGTATCGTGCTCCTCGGGAAGCGCGTTTATGTTCTCGTCTGTCATAATTTATCCTCTTTTATAAAAGACACGCCTTTGGCCAGACGGCCTTTAGGCGTGTCCTTGGTTATCCTGTGTATTTTACATGAAGCCCGTGTGCAAGTCAAGCCCCGGTGCGCGCACGGTCGGCGCAGTGCTTCACGGCGGTGTATATCTCCTCAAGTACGCCGTCGTAATCCGTCTCTCTTTCACCGTCATCCGCCGCGTCCGGTGCGGGATCCGGGGCGGGCGTCTCGATCGTCGCGGTGAAATCGCTCAGCGCGGCGTAGAAGCTCCTGCCGTCGAGCGCCTTGTATATGTATGCAAACCAGCCGTCGGCGTCGGGCCCGAAGAGGATAGTGTCGCCCGGGATGGTCTTGACCCTGCCGATATACGGTGCGCCGAGCGCAGTGCTCATGCCGCGGATGCCGTTATAAAGCTCCTCGATGGTCATTTCCTTCGGGCAGGTGATCATCTTCATGCCGTCGGTCGTCTCGTTGAAGCTCTTAGGCGAGGCCGCGATCCAGAGCGCGCCGCCTGCGATGAGCACAATGGTGCCGATAACAACAGCGTCTTTGATAATAAGCGCGAGGCCGACGACGACCAGCAGCACACCAAGGATGCGGAGGATAAAATACTTCGTCCTGCCATGGGAGTCAAGCTCGTTGACAACGGCGGCTTCATCGCGCAGCTTACCGGCTGCCGTGGAAACCACCGAGGGCTTATCCTCGGGCAGCGCGCCGCCGCGACGCACATTGATGATGTCGCGCACGGCGGCATAGGCCGCCCACACGAAGGCGACAAAGGCCGCGGGCACGAAGATAAAGAACGCTATCGCGCCGAATGCGCCGCCGGATTCCCCGTCGCCATACGCGGCGGGCAGCGCGAACAGGACGGCAAGGACGAGGCAGTATATGAACCAGCGGAATCTTTTAAGGCAAATTTTCCAGAGCATATTACACGTCTCCTATATTTTGATATTTCCACTTTACATCATTGCGTCGGCGAGGTCAACCGTTTCCGGGCAAAAAATCAATAAATTGTGACTTGAAAAGTCAGCGCCGCAGGGGGTACAATGCTGTGATAAGCTTAGAAGAAACAGGGTGCATCTCATGGATCAGGACAAAACCTTTCTCGGCACGGAGCCTATCGGCAAGCTGCTTTTAAAGCTCGCGGTACCGACAGTCATCGCGCAGCTTGTGAACATGCTCTATAACATCGTCGACCGCATATACATCGGGCACATGCCCGGCGACGGCAGCCTTGCGCTGACGGGCGTCGGCGTATGCATGCCGATCATCCTTGTCGTGTCGGCCTTCGCGTCCTTCTCCGCAACGGGCGGCGCGCCGCGCGCGTCGATATTCATGGGACGCGGCGATCATGACAGTGCCGAAAAGACCCTCGGCGGCTGCTTCACGCTTCAGCTGGGCATTTCCGCGGTGCTGACGGCGGTGCTGCTGATATGGGGGCGCGACCTGCTGCTGGCCTTCGGCGCAAGCGAGAACACCATCGGCTACGCCGCGGACTACATGAACATATACGCGCTGGGCACGGTGTTCGTGCAGCTTACGCTCGGTATGAACGCGTTCATCACGGCGCAGGGCTTTGCGAGCGTCGGCATGTACACGGTGCTCATCGGCGCGGTGACGAACATCGTGCTCGACCCGGTGTTCATCTTCGCCCTCGGCATGGGCGTGCGCGGCGCGGCGCTCGCGACAGTGATATCCCAGTGCCTGTCCTGCGTGTGGGTGCTCTCCTTCCTGCGCGGGAAAAAGACGATGCTCTCGCTGCGCGCGGAGAACCTCTTCCCCGGCGCAAAGCTCGTCCTGCCCTGCGTCGCGCTCGGCGCGGCAAGCTTCGTGATGCAGGCGAGCGAGAGCGTTATTTCCGTGTGCTTCAACTCCTCCCTGCTCAAGTACGGCGGAGATATCGCGGTCGGCGCGATGACGATCCTTACAAGCGTCATGCAGCTTGCGATGCTGCCGCTTCAGGGCATAGCCCAGGGCGCGCAGCCGATACTCAGCTACAACTACGGCGCGCGCTCCGCCGAGCGCGTCAGGAGCACGTTCCGGCTGCTGCTCCGGGTCTGCCTGTGCTATTCGGTCACACTGTGGGCGCTCGTAATGCTCTTCCCCGGGCTCTTCGCCGGCATGTTCTCGTCTGATGCCGCGCTTATTCTGTTCACGAAAAAGGCGCTGCGCATATACTGCGGCGCGCTGTTCATGTTCGGGATACAGATCGCCTGCCAGATGACTTTCGTCTCGATAGGCTTCGCGGGCTGCTCGATAATCGTGGCGGTGATGCGCAAGTTTGTCCTGCTGCTGCCGCTGATATACATCATGCCGCAGTTCATCGCGGACAAGACGACCGGCGTATACACAGCCGAACCTGTCGCGGACTTTATCGCGGTCTGCTTCACGGCGGTGATGTTCTCCGTCGAGTTCAAAAAGGCGATGCGGGCGCTCGATACCGAGGGCACGGAATCCGTCTGAAATATGTTTCCAAGCGCAAAACTGCCGCATAGCACCAAACGTGCTGTGCGGCAGTTTTCGTATCATATTACGCTCTCGCGCCGGTAATCGGTGAGGTCGCTGCCGAGCTTTTTGTACAGCTCCTCGACCGTCAGGCACTTATTCTGCACCGCGTCAAGCTCTGCCTTTGTCACGCCGATGAACTCGACAAATTCCAGCGCGCCGAACGGCGTCGTGATAGGCTGTGCCTTGACGTCCGGCACGGTGATGAAGCCGGTTATGCCCGACTCGTGCTGCGCGTCCACGCCCACGGTCTGACCGGAGCTGAGGTATTCGTACGGCAGGAAAAGCTCATTCGTCTCAAACGTGACCGCGGCAATCTGCTGGAAGATACCGCAGATGTTCTCCAGCTCCAGCTCTTCATCGGCAAAGCCCTGCTTCTTCAGCCGGAGCGTGAACTCCATGCCGTAGCCGCTGACGCCCTCGTCGCTCTCTATATCCGGTTCGGCCAGCGCGCTCAGTCCAAACGACACAAAGTGCCAGCAGTCCCCGCCGTCGTATACGCTTATGCCGTCCAGCGGATCCCTGCCGCCGAACTCGAACTTTATAAGCGGCGCGTAGTGCTTCGGCTCCGTCTGTCCGGGATAGATGCGCTCGAACTCCTTTTCTATGGCGAGCCATCCGTCGCCGTATACCGCGTCGGACGGTTCGCTGCCGTCATACTTTCCCTTTGCCTCGTCTATTCTCTTCGCCGTGGAGCTGTACCACTTGAGGTTCATCTCGGTGGCTTTCTCCGTCGGGTGTACGAACTCGACATACGGCAGCATTTTCCCCCGGCGTATACGGATGCGGTCTCTCATGGTCAGCTCGGTGAGCGGGATCGTCGGCGTGTCCGCGCCGTATTCGCGCGCCCATGAATAGAAATGCAGCAGCGCCTCATCATGCTTCGGGTATTTCTCGCTCCCGGTAAGGCAGTGCGGCTTCTTCGCGCCGATATCAAAGTCAAGGAAGAACTCTCCCGGGATATCGTCGGCATATTCAATGTACGCTCCGCGCAGCTTTCTTGCCTGCGTGGTCATGACCGTCTCGAATATTCCCTGCTTTTTCCCCAGCAACGCCGGGGAAAGCGAAGCCCTGCCGTCCCCGTCAACGAAGAAGCAGCCCGTGAACACATCCATCCCGCAGAGGTTCAGATAGCAGTAAGCCTTCTCTGCCGCCCCCGCCGCCAGCGTGTTCACGCATTTTATGAGCTCCCGCGTGCTTTCTACGAAAGCCCTTCTCAGCCCGCTCTCCCGCGCCTGGTCGCTGTCGTTATAGTACATGACCGCACCTCCTGAAGTGTTTATTCGTTATATATACGCAGCATCGTATGTTCTCCGTCTATGTAATATGTGATATCGAATGATGTCGGTCTGAAACTGTTGCCTTCATAGTTGAGGTCGATATCGACATAAACCGATTTGCCGCCTTTCAGCGCCCTTTGCCAGATGTTTTCCATCTTTCTGTACTCGCTCCGGTTCACGTTAAACGACTGCGCGACCAGGTTGTCCAGAAACCTTGATCCGCCGAACATATCCGCGAATAAATGTCCTGCTTCGTCTCCCGGAAGCTTGTCGGCCGGTTTGCCCACATTTCCTTTTCGCTTGTCATGCTTCTTCAACTGCAGGCATGCTGTTGCACCGCACTGTCTCCCAAGCTCATCTGTTTTATAGATATAATTGTTTTCACCCGCAACATATGAGCAGTTAGGCTTAAGGATGCCTTTATTCAGCTGTGTCCCGTCCGAGATTATCACACTGTTATCCCAGCCGCCCGCGTGTTTATACGGCAGCTTTGATTTATTTTCATTATAACCCGCTGATCGAAATAAATCAATAAGCCCAAACTGTGAGTTACCCACTCTTACATCATTATTTGCCACTTTTATAATGCCTGAACCATACTTCCTTCGCAGCACAGTCGCATCGGCATTGTCATATACAGAAAACGGAATGTTTGTCCTTTCGGTAAACATCTGCTGAATAGTCTGATTTGTCATTGATAAGCGGTCAAATTCACTGGCGCTAAGCATATTCCCCGTTGTGGCCTTGTGCAGCAGATGTCCCTGCTCCATAGCGTCAGCAAACGAATATTCCGGAGATGCTTCCATAAGCTCTCTTGCAAAACGGAAGCTGTCGATCCTAGAAAAACTTTTTCCTGCCGCCGTCATCAGGCCCTTCTCCGCGGCCTTCGCCGAAGCATGGACCCCGCCTGCCGCAGAAGCGGATATGAAATCAGCTTTCGCAGTTTCCCACATATCCTTCGGGTTGAATATTGCGTTCGGATCTGACAGTGAGCCGAACTTTACATTCGGATCATAGATCGACCGCATGGTCTTTTCAAACCAGCGCTGCAGCTGCCCCTCTCCGATCTCCTGAACTACGCTTTTCGTATACTCCATCACGACAGGAGAGTTTCCCTCCTGCAGTGCAGTTTTTACGTTCTGCGGCAGGGACTGTATACCGCCGAGGTCTTTATTTCCTCCTCCTACTGAGGTGATCGAATTGAAGCCGCCGTTCAATATTGAAAACAGTGCCGCCTCGGTCTCCGAGGCTCCCTCCTCCAGCGCCATCTCATATGAGTATCCAGCCCCTTGTATGAATGCCATCTGCGCATTCGGATTCTTGGCGGTTTCTTTTAAGACGGTTTTCGCCATATCCATATATCTGCTGAAATCCGTGCTCTTCACCATAAACGCGGCTTTTTCAATGCCTTTCTCCGCCATACCGGCGTTGGACATCCCGCCTGTCATCATTGCCAAAGCAAGCGTCGGAATCGCAGATGCGACGACCGTGCCGTATTTATTCAGATTTTTCGCTGTTTCGCTGCCTGAGGCATTTTTTGCAAAATATTCCGCTTCCTTTTTCGTCGTTTCCTGCATATAGTTGTTGGCGGCAGTGATCGGGTTTGTCCCAACGTCGCTTACGCCGAACATAAGCCCGCCCAGCACCCACATCTCCTGTGCAAAATCGCCGACAAGCATATCCAGCGCGCTGGTAAAGTTACCGACAAAATCGTTTGCTCCCTGCTCCGCCACGCCGTAGGCCAGCGTCCACCAGTCTACGTCTTTCTTGGAAGTATCTTCTGCCGCCTTTTCTGACGGCTCATCTGCTTTTTCGGTCTGAAAACGATTATCCGCACTGCTTGAGTTACTGTCGCTTTGCCTGCTGCTATCCCATGTTCCTCCCCCAGTGGAAGCAGTATTTCCCTTTACGATGTTATACAGTTCTTCTAGAGTAGGTATCGGTGAAAAGTCCGTGCTCTTCTGCCCCGCGTTCTTATACTCAGTAAAACTTGGCATTCCCGTGCTGCGCACGGACGCTCCGTTGTCGACCACCCTGTTGGGTGACCGCTGTTGAACCTGCGCGGATTTTCCATTGCTCCTCTGCGTACCCGTTTTGCCTGCCGCTGCCACACGTGATACTATGCTCTGAACGGCTCTGCTGAAAGCCCCTTGCTGCATTATTTATTTTTTCTCCTTTTAATAGTTATAATACTGATCAGTACATCTATTAATATCTATAAAAGGCCCAGCTTCTCTAGGGTTTCAACTCCCTTATTTTATAGTCGGCGATTTATTGCTGCTGTTCTGTGTGCACATCCGCAAAACATCAGCGCACAAAGTCTCGGAGCGGGCCACAGAATGC
>CAKTIH010000121.1 GCA_934565615.1 uncultured Oscillospiraceae bacterium | reverse complement strand
ACCGTGCCGACCGTTGCGTGCAGGCATGACTCAGTCGAAGACAGCGACCCCGCGTGCGACAGATTCGATAATCTTGGACGGCGTACCGACGCCCATGAGGTAGCGCGGCCTGTCCTTCGGCATGTACTCCTCCACCGCCTCTATAGTGTCATACATCTCCTGATGGGTCTCGCCCACCGCAAGCCCGCCTATTGCGTAGCCGGGCAGGTCGAGCTCGGCGATCTTCTTCATGTGCTCGATGCGGATGTCATGAAACACAGTCCCCTGATTTATTCCGAACAGCATCTGTCCGGGGTTCACCGCATCGTCCATAGAGTTATACTCCGCGAGCGCCGCCTTGCAGCGCTGGAGCCATCGATAAGTCCTGTCGCACGAGCGCTGGACATATTCGCGCGGGGACGGGATCTTGATGCACTCGTCAAAGGCCATCGCGATGTCCGAGCCAAGGTTAGCCTGGATGCGCATGCTCTCCTCCGGTCCCATAAAGATGTGCCGTCCGTCAACATGCGAGTTGAACTTTACGCCCTCCTCGGTTATTTTGCGCAGCTTCGCAAGCGAGAATATCTGGAAGCCGCCGCTGTCGGTCAGGATAGGCCCGTCCCATGTCATGAACTTATGCAGCCCGCCCATGTCCTTTATCAAATCGTCACCGGGACGCACATGCAGATGATAGGTATTGGACAGCTCTATCTGACAGCCTATATTCTTAAGGTCGGCCGCGCTCAGTGCACCCTTTATCGCGCCCTGCGTACCGACGTTCATGAACACAGGCGTCTGCACCGTACCGTGTGGAGTCTTGAACTCACCGCGGCGGGCATGCCCATCCTGCTTTATCAGCTTATACAAGAAATTCCCTCCTCGCAGCCAAAGGCTGTTTTGCCAAGGCTTCATAAAAAGCCCGGATAACCGCCGCTTTCGCAATTATCCGGGACTACTCTTTGAGCTGGTTTAGAGTATAAATATAACACGAACTGAGCGCACTGTCAATCCAAGCAGCCTCCATAGGCTCAAGCTTCGCGCCCGGTCACCGGGATATAACACGCGCTGAGCTGACCGCCGGTGTCCCTGATGCAGTAGAGATACGCGCCCTCGGCATTATTGCACCTGTCGTCGATGATATAGCCCAAACGGTAGCTGACCGTTTCGCCGGGCTCAATGTGCACGTATGCGTACTGCCCCGCTATCGCTTCGTCCCCAGAGTACGCCGCACTGCCTGCGTAGATATCTCTCATGGCCACGTCACCGCTCTTGAGCACAAAAATATTATTGGCGAAATTATTCGTCCCGTCGTTTGAAAGTCCGCCGTTACCCTTCACGTCCCCTGTGTGCGGATTCTTCACCGTAAGGCTGACCGTCGCAAGTCTCGCGCCGTCGATAAGCTCCCCTGTCTGCGCGTCTATATAGTCCGGGAACGGATAGTCTGCCCCGCCGATGTACGCGGACGATTCATGGAACTGCTCAAGCATCCAGCCCGCAGAGTAGATGTTATCATCGATGCTTATCCCGGTCACGGTGCATTCAAGCCCGCTCCCATAGACCGTCACGGTCGTGCCGATGTCAGTTATCCCCGCCGCGATCTCCCGGCCGTATTCCATCTGCTGCTCCGTCCGGTTTTTCGGCAGCTCAGTCTCCCCTGCTGCTGTACTCCAATCAACCGCACCGCGTTTTCCGAGCGCGGCAAAATCTATTGAATCCGCGAAGCGTTCCAGCGTCGCTTCCGTGAGTTCTCTGCCGAGAACTTGCTCCTCCGGGACGTCGCCGTCATAGCTCGTCTCAGTATCAAAGCTCGTCAGCTCCGCTGTGACAAAGGCGTCCTCACCGTTATAAAGCACCGCGCCGTTATATTCATCCATGATGATTGTGACCTCGGCTCCGAGCGCCGTCGTGTAGCTCCGCTCCGTGACCGCGTCCGCGCCAAAATGCGCATAGCCCTGACCGAAGTAGCCCTTCATGCTGCGCCGGACAGTGCAGTCGAGTCCCTTTTCCGCGTCGTACCACATCCCTTGCAGTATAAAGCTTCCGTCACCATAGCATATAAATCCCACGTTCTCATTGTCAAATTCGCAGCCGCGCATAAAGCCATCAACGCCGACTGCGGTATATAGCCGCCCGATATCCGCGCTGCCTTCTTCATACACTCCGTCGCGTGTTTTGAGCCCGTATTTGCCACACAGCTCAAATATCTTGTCCTTCAGCCGCTGCGTGTAGCAGAAGTATATGCGGCTGTGCTCTCGCATCCATTCGTCCTGCTCCTGCGGCACGGCATCCCCATAGTAACCGTTCGCCGTGTAATCGTTGTAGAAGTCCATGAACTCCTGATAGGCCTGAAACTCCGCCGAGCTTTCAAGTCCCTGTACCGAAAGATATACCGTGACCTCTGTCTGATGCAGCAGTGCATCCTTGATGCCGAACCAGTTTCCCGCATACGCTGCCGCGCTGAGGGCAAGCAGCAGCAACACTATCACCGCCGCTACCAGCAGCGCTCTAATTGGCCTGTGCCTGTGCGCTCTGACCGGCATTGCCTCCAGTGCCATGTCTATATACTCCCCGCTAACATATCCAAGCCCAAGCAAAAGTTTCATGTTCCCGTTCACAGTGCCGCCCCCTCTTTCTCAAGATAACTTCTAAGGCTTCGCCGCATACGCGCAAATTTCTGGCTCAGCGCGTTTGCGCTTACGCCCCGGCTCGCCGCGATATCCGCCACGCTCTCGCCGCCCCAGTAGCGGCGCATGAAATCCGCGCAGTCCTGCCGCGGCAGACTGCCGAGCCAGCCGTTAAGGGTGCGGCCAAGCTCCCTCGCGTCCGTGATCTCCTCAAGCCCACGCGGCGATGGTACGCATTCCTCAAGCTCACTGAGCAGTACCGTCACTGTACTGCCGCGTCCATGCGCGCGGTTCCTGCGCCAGCGGTCTACAGATAGGTTTCGCGTAATGCCCGCAAGCCACGCGCGCAGCCGCCCCGGGCGCTCCGGCGGCATAGCGTTCCACGCGCGGGCGTATGTATCGCTGACGCACTCCTCCGCGTCCTCGCGTACGCCGAGAATGTTCATCGACACCGCGTGGCAGTACGCGCCGTATTTGCTGTCCGTCTCCTCTATCGCCCGCTCGTCCCGCTGCCAATACAGGTCTATTATCTTTGAATCGTCCATAGCTGTCCTCCCTTATCTTTACGGTGCTTTCACCTATAAAGACGCGGTTTTCCGGATAATATGACAGTTTTTCTGAGCCTTTATGCGAGAACCTCGCGGGGATCGTTCCGCGAGGTTCTTCTATAAATATTCACCCTATGCCGTGGTTCGTGCCGAGATTCACATATACGCCGCCCCCGTCTCCTATGAACCCATAAAGATCAATATACATTGGTACGCCGCACTGGTCACCGTCGAAATATACAGTAAGATACGGCTCGTCCCCCAACTCGGATACAAGCATATCCCCGGGCGGCACAGCTGTGTCGTATCTGTAGAATCCGTCCTTTGTGCCGCTGAGCGTATACCCGGTAAATCCCCAGTATTCCCCGAGCAGTGTGCATAATTTATCGACCGTCATGTCTGCCGGAATAATGTCGTCGTAGTTTGCTGGGTAATATGCCTTCTCTCCGTTCCAGCACGCTCTTTCTACCAGTCCATCGTTTTCATCGGCTTTTGCACCCACTGAGAGATACGTGATCTTGCCTGTTTCCATATCGATGTAAAGGTTGACGCTATACTTCCCGTCGCCGTATACCCTGATGTCGTATCTGCGCTTGAACAGCCGCTCGAAATAAAATTCCGGATCCGTCTCTTCCCGGCGCTCGATTATCTGCTTAGCCTCACTGCCGATCTGCACCTCCTGCGAGAGTATGCCCATGTCCTTCATTTTCCGTATTTCCCGCTGTGCTATCTTCCATGCCTGCTCCGGGCTATTTACGTAAAGACCGGCAGCGCAGGCGCTGCCTATGAGCAGCACAAATATTATTGCCGCGATAAGCGCGACCCTTGCTGCGCGGCGCGCCGCTCCGGTCCGCTTTGTTTTCCTGTTTGCATCTGTCATTTTCAAGACCTCCGTAACCGTGTCTGCGGAGGCGTGAACAGGCGCGAATGCACGCTCAAAGCGTTCTCTGTCAGTCATGTTCCACCTCCGTCAGTACCGTCCTTAGCCTTGCCCTCGCGCGTGAAAGCCGCGTACTCACCGTGTTCACCGGCGTGCCGAGTATATCCGCGATCTCCGCCGTCGAATAGCCTATGTAGTAGTACAGGAATATGACGCTGCGGTACTTCTGTTCAAGTCCCATCACGGCTCTGAACAGCTCGCGGTCGTTGTCGTCCTCGAAGCTCAGCGTTGCGGCGTAGTCGTCGATGTTCTCAAGCCTGCGCCACGGTGAGCGGAACTGTCTTCTGCACTGGTTTATCGTGACGCGGATAAGCCAGTTGCGGATATGCTCCTCCGATTCAAACTCTGTGTTCACGCTGCAAAGCTTCATGAACACCTCCTGCGTCACGTCGTCCGCATCCTCGCGGCTCTTCAGATAGCTGAACGCCACGCGGAACACGGTGTCTATGTACTTTTCCGCGAGATAGGCAAAGCGCTCATGTGTCAGCATTGTGTCTCTCCTTTTGGCTGCTGCGGAGCCGCCGTGTCCGGTCGCTCCGCACCTGCCCGAAAAGCTTTTCACTTATAATATCCATGACACTGTTAAAATCTTTCACCTGTTCCGGAAATTTTTCAAAAATGCCACCCGACCTAAGGCCGGATGGCATGATATGGAACTCTTATCCGAGCGCAGCGATCTCCGCCTCCCGTTCTCTCTTGAGAGCGAGGTCGGGGAAAATGTTGTCCGGGGACTCGTACACGTAATTTGAAACGTATATGAAGCCGTTCTTCGTCTCCTCAACGGTAAGCTCGTGCGTGAACGCGCAGTCCGTGCCGTACCACGGATAGACCGCGTCGATCTTCATCGTCAGTGTACCGTCGCTGTTGTACCAGTAGTCGGTGATCTCCGGCTCCGGCAGATGTACCGTCGTCGAGGTGTAGAAGCCGGGCTGTGCGCCGAGGATGAAGTACCCGCCGTAGCTGCTGCTATTATCTGCCATGGCGCGTATCGTCTCGTCCTTTATATCGAAGAAGTGACCGATCACCCGCTCGAACTGCTCATAGGGCACTATGTGCATGTTCGTGTCCTTGACCGTCGCGTAGCCTGTCAGTGCGTTAATGTTGCTGCTGACAAGCTGCTCCGTACCGTAGTACTGTCCGTACAATATCGGGTAAAGGCAGTTGAAGTCAAGCTCCCCAAAGTTATCGGAGCTCCATGTGCAGGTAAACAGATTGTTCTCCGCGTATGCGGAGCTGCCGAGGTAGCGCTCCGACAGGGCGCGCTTATCGTCGACGTAAGGCACGAGCCGTATAAAGGTGTGCGGATTGGTGCCGAGCTTTCCGTCCTTATCAAAGCTGCCGGTATACCTGTTGCAGATAAGCCAGCCCTTTTCGGTGTATTTTATCTCAGAAAGCGAGAACTGCCCCGCCGAATATATCCTTGGGCTTCCGTCCCTCCACTCGACCGATATCGTTATGACCGAGCCCACGCCGTTATTGTAGACAAGGTTGTTCGCGTGTATGGAGCCGTCAGTGTGGACAACATAGTACGCAGCCTCCGCATCCTGCCCCGCGTTTACGGCGTTGCCGAAATCGATAAGCTGCTGCGGGTTCTGCATGTCCATGTTCCCGAAATAGTCTATCGCCGAATAGCCGTTCTCCGCAAGCGTGTACACTATCTGCGCTACGGCATCCTGCGAGAGCACCACGTTGAGCGCCGTGCCCTTGTCAAGGCTGTCGTAGGTGTCGCGCGTACTGAGCATCGCTTTCTCGGCCTCTTTCTTCAGCGCGTTCATTACCTTGTCCGGGACCTCATTGACCGTGTCGTATTCCTTTTCCGGTGTCGGTGCGGGAGTTGCCTCCGCCGCGTTTTCGCCGGTGACTGCCGGGGTCGATACCGGCGTGCTCTCCGTCTGCTTTTTCCCTTTGCCGAAAAGCCCTATGCCGAGCATCCCCAGCATAAGGATAAGCAGCAGCACCGAGAGCAAAACTACTTCATTTTTCTTCATAGAAACCTCCGCTCAAAAGAGCATGACCGCAGCGGTCATTCGGAGCAAATGCGGAAATTTTTTTCTTACTTAACGAACATCGCATCTCCAAATGAGAAGAAGCGGTACTTCTCCCCCACCGCGGTGTTGTACGCGTTCATGATATGCTCGCGCCCCGCCAGTGCGGACACCAGCATTATAAGCGTGCTCTCGGGCAGGTGGAAATTTGTGACGAGCGCGTCTATGCACTTGAAGCGATAGCCAGGATAAATGAAAATATTCGTCCAGCCGGAGCAGGCTTCAAGCATTCCGTCCTCTTTTGCGAAGCTCTCGAGCGTGCGGCACGAGGTCGTACCGACTGCGATCACCCGCCCGCCGTTTTTCTTCGTTTCGTTTATGGCCGCGGCTGTCTCTTCCGGGACGATGCAGAGCTCCGAGTGCATCTCGTGCGCCTCTATCTCGTCCTCCTTCACTGGGCGGAAGGTCCCAAGCCCAACGTGCAGCGTCACATAGCAGACCTTTACGCCCTTCGCCGCTATCTTTTCCAGCAGCTCCTTTGTAAAGTGCAGCCCCGCAGTCGGCGCGGCGGCACTCCCAAGCTCTCTTGAGTACACCGTCTGATAGCGCTCCGAGTCCTGAAGCTCCTCCTTTATGTAG
>CAKTIH010000120.1 GCA_934565615.1 uncultured Oscillospiraceae bacterium | reverse complement strand
GACCGGCACGGTCTGCCGTTTAACACCGTGTTCCTCGCCGCGGCGCTTATCATCATCCTTGACGGCATCGCCCTCGTGTTCCTGCCCTTCCCCCAGCGGGAGCTCGCGGCAAAGCACGAGTCCGGTGAGAAGGAAAAGCTGCGCTTCACACCTTCGGCGGCGATCCTCGTCGCCCTCGGCTTCACAAGCTCCACGACCTTCATGCTCTGGATGAACTGCAATCAGGAGCTCGGCGCACTGTATGGGCTTTCTAACCCCAGCATGATCCAAACCTGGTACTCCCTCGGCATCGTCGCGGCCATCTTCATAAACGCCGCGCTTCTCAATAAGGGCCTGAAGCCCGCCAAGATCCTTATCATATATCCGTCCTGCGCGCTCGTGACCCTCGCCGTTGTCTTTCTCGTTCAGGTCCCGGCGGTCTGCCTGATCGGCGGCTTCTTCATCGGCTTCTTCGCGGCGGGCGGCGTGCTCCAGCTCGTCACCTCGGTCGCAAACGAGATGTTCCCAAAGAACCGCGGCGTCATCACCTCGATAGTCATGATCGCTTCGAGCGTTGCAAACTACGCCGTTTTGAACGCCGCGAGCCTTATAACCCGCGTCTCCGGTGTGAACGGCCCGCGATACGTTCTGCTTTTCAATATGTCGGTAACGCTTATCGGCGTCATCCTCGCAGTCATTCTCAACAAACGCATAGACATTGACACGGCAGCACAGACTCAGCCGGTCAGTGCAGAATAAAAAACGGAGGAATAAAGAAATGAGTAAACAGCATCCCATTACCGTCAGTTCATGGACCCTCGGCGATCAGTGCAGCTTTGAAGAGCGCGTCAGCGCGGCGAAGGCCGCGGGCTTTGAGGGCATCGGCCTGCGCGCCGAGACCTATGTGGACGCGCTGAACGAAGGTCTTTTTGACAGTGACATCCTCGCCATTCTCGACAAGTACTCCATGCGCGTCACCGAGGTCGAGTACATCGTCCAGTGGGCGGAGGCAAAGCGCTCCTATGAGGAGAAGTACAAGGAGCAGATGTGCTTCCACATGTGCGAGCTCTTCGGCGTGAGCCACATCAACTGCGGCCTGATGGAGAACTACTCCGTCGAGTGGACGGCGCAGAAGCTCAAGGAGCTGTGCAGGCGCGCCGGGAAATACACCATCGGCGTTGAGCCCATGCCCTACAGCGGGCTTCCCGGAATACGCAAGGCGTGGGAGGTCGTGAAGGGCTCCGGCTGCGATAACGCAAAGCTCATCCTCGACTCTTGGCACTGGATACGCGCCGGTCAGAGCTACGATCCCGCTCTCATGGCGGATATCCCCTCCGAGAAGCTCGTCGCCATCCAGCTCAACGACGTGCAGGCGCGCGCCTATGCCGCAGCGATACTCCGCGATGAATCCATGCACGACCGCGCTCTCCCCGGCAAGGGCTACGGCGACACCGCAGGCTTTGTCGAGATGATAAAGGCCAAGGGCGTCTCCCCCGCCGTCGTGGGTGTCGAGGTCATCAATGACGCCATCCTTGCCACCGGCGTCCCCAGCGCCGCGAAGGCAAACTTTGACGCGGTATCCGAGCTGCTCGCCAAGACATGGCCGGATATGCTCAACTGATAATAAGGAGGAAAAAACATGGAAAACAGGATCGATGGACACACCCGGCTTTTCTGCCTGATCGGCTCTCCCGTGGGGCACTCCGGTTCCCCGGCAATGTACAATTACAGCTTTGATAAGCTGGGTCTCAATAATGCTTACCTCGCCTTTGACGTCCCACTTGAAAAGCTTGATGACGCCGTCAAGGCGCTGAAGCTCATGAACGTCGGCGGCTTCAACATCACCATGCCCGATAAGACCGCCGTGTGCGAATACCTCGATGCACTCTCCCCCGCGGCTGAAATGATCGGTGCCTGCAACACCGTCACCGTCAGTGAGGACGGCAGGCTCACCGGCCACAATACCGACGGTGTCGGCTTCGTGCGCAACCTTGAAAAGCACGGCGTTTCCGTCAAGGGCAAAAGCATAGTCGTCATGGGTGCCGGCGGCGCCGCCACTGCGCTCACCATTCAGGCCGCGCTCGACGGCGCTGCAAAGCTCGTCATCTTTAACCGTAAGAGCTCCAAGGGCTACGCGAACGCTGAGCGTACCGTGGCCAAGATCCGCGCGAACGTCCCCGGCTGTGATGCCTCCGCAAACGACCTCTGCGATGCCGAAGCCTTCGCCGCGGCAGTCAAGTCCTGCGATATCCTTGTGAACGCCACCAAGGTCGGTATGGCCCCGCTGGACGGTGAGACGCTCGTCGATCCCTCGCTCTACCGTCCGGGGCTCGTCGTTGCCGACACTGTCTATAATCCTCGCGAGACGCGCATGATAAAGGAAGCCGCGGCTGCCGGCTGCACCGTTGTCGGCGGCATCGGCATGCTGCTCCAGCAGGGCGTTGAGGCCTTCCGTCTCTTCACCGGCAAGGAAATGCCGGAGGACGAGGTCGCCGCAAAGTTCTTCAGTTGATACTGCTGATACTGATTTAAAAAAAGAGGTGCAAATAAGATGAAATTCCCCACCATGTTCAGCCCCATACAGATCGGTACCGTCACCGTTCCGAACCGCTTTGTCGTCCCCCCGATGGGCAATAACTTTGCCAATACCGACGGCTCCCTCTCCGAGCGCTCCGCGGCATATTACGAGGCGCGCGCCAAGGGCGGCTTCGGGCTTATCACCATTGAGTCCACCGTCGTCTACTCCGAGGCCAAGGGCGGCCCGAGAAAGCCCTGCCTCTTCACTGACGACACCGTTGACAGCTTCCGCGAGGTCGCCGAGCGCTGCCACCGCTACGGCGCAAAGGTGAACATCCAGCTCCAGCACGCAGGCCCCGAGGGCAACTCCAAGCTCACCGGCTACCCGCTCAAGGCAGCCAGCGCCATGGCCTCCCACTGCGGCGGCGAGATACCCGTTGCCATGCCGACCGATGAGGTCTACCGTCTCATCGAAGCCTACGGCGACGCTGCCGCCCGCGCCCAGAGAGCCGGGATAGACATGGTCGAGGTACACTGCGCGCACGGCTATCTTGTCAGCACCTTCATCTCCGCGCGCACGAACAAGCGCACCGATGAGTTCGGCGGCTGCTTTGAAAACCGCATGCGCCTGCCCCGGCTCATCATCGAAAACATCCGCCGCAAGACCGGCAATATGCCCATCCTCTGCCGCATAAACGCGCGCGACGAAGGCGAGGGCGGCCTGACCGTTCAGGACGCTGCGGCAGTCGCGGCCTATCTTGAGCAGGAGTGCGGCGTCGATGCGCTCAACGTCTCCCGCTCCATCCATCTGCACGATGAGTTCATGTGGGCGCCGAACAACACCCACGGCGGCTTCAATGCCGATCTCGTCACCGAGATCAAGAAGGCCGTCTCCATCCCCGTCATCACCGTCGGGCGCTATACCGAGCCGCAGTATGCCGAGCTTCTTGTGCGTCAGGGCAGAGCCGACCTCGTCGCCTTCGGCCGCCAGTCCATCGCCGACCCCGAGCTGCCTGTCAAGGCGCGCACCGGCCATCTCGAAACTCTCACCCCCTGCATCGCGTGCCTGCTCGGCTGCGTGCCGAACATGCTTGCCGGCCGTCCCATCACCTGCGCCATGAACCCCTGCGTCGGCCGTGAGGCGGAGCTCGTCCCCGCCGAGCTGCAGAAGAAGGTGCTCGTCATCGGCGGCGGCCCCGGCGGAATGTATGCCGCGATGATGTGCGCAAAGCGCGGCCATGACGTCATTCTCCTTGAGAAGAACACCGAGCTTGGCGGGCACTTCCTCGTCGCCTCCTATCCTCCCGCAAAGGGTGAGATCGCCCCGGCAATCCGCAGCCTCATCGTCAGGTGCCGCGAAGCGGGCGTCGATATCCGTCTCGGCGTCACCGTCACGCCCGAGCTGGTGAAGGAGCTTAACCCCGACGCCGTCATTGTCGCCACCGGTTCCACGCCGCTTATCCTGCCCATTCCCGGTCTTGCGGACTGCGGGTATGTAAACGCCGAGGACATGCTCACCGGTAAGCACAACGTCGGCAAAAAGGTGCTCATCGTCGGCGGCGGCATGGTCGGTGCGGAAGCTGCCGAGCATCTTGCCGAGCGCGGCCACGCCTGCGATATAGTCGAGATGAAGCCCGTTGTCGGCGAGGACATAATGCCCGAGCCGCGCAAGTACATCATGGCAAGCCTTGAGCACTATAAGGTCGGTCAGTTCACGAACGCCCGCGTCAGCCAGTTCTTCACTGACGGCGTCGCTTATACAAACACCCTCGACGGCAGCACTCACGAGCTGCGCGGCTATGACAGCATCGTGCTCGCGATGGGTTACCGCTCCAATAACACCCTCTCGGCAGAGCTTGAAAAGCTCGTGCCTCAGGTGATAGTCATCGGTGAAGCGCGCCAGGCTCCCGGCAACTCCATGCTTGCGACCGGCGATGCGCTCAACGCAGCCCTCGCGATATAACAGACACAGCAAATCCCCCGGAGATTCCGCATCAATGCGGAACCTCCGGGGGATCGTTTCATTTACCTTTAATTATTCACCCCGTGGTGCGCGTCGGGGCTGCTCATGTCGAGGGCGCGGAAGGTGTAGCCGTTCTGCAGGCCCCAGATTATGACCGACTCCACCGCGTTCACGCTGAAGTCCTTTATATCGTGCTGGAGGACAACTGACGCTTTCATGCCGCGGCAGCCGGACTCGATGTTGGATATGACGACATCCGTCTTTGTCGTCTCCCCCGCGTCGCCGGAGGACACGTTCCAGTCAAAATACTTATAGCCCATGTCGGTGAGTGCTTCCGTCAGGCGGGACATTATGCCCGGGTTAAAGCTGCTGACCGTGTTGGAGCTTCCGCCGGGGAAGCGGCACAGCTGCGTGTAGCTGCCGGTCTGCTCGTATATGATCTCCTCCATAGCGTTGAAGTCATTGAAGAAAGCCTCCTCGCTGGAGTAGATGGTCTTATAGTTGTGTGAGTAGCTGTGTACGCCGACGGAGTGCCCCTCGTTCACCTCGCGGGCGATCAGGTCATAGTACTTGGAGTTTGCCGCCGTGACGAAGAAGGTCGCCTTGACGTTATACTCCGCCAGCACGTCCAGGAGCTTTGAGGTATAAGGCCCCGGACCGTCGTCAAAGGTGAGGTAGATCGTCTTGCCGTCTGGGTTCACGATATCCGGTCTGTTCGCGGGAATGACCGTGACGCTGCGCGTCACGCTGACGGACTCTCCCGTCTCGCTCGTGAGACTGTATACTATCTGATAGTCCCCCGCGATATAGGGTACGACGTTGCTGTCCACCTGCACGAGGGAAGTCAGGTCGTCCCCCAGTCCGTCCGTCGCCGTATAGCCCGGGTCGTTGAAATCCGTGCGCGCGGTGAATATCATGTTCTCGTCGCCGTTTAGGATGATGCGCGGCTCGGTCTTCGCGTACTTTATCTCGCGCACGGCGGTCGCTGTGTTCCCGGACGAATCCGTGACGGTATATGTCACCTTGTCCTTATCCTCTGTGCGCACGACCTTTGAGGTGAGGTCGCCGTCGCAGCTGTCAAAGGCGGTGTAGCCCTCCTCTTCATAGCCGTCCATCCAGCTCGCCTCATAGCCCTCTATGTGCTTGAGCTCTATCTCCGGCGGCGTCGTGTCTATAACGGTGACGCTGCGCTCGGTCGCATAGTCCGTGAACATCCAGCGCGTCCAGTATTTCAGCGTGTAGCTGCCGAGCTTCGCGGTATCGACGCTGCCCTCGGTCGCGACGTGCAGGCGCTGCGTCCCCTCGCCGAAAAGCTTGCCGTAGGTCACCGCGTATACGCCCGGATCCTCGTATACCTCGCCGTACTCCTGCGTCATGTTCTCCGAGCCTGTCACGTAAAAGCGCACATGGCGTGCGTCTATTATCACAGCGAGCGCCGCGATGGCAACAATATAAGCCAGCAGCACCAGCAGTATTACTTTAAGTCTCCGGCGGGTCCTGTCCCGCGTATCGTTCTCTTTCATCTTTATCCTTATCCCGTTCGACGGTTTTTATAATATTGGTATTATACACCCTTTTTCCCGACAATGGAACCGACCGCGATAAAATCTCTGTTGTCTATTTCTAAACTTTATTTAAGAATTAACACTCTTCCCGGCTTAGTTTTTGTTGATATATGCCAATAATTCTGGTATATTATAGGTTTGTCGGGAGACAAAAATTTTATCTCTGCGGCAGCCAGCCGCAGGAAAGGAAGAAACATGAAAAATACCGAAAAAACTATGGACAGGATCGTGGCTCTGTGCAAGAACAGAGGCTTCATTTTCGCCGGCTCCGAGATCTACGGCGGCCTTGCCAACACCTGGGACTACGGCCCGCTCGGCGTTGAGCTGAAGAACAACATCAAGCGCGCCTGGTGGAAGAAGTTCGTGCAGGAGAACCCGTACAACGTCGGCCTTGACGCCGCCATCCTCATGAACCCGCAGACCTGGGTCGCCTCCGGCCATCTGAGCGGCTTCTCCGATCCTCTGATGGACTGCCGCGAGTGCCACGAGCGCTTCCGCGCGGACAAGCTCATTGAGGACTGGTGCAGCGAGACCGCCTTCGAGCTGCCCAAGCCCATCGACGCCTTCTCCCAGAGCGAGATGAAGGACTTCGTTGAGGAGCACAACATCCCCTGCCCCACCTGCGGCAAGCACAACTTTACCGATATCCGTCAGTTTAACCTGATGTTCAAGACGTTCCAGGGCGTGACCGAGGACGCGAAGAACACCGTGTATCTGCGCC
>CAKTIH010000119.1 GCA_934565615.1 uncultured Oscillospiraceae bacterium | reverse complement strand
GCTGAAGGCCGCCGGTCTCCTGACCCGTGACCCGAGAATGAAAGAGCGTAAAAAGTACGGTCTCAAAGCCGCCCGCCGCGCTCCTCAGTTCAGCAAGCGCTGATCGACGCTCATTGCAAATTCAGTCAAAAAAGGCTGTCTCACGAGAGACAGCCTTTTTCTTTTCAAGATTAAAGTCAATCTCCGGCTACGCAAAGCGGTACGCGAGAAAGACGAGCGCGGCGATGACAATGATGACGATGACCGGGACGAGCGGGTTCATCTGATCCTGCGCCGCTTTGTGCGCATCATCATATTCCTCGGTGAGACTGTCCCTGCCGGAGACGGCGCACATGCAGGCATAGCACAGCTCCCGCGCGTCCTCGATCGGGACATCCGGAAGCGCCTGCGCGAGCCTCGCGGCGAGGGCGTCCATCGCGCGGCGCTGCTCGTCGGCAGAGCTGCACCGGAGCCGTGTAAGCTCCGCGCCGCCGTCAAGCTCCGTGAACTCTTCAAACAGCCGGTACACCGTACCGTCACGGTCGGCGCGCCAATAGCGCAGCACAGCTGTCCTGAACACGAGGTGGGTAGTAAAGGTCGCGTCAGAGCCATAACCGGAATTTTCGTTCACCTGCCTGAGTGCGGCCTTGAGGCGCTCAAGCTCTGCGCGTTCCTGCTCCGTCATCACGGAAGCTCCTTATACATCGCGGGCGCGTCCGCCTTGGTCGCGTTCTCGGTCACAGCGGTGACCTCGACCTTGAGCGTGCGCTGGCCGAAGGCGATCTCGATCACGTCGCCCACCTTGACCTGGTAGCTGGCCTTGACCTGCCTGCCGTTTACGCTGACGCGCTCGCCGTCGCAGGCGTCGTTTGCGACGGTGCGGCGCTTTATCAGCCGGGAAACCTTCAGATATTTATCAAGCCTCATAGCAGCCTCCTTATTGATAAATTACACCATCAGCTGACAAGAACGCACACGCACAAGTTGACTGATGGTATTATAAAACAGCCGCCTTTTCTGAACGGAAAGGCGGCTGAAAATCAAAGCGTATTCTTACTTTGCGACGACGTCCTTCAGAGCCTTACCGGCCTTGAAAACGGGAACGCGGCTTGCGGGGATCTGGATCTCTTCCTTGGTCTTGGGGTTGCGGCCGACGCGAGCGTTGCGCTCCTTGACCTCAAATGCGCCGAAGCCGACGAGCTGAACCTTGTCACCGCCGACGAGGGCTGCGGTAATGGCCTCGAATGCTGCGTTAACAGCCTTTTCGCTGTCCTTCTTGGAAAGAGCGGTCTTTTCTGCGACGGCTGCTACGAGTTCTGCCTTATTCATTATATATTTCCTCCTAATTGATTCTACGGCTGATGCCTGTTTATTGGAGTGTTCCCCAAAAGGCGGTGGAATACTCATTGCCGTACTGCCCGCTGTTTGGGCAGCAGACAAACTCTACCACACTTTTCCCTGTTTATCAAGAGAAAATTGCAATATAATCAGAGTTTCACCTAAAAATTAACGGATGTGCAAGAAATTCGCGATTTTTTCCCCGCCGGGAATGAGTTTCATGTCCTCTTTTGTAATGGAGCGGAGCGCGACGGTCGACACAAGGTACACTATCACCGCGACGGCGATGGCCGCGAGCATGCACAGCGCAATGCGCGACCACGAGAGGGCGCCTATGAAGCGCGCGCACAGGCCGTATATCGCCCAGGCTGCCGCGCCCATGAGGACGCTTGCGGCGAGGGGACGGGCGAATATCCGGAAGAGCTTCGGGCGGTGCTTGAGGGCAACGCAGATGAAGATATAGTTCATCAGCGCCATGACGACGTAGCTGACGAGAGTGCCGACCGGCGCGCCGTATATGTTGATGGAGCGCTGCGCGACGAGGAACCAGTTGACTATTATCTTCACGAGCCCGCCGCCTATCATCGTGACCATCGTGAGCTTTTCATGCCCGGAGGCTTGAAGAATGGCGTTTTCCATCAGCACCGTGCAGACGAAGAACGAGGCCACACCCATTATTGCCAGCAGCACCGGACCTGCGGCGTTGCTGTTGGGGTAGAGGACGTTCATTATCGGGTAGGCAAGGACCGTGAGCCCCACGCCCATCGGCAGGCTGATGACGGCGGAGATACGCATGGCGTCCTCCGAGGTCTTGCGCGCGGCGGCGCTCGCGCCCTTTGCTATCGCACCGGATATCTCCGGGACTATCGCTATCGTGAGCGGCGTTATGAAAGCCGCGGGGAGATTGAAGAGCGTCTGCGCCTTGCCGTATACGCCGTAGAGCACCTTCGCCTGATAATAGGAGAAGCCCGCGGCAGACTGGAGACGGTTCATGCAGAGCTTGGAGTCGATAGAGTTTAGGATAGCCATGATGCACGCGCCGAAAGCTATGGGAATGCCGATGGAGAGAATGTCTTTCACGATCTTCCACGCGGAGTCGACGACCTCATCGTCGTCAGGCGTGTCGTTCGGGTCGTGGATGCCGGCAGTGTAGGACGCGGACAGCTCGGAGTAATGGCGGCGCTTGTATATTATCATATACAGCAGGGAAATGACCGAGCCAATGGAGACGCCGAGTATCGCACCGGCGGAGCCAACGGGCTTGCCGAAGCCGGCCTTGAGCAGGCACGAGGCGAGGATCAGGCCGGAGATGACCTTAAAGAGCACTTCGAGCACTTCATCCACCGTCGTGGGGATCATGTTGCCGTTGCCCTGACAGTAGCCGCGGTAGGCGGAGACAAGGCACACCAGCAGTATTGACGGTGCCATGGCCTTTATGCTCAGCGCCGCGTCGGGGTTTTCAAGGTACTTCGCGGCGAGCCATTCCGGGAATAGGAACAGTATCAGCGCGAAGATGATGCCTATCACCGCGAAGGTCGCGAGCGCAACGCGGAAGGTTTTTTCCTCCTGCTTTGCGCGGCCGTTCGCGTCGGCCTCGGCGATGAGCCGCGAGAGCGCGACGGGAAGGCCTGCTGTTGCCAGCGTGAAGAAAATGAAATAGATACTGTAGGCGCTGGTGAACATGGAATAGCCTTCGTCGCCCAGTATGTTGCCGAGAGGTATTTTATAGATGAAGCCCAGCAGCTTCATTATGATAACGCCGACGGTGAGTATCGCCGCGCCGTGGAAAAAATTCTGCTTCTTTGCCATGCGGTGCCCTCCTGAAAGCAGAGATACTATAAATTTGAAAATACGTTCCAAATATACACGCATAATAACAAAAAATCAAGGGCAATACCGCATATGCGCCAGACGCTTTGCATGGTATTGCCCTTACTATTATCAGTGCTTCGACAGAATGTGGCGCGCCACGTGTACGCCGCTTGCGGAGGCGTGGGACAGGGAGTGCGTGACGCCGGAGCAGTCGCCGATGACATACAGACCGGGGCACTTGGTCTGGAGGTCGTCGTCTATCTCGACTTCCATGTTATAGAACTTGACCTCAACGCCGTAAAGCAGAGTGTCGTCATTGGCGGTGCCGGGGGCGATTTTGTCAAGGGCGTAGATCATCTCGATGATGCCGTCGAGAATACGCTTGGGGATGACAAGGCTCAGGTCGCCGGGAGTGGCGGCAAGGGTCGGCGTGACGAAGTTTTCCTGGATCCTGCGCTCGGTGCTTCGGCGTCCGCGGACAAGGTCGCCGAAGCGCTGCACCATGACGCCGCCGCCGAGCATGTTCGACAGGCGCGCGATGCTCTCGCCGTAGCCGTTGGAATCCTTGAACGGCTCGGAGAAGTGCTTGGAGACGAGCAGGGCGAAATTGGTGTTCTCGGTGTGCTTTGCGGGATCCTCATAGCTGTGGCCGTTGACGGTGACGATGCCGTTGGTGTTCTCGTTGACGACGACGCCGTGCGGGTTCATGCAGAAGGTGCGCACCAGGTCCTCAAACTTCTCCGTGCGGTAGACTATCTTGCTCTCATAGAGTTCATCGGTGAGGTGGGAGAATATCTCCGCGGGCAACTCGACGCGCACGCCGATGTCGACGCGGTTGGACTTGGTCGGGATATCCAGCGAGGAGCAGACGGATTCCATCCACTTGCTGCCGCTGCGGCCGACGGAGATGATGCAGTCGGTGCAGGTGTAGCTCTCGTTGCCGAGCTGGACCTCGTAGCCGCCCTCGACCTTGGCAACGCCCGTGACGGCGGACTCAAAGTGAAAGTCCACGCTGTCCTTGAGCTCGTTATATATGTTCTCCAGCACGACGTAGTTTATATCGGTGCCGAGGTGGCGCACCTGCGCATCCAGCAGGTGCAGGCCGTTTTCAAGGCACATGCGCTTGATGCCGGTGTTCGCGGTGGAATAGAGCTTTGTGCCCTCGCCGCCGTGGGTGCGGTTTATTTCATCGACGTACATCATGAGGTCGATCGCTTCCTGCTTGCCGACATGCTCATAGAGCGTGCCGCCGAACTGGTTGGTGATGTTGTACTTACCGTCTGAGAAAGCGCCCGCGCCGCCGAAGCCGCTCATTATATTGCAGATATTGCACTTGACGCAGGACTTGATCTTTTTGCCGTCGATGGGGCATCTGCGCTTATCCAGCGGACGGCCAAGCTCGAACACCGCGACCTTGAGACCGCGGTTTGCCTTGACCAGCTCATAAGCGGAGAAGATACCTCCGGGGCCTGCGCCGATAACTATTACGTCGTAATCTGCCATTTTGAATCAATTCCTCTTTCTTTCGCAAAAAAATATACTGCCTGTCGTTTGCCCGGTCCCCGGTGGGAACAGCAGCCGACAGAGCAGCGTCAATGTATCCTCGATTAGACTAACACACCTTGCGGATTAAGTCAAGTGAATGAACTGTAAACAACACTGTCTCCCCCCAGATACGTTCAGGGGAGACAGTTATAAATGTGTGTTACTGAGCAGCTGCGTCAATAGCTTCCGGTTCGGCAGTCTCCTCCGCGGCAGCATCTTCCGCGGTATCCTCGGCACTGTCCGCTTCCTCGCTCTGCGCGGCGGCCTCGGCGGCGAGCCTTGCTTCCGCCTCAGCCTCAGCCTTCTTCGCTTCCTCGGCGGCCTTCGCGTCAGGCGCGTAGACATAGCCGTAGACGAAATCGGTCACAACGGCCTTGCTGACGTTGCCGTTTTCAATGACTGTCTTTTTGGTGAGGCGGCCCTCACCGTCATAATCGTATTTAATGTTCCCGACCAGCGCGCCGCTCGCGTCATATTTATCCTGCTGGTACAGGAGATCGCCCTTGTAGGTGTTCACAAAGTCATAAGCCGTGCCGTCGGCTTCGATGTATCTGTCCATGCTGCCCTGCCGGTCGTACTCCTCGATCCAGAGCGTGTCTTCACTGCCCTCGGCAAGAGCGGTGCAGGAGGACATAGTCCCGTCATCATAGTATTCGTACACATAGTCATATTGGAACACGCCGCCCTGACCGAGCAGGTTCCCATGATCGTCATAGACGGAGGAGACCTGATCGCGCGTGAGGGTGTAGCTGCCGTCGGGCGCATACTTGTACTCAAAGGTCTGGTCCTCCATCGAGGGGTACTCGGAGTATAGCCGCGTCTCGGACAGCAGAACGCCGTCGCTGCTGTAGGCGTAGGTCGTCGTCAGTGGACCGGAGCAGCTTTCGTCATAGCTTGTTGTCATGCTGACCTTACGCTGGACAAAGCCGTCAGCAAGCTCCGCGCTGTCGCAGTAGCCGCCAAGTTCGGTATAGAGCGCGTACGCCTCGTCAAAGCTGCCGGCCGTGAGGAGCACGCCCGCCTTTTGGTACAGCGCCTCGTTGGCCTTCTCGGCAGCGTCCTCATAATCGCCGAGGGCGATAAACGCATCGTGCGCTTCGTCAAAGCTGCCGTCCTCAAGGAGCCTGCAGGCCTTGGTGTAGGCGGTGTTCTCCTGCCCCATGCCAGCGGCCTCCTCGGCCTTTTCGGCGCTGTCCTTATAATTGCCGAGCTTTGTGAAGGCCACGTCGGCCTCGTTGTAGCGCCCGGCTTCGAGCAGGGCGATGGCCTCATCATAAGCGCGGGCGTTTTTGGAGGATACCACGGAGAAAACTATTGCTGCCGCTGCGATGAGCGCGATGGGTGCGGTAATGAGCGCTATCTTCTTTGCCTTTTTCGCGTGCGCATCACGCACGGCGTCGACGGCGGAGGCGTGCTCCTCCTCGCGGCGGAGACGCTCAGTCTTTTCCTCGCGGAGCCGGTCGACATTGAGCTTGGCAATGAGCGTGTCCAGTTCCTGCCCGCACACATGGCAGCGCTCGCCGTCGCGGTTTATCTCACCGCAGGCGCACAGCCACAGGTCCTTCTGGCGCACGGGCACAAAGGCGCTCTTCGGCGTGGTGTCTATCCGGTACTGCTTTGCAAGCTCCTTGTCCCAGAGCTTCGTGTCGAGCCCGGCCTGCTCCTGCAGCGGCTCCCAGCGCTGAGAATCGGAGACGTAGCTTCCGCCGTCGGCATAATAGACCGCGAGCACCGCCGCGGAGTAGGAGCGCACCGAGCGGTCAGGGAGATAGACTGCCTCCTTCGAGCCCCAGTATTCATCGCGACCTATCTCAAGGTCGAGGTACTGGTGCTCCTCCCGGCAGATGACGGCCTTTGCCATATCGTACCCGGTGATGAGCACCTTTATCGCGCGGATGGGACGGCTGCATATGGAGCGGTACTTGAGCTGTGCCAGCACCTTCCCGGTCTGGTTATCCTTGAGCAGCGCACCCGCCGCGATGACGAGCGGCGCGCCCTCCGTGTAAAGGTTTTCCGGCAGGGTATAAAGCCTTGTGTATCTTTCCGCCATAGTGTCCCTCCTTAAAGCTCGGGCAGCTCGTCATTGCT
>CAKTIH010000118.1 GCA_934565615.1 uncultured Oscillospiraceae bacterium | reverse complement strand
TCGATCTCAGCGGCGAGGTGCTCGGCTTCCCCTCTGAGCCCGTTGAGGAGCACGAGACAGACGGCGTAGAGCTGTCTCTCCACGAGCACTTCGGCATCTGCGCCTGAGCCGTGAGCACGACTGCGGAGGCCGGGGAGCGGAAATATAAAACGCTTGCCGCCAATACCGCGCTCATCAGCTTCGCCACAGTCGGCTCGAAGCTGATGGTGTTTTTCATGGTCCGGTTCTATACCGGATACATGAGCCCTGCGGATTACGGCACTGCCGATATCATCACCCAGACTGCGAATCTTCTCATCCCGCTCGTCTCCTTAGGCATGGCCGAGGGAGTGTTCCGCTTCGCGGCGCTGCGCCCGGATAAGGGGCGCGAGGCCTTCACGGCTGGGCTTGTCTGCTCGATCTTCGGCACAGCGCTGCTCGCGGTGTTCCGCCTCGGCATAACGGGCTATGTGCTCTCGGTTGCTGCGGCGGACGCGGGCTGCACGCTCTGGCTCGTTCTGAAAAAGCGGCTGTGGCGCGAGCTTACGCTGCGCGTGTCCCCGGAGTTTTTCAGACGGATGCTCGCCTACAGTGTCCCGCTCATCCCCACTGCGATATTCTGGTGGATAACCGGCGTCTCGGACAGATACATGATAAGCGGCTTTTTAGGCAGCGCCGCAAACGGTATATACTCTGTTTCCAGCAAGCTCCCCACGATGCTGACAGTGCTCTCGACCGTGTTCATGGACGCATGGCAGCTTTCCGCCGTGACCGAATCGGGCGGCGATGCAAGCGAGCACCGGCGTTTCTATTCGCACATATGGAGCCTGTTCCATGCGGGCGTGATAATATGCGCCGCGCTGATGATCGCACTGTCAAAGATAGGCATCATGCTGCTGGCAGACGAGGAATACTTCTCCGCGTGGCGATACGTCCCGGCACTGACGCTGGCAATGGTCTGCTCGGCGTTTTCAAGCTTCATGGGCAGCGTCTATACCGTCACCGGCGAGAGCCGTCAGGCTTTCCGAACAGCAATGGCGGGAGCGGTGCTGAACATCGCGCTGAACCTTGCGCTCATCCCCTCGCCGCTCGGCGTTCAGGGCGCGGCTATCGCGACGTTCGTGAGCTGCCTTGCCGTATATGTGATACGCGCAGTGAGCGTGCGGCGGCTCATAAGCTTTGATACCGATCCGCTGCGCTGCGCGCTCGATCTTATTATCGTTTCCGTGCAGGCGGCCTTCATAGTGCTGGACGCCCCGTTATGGCTTCCTATCCAGTTTGCCGCCGTGACTTCGCTCTGCTTTATAAACCGCGCCCCGCTCATGCAGTGCGCGGTAAAAATATGGGGCTACCTTCACCCCACAGGAAAACATCTCAAGCAAAAACATTTTAGATGAAACAGGAGATAAAGACATGAACACTCTTCCTTATACCCTCTTCGGCGGCTTTGCGATGGCGCTGGCCGACAGCGTCCCCGGTGTTTCCGGGGGCACGATAGCTTTCATCATGGGCTTCTATGACCGCTTCATCGGCTCACTCGATACGCTCGTTTACGGCTCATGGCGCGAAAAGCTCAAAGGCTTCGGGTACCTGCTGAAGCTCGGCATAGGCTGGATAGCCGGGATGCTGCTCGCCGTGACGCTGCTCGCCGGCGCGTTCACATCCGGGATATATAAGCTCAGCTCGATGTTTCTCGGCTTTGTGATAGTGTCGATCCCGCTTATCGTGATCGAACAGAAAGATGACATGCGCAACGTCCGCCGCGGAGTCGGGTTCTTCCTGCTCGGCGCGGCCATAGTCGTCGGACTCGCGGCGGTCAATCTCTCCTCGATGGTGAACTCCCTCGGCTTCAATGTATGGACGGTTTTGTACGTCGTCCTCGCCGGGATGCTCGCCATCTCTGCAATGGTCCTCCCCGGCATCTCCGGTTCGTCACTGCTGATGTCTTTCGGGCTGTATCTTCCTGTGATTGCGGCGGTGAAGGATCTGCTCGGCTTCAGCTTTGACGGACTGTGGATGCTTATCGCGCTGGCCTTCGGCATCGCGGCGGGGCTCGCCGTTTCGCCGCACATCCTCAAAAGGCTGATGGAGCGCGACATGGGCGCGGTGATGTACATGGTGCTCGGCATGATGGTCGGCTCGCTCTACGCCATCGTCGTCGGCCCCACGACGCTCAAGGTCCCGCAGCCGGCAATGACGCTCGCCGACTTCAGCATAGTCTGGTTCATCATCGGCGCAGCGGCTGTGCTTGCGCTGAGCGCGTTCAAATCCCGCGTTGCGCACAGAAAGGTTCTGACCGTTCGGTGAAAGCCCTTCATAAGCTTCTCTCTTCCGCGCTGGATATTCTGCTTGCCGCGGTGCTCCTTTTCGCATTTGCCTATGTGCACCACGGGCGCGCTTTCCTGCGCGGCGAGACCGCGGTCGATCCGTCGGCCGCGGTCCCTCTCCCCTCCGCCGCGCTTGCGATCGCCGTCGCCGTGATACTGGTGATAGACTTGTTCTTCAACAGTGCCATGTGCTTTACCGCGAGCGCAGCCTTCAAATACATGGCGCTCGCGCTGTGCGTATGCTCACTGACGCTGTCATTGACAAACCGGTAAAAAGCAATGACTGCCTATTTTTCGGCAGTCATTGCTTATCAGTCTTTTTTCAGTAGAAACGGCTTCCCCATCGGATAGGGCGTGGCGCGGCACCCCGAATTTATCTGCGCCGTCATGCCGGCTCTGTCGGTGATGACGAGCCCCGCGAGGCGATCAATGCCGTGCTCCAAAAGCTCCGGGCACATAGGGCAGCTCGGCCCCACAAGTATGGTATAAGCGTCCCGGCACAGCTCCAGCAGGTGCGGGAGAGTCTTGTTCACGAGCGTGCTCGCCGTGATTATGACCGTGCCGCAGCGCGGCAGCAGCTCGTCACAGGCGGAGTCCGGATAGTCCCCGGGCTTCGGGTCGCGCTCAAGCGTCCATATCTGCGCGGCACTGCTCCGAACCTCGGGCGTCAGCTTGAGGTGCCCCACCACGCCTATCCTCTGCCCGTGCAGGTCGAGCCCCGCCGTGCAGTAGTTTTCGACCGGCTCATAAGCGTTGAGATTTTTTAGCCGCTCGGGGGTGTTATAATACGCGTTCACTGCCGCCATGCCGAAGGACGCTTCGCGCAGGTTCCAGCTCTTTGAAGCCTGCGCAAGCTCTCTGAGCGGGATGCCCGTCATATCCCCGTGCAGCATACGCGGGGCGGTATCATCCTCCACGGTCATCGCGATGCCGAAGGCCGTCTCCGTTTCAGCGGCGCTCCAACCGCCTCCGGATATCGCGGCGGCAACAGCCTCATCCGTGTCTATCCCGGCAAGCAGTGTATCGTATATCGCAAAAAAATCCTTCATGTCCAGCTCCATGTGTTTATACGCATTTGAATTTTTATTTATCATATCCCATATTATCCCAATTGTAAATGGGATTTTCTTGACATCTTCGGCAAACGCGGTATTATAATAAGTTTTGCAATCAGTCAGCGTTGCTCCATAAGCGGCGGGCAAGTCCGGTTTTTTATTGTCGGCAATTGTGAAAGGCGGCGATCCTCTTGGAAAACAAAGGAAAGAAAAAGCTCTCTCAGGCGATGCTGTTCATAATCCTCTTCGGCATTGTCAGCCTGTTCTCGGACATGACGCATGAGGGTGCATCAAGCATACGCGGCGCGTATCTGTCTCTGCTCGGCGCTTCGGCGGCAACGATAGGCTTCATCTCCGGTCTCGGCGAGCTGATAGGCTACTCGATGCGCTATGTGTTCGGCAAGCTGACGGATAGGTCCAAGCAGTATTGGCCAATGACAATAGTCGGCTACGTGCTGGATATCATTGCCGTCCCCGCTCTCGCTCTCGTCGGTGAGCACGGCTGGATCGCGGCCTGTGTGCTGCTGGTCATCCAGCGCATGGGCAAGGCGATAAAGAAGCCCGCAAAAGATACTATCATGTCATTCGCCGCCTCTCAGGAGGGCGTCGGCAAGAGCTTCGGCATTCAGGAAGTGCTCGACCAGATCGGCGCGTTCATCGGCCCGGTGCTGCTGTACCTCGTGATGCTCTTTAAGACTGAGGGCACGACCTTTGAAATTTACTCTACCTGCTTTGCGGTGCTGGCTATCCCCGGCGCGATAACGCTCATTCTCCTTATCGTCACACGCTGCAAGTTTCCGAACCCCGAGCACTTTGAACCGGAACCGAAGGAATATGTTCCCTTCAAGATGAAGAAAGAATTCATTCTCTACATTGCCGGCATCAGCCTTTTCGCTTTTGGCTTTATTGACTACTCGATAATAATCATGCACGTGTCGCGCACATACTCGCACCTCGCCTCCGGGCTGAGCGAGACGAGCGCGCTCGTCTCGACCGGCAGCCTGCCGCTTCTCTACGCGGGCGCAATGCTTGTCGACGCGGTGGGAGCGCTGTTCTTCGGGATGATGTACGACAAAAACGGCGTAAAGGCGCTCGTATGGTCGACAGTCATCTCCGCGCCGTTTGCGGTGTTCGTGTTTGCGTTCGATTCCATGCCGATGCTGCTCCTCGGCGTCGCGCTCTGGGGCGTTGGCATGGGCGCACAGGAGTCGATACTCAAGGCCGCGGTCACGAGCATGGTGCCGAAAGCCAGCCGCGCGACAGGCTACGGAGTTTTCGAGTGCTCCTTCGGCGCATTCTGGTTCCTCGGCAGCTGGCTCATGGGTGTGTTGTACGACATCAGCATCCCGGCGATGATCGCCGTATCGGTCATCGCGCAGCTCGCGGCGATCCCGCTCTACATAGGCTCTTCAAAGCTGATGAAGAAGTCCGAATAAGGAGATCACTATGAATTTACTGCTTACCCTTGATGAAAACTATCTGCCGCCCTGCAAGGTCATGCTCTGCTCTTTCTTTGCCAGCAACCCCAATGAGGCGGACGTGACGGTGTATCTGCTCCACAGTGCTATCCCCGGCGATAAGCTGGAGGAGCTGGCGAATTTCTGCTCCCTCTTCGGCGCGAAGCTGCGCCCCATCACCGTTGACACAGCGCTCTTTGAAAACGCGCCGACCAGCAAGCGCTACCCGAAGGAGATGTACTACCGCCTGCTCTCCCCGCTCATCCTGCCGCGGGATGTGGAGCGTGTCTTGTACCTTGACCCGGATATGCTCATCATCAATCCCCTGCGCCCGCTGTGGGAGTTGAACCTCTGCGGAAAAACCTTTGCCGCCGCGGCGCACACGGGGCTTACCGAAATGGCGAATGAGATCAATCAGGTGCGGCTCGACACGGAGCATGAATACTTCAACTCCGGCGTCATGCTCATCGACCTGAACTCCGCGCGCAGGCTCGTCACCGCCGAGGACGTATTCCGCTGCGTCAATGAACACGAAAAGGAACTGATACTCCCGGATCAGGATGTGTTCAACATCCTCTATGGCGATCAGACCGTGCCTGTTGACGACGTTATATGGAACTACGATGTGCGCAATTACTCCAAGTACCTTATCCGAAGCACCGGCAAGCACGACCTGTACTGGGTCATGCACAACACTGCCGTCCTGCACTTCTGCGGGAAAAGCAAACCGTGGCACGAGGATTATAAAAACCCCTTCGGCATGCTGTATCTGCACTATATGAATCTTACCGAGCGAAAAGAATAATTGACCCGCCGCTCAGTCAAGTCAATGACTGAGCGGCGGGTTTTGTTGCATCTAAGCGTCAGGGATTCATTGTGTAGTTCGGGGCTTCCTTGGTGATGTAGATATCGTGCGGGTGGCTCTCCTTGAGACCGGCGCTCGTGATGCGCACGAACTTCGACTGGGTGCGCAGCTGCTCTATATTGTGAGCGCCGACATAGCCCATACCGGAGCGCAGGCCGCCCATCATCTGATAGATCGTCTCGGACACGGGGCCGCGGAAAGGCACACGACCCTCGACGCCTTCGGGAACGAGCTTCTTGTTGTTCTGCTGGAAGTAACGGTCGCGGCTGCCGCAGGCCATCGCGCCCATGCTGCCCATGCCGCGGTATACCTTGAACTGTCTTCCCTGGAACACCTCGGTGTCGCCGGGCGCTTCCTCGCAGCCGGCGAGCATGGAGCCGAGCATGACGGTCTTTGCCCCGGCTGCAAGCGCCTTGACGATATCACCGGAGTACTTGATGCCGCCGTCGGACACGACGGGGATGCCGTACTTGTCGCCCATCTCGGCGCACTGGAGAACGGCGCTTACCTGCGGCATGCCGATACCGGCGACGATGCGCGTGGTGCAGATAGAGCCCGCGCCGATGCCGACCTTGACGCAGTCCGCGCCCGCCTTGATGAGCGCCTCGGTCGCCTCCGCGGTGGCGACGTTGCCAGCGACGAGCTGCACATCCGGGTACTTGGCCTTGACCTTTTCGACCGTGCGCATGATGTTTGCCGAGTGGCCGTGTGCGCTGTCGAGCACGAGCACGTCGACGCCCGCGTCGATAAGCGCACCGGTGCGGTCAAGCACGTCGTTTGTGACGCCGATGGCGGCGGCGCAGAGCAGACGGCCGGAAGCGTCCTTTGCGGAGTTGGGGTACTTGAGCACCTTTTCAATGTCCTTTATCGTGATAAGGCCGCGCAGCTTGTAGTCCTTATCGACTATGGGGAGCTTCTCTATACGGTTCTTCTGGAGGATGGCCTTGGCTTCGTCGAGCGTCGTGCCGACAAGGCCGGTGACAAGCCCGGTCTTGGTCATGACCTCGTCGATGCGGCGGCTCATATCGGTCTCGAACTTCATGTCACGGTTCGTGATGATGCCGATGAGCTTGCCGCTCTCGTCAACGATGGGCACACCGGAGAT